>CAMBGQ010000029.1 GCA_945866215.1 Opitutus sp. GAS368 | reverse complement strand
TGCGCGCCCGGACTGTGGCTCGATTTACCGGCGATCATGACGACAAACTTCTTGTCGGCGGCCAGCAGCGGGAGCTGTAGGGCCAGCAGGCTGAGGAGGAGGAGGCGGGCGATGTTTTTCATAAAGTGCGATTACTTAGGTTCGCTGGTTTGGCGGAGATAGAGGAAGAGGCTACGGACATCCGGTTCTTCCATGCCGTTGAGCAGGCCTTCGGGCATGAGAGAGTTCGGGCTGACGACGCGGGTTTTGATCTGGTCCTTGGCGATGACCACGGGTGCGGGAGCGCCAGGAGCCTTGAGGGTCAGGGTGGATTCGTTTTCGGCGCTGATGATACCGGCCTGGAGGGAGCCGTCCTTGAGCGTGATGTAGACGAGTTGGTAGTCCAACCCGATGACCGCGTTGGGATCAATGATGTTCTGCAGCATGTATTCAAGGTCGGTGTAGCCGCCAGTCAGGTGTGGACCAATCTCGCCGCCGGTGCCGAAGAGCTGGTGGCAGGCCGCGCAGGAAGCCCGGAAGAGATCGCGACCGCGTTTGACGTCGGCGCTTAGGATGGCGTTCGTACCGAGGAACTTCTTATAGTTCGCGATGGCTTTGGCCTTGGCTTCGGAGCTGGCGTTGACCGTACCCCAGTTCTTCTCGAGCCAAGCGTTCATCTTGGCGTCATTGAAGCCGCGAATCTTGCTGGCTAGCGGGGCGCTCAGGACATCCTTCTTGAATTTACCGGCATCGATAGCGGCGAGCAAGGCGCGGGAACTTTCCGCGCGGCCGGCGAGGTTATTGAGGGCGAGCGGGCGGACGCCTTTGTCTTCATCGACGATGAATTGAATCAAGAGTGGTGCGATCCGGGCGTCGTCGAACTGCGCGAGGGCGACGATTGCCGGTCCGCGCAAGCCGCCGGCCTTGGCGAGGTCGAGGATGCCGGGAAGCGATTCCAGGTCGCGGATCTGGGCCAGGTTGGCGAGAACGCGGGCACGCTCAGGCACGGGTGCCTTGGGGTTGAGAAGCGTGGCGCGCAGTTGATCCAACGCCGAGGCGTTGCCGAAGGTCACGGCGATCTGGCGGGCGCTGCTGCGGACCTCATTCGAGGGGTGCTTGGCGAGTTCGGCGTAAACCTTGGGCCACGTGGCGGGTTCTTTGAGGCGAACCTGTCCGACGAGACCATCCTTGATGCCGTTGAGGAAGGTGGCGCGGAGCTTGTCGTTCGAGGTGAGCAGCGTCTGGCTCAGGACTTCGAGCTGTTCGCCTTTCGCTCCGGGCTCGACCGCCGCGGTGGCGAGACGACGCGCGGTGAAGTTGGCGATTTTGCCGAAGGGGGTTTTCTGGGCGAGGGCGAGTCCGCGGACGGGATCGGCGGCGACCGCTGGTTCCAGCGCATACCAGAGCAGGAACGGGATGTTCTGGTCAGCGACGTCCTCGGCACGCTGCGCCAGGGGCTCGAGCCAGCTCCAGCGGTCGGCCAGCGGCAGGCGCTGGGCGGCCGAAGCGATGCGACGACGCACGACGGGGGAAGGGTCTTTCTGGCAGAGTTGGACGATGCGTTCGTAGATCGGCGCCGTTGGCTTGCCGCCTTCAGCGGCGCAGGTGATGGCCCAGCCGCGGACGGCGGCGCTCTTGGCTTCAAGCGTGCGGAGGAGGGTGGCCTCGGTGAGGGCGCCCTGCGCCTGCAGTGTCCAGAGGGCGCGCAGCTGGCGGGTGTCGTCAGGGTTCTCGAAGAGAATCTTCTCGAGCGCGGCGGTTGTGGCCGCGTTGGCACCGCGTTCCTGGAGGAGGCGACGGGCGTGGCGCACGAACCAATCGTTGGCGTTGAGGTGATGGGCGACCAGTTCGGCGTCGGAAAGCTGGGCGAGGTCAACCTTCACGGGCTTCACGGCATCGGTGACGATCTTATACATGCGGCCGTTGGAGCGATCGGAGAATTGCTTCTGCTGGTGGCAGGGGACCTTATCGTACCAATCATTAATGAAGACGCCGCCATCCGGACCATATTGGGGGGAGAGACCGCGGAACCAGCGGTCGGAGCTGACACCGAAATCGACCTTCTTCTCGCTGCGATAACCACTGCCGGTCGGGATCATCGTCTCGCACCGGATCTTGTTCATGTGGATGTCATGGAAGAAGAACTGGTCGCGCCATTCAGCGGGGAAGGCGCCGCCGAGGTAGACCATCGCGCCAGCGTAGGCGGCTTTCTCATAGCGGCCCCAAGCGATGGTCTTGATGTCTTCGTAGGTATGGACGTCTGGGTGCGTGCCGGCCTGACGCTGGTAGCGGGCGCCCTGGATGGCGTGCCACATGTGCGGGATGACGCAGGCCTCGAAGAAAGCTTCGCCGTGGTCGTTCCAATCCACGCCCCACTGGTTGCTGCCGCCTTCGCACCAGCGTTCGAAGACCTTGCGCGTCGGGTGGAAGCGCCAGACGGCGGCTTCGACGAGGATGCGCTCGTCGTCCGGGGTGCCAGGCTTGCCCACTCGGGAGCGATTGAAGATGCCGTGCGTACCGTAGAGCCAACCGTCCGGACCCCAGATGAAGTCGTTCAGGGTCTCGTGCGTATCGTTACTCGCCCAGCCATCGAGCATGACCTGCGGTTCACTAGCGGGCTTGGGCTCGTCGCCGTCCTTGATCGGGATGAAGAGTAGGTTGGGAGGAGAGCCAAGCCACACGCCGCCAAAGCCGACGGCGATGCCGCTGGAGAACGTGGCCTTGTCCCAGAAGACCGTTTGCTTGTCGAAGGTGCCGTTACCCTTGGTGTCCTCGAGGACGAGGATGCGGTCCTTGGGTTCGCCCGGGCTGGCCGGGTAGTTGGTGCACTCGACAATCCAGAGGCGGCCGCGGTCATCAATCGTGTAGGCGATGGGCTGGACGATCTTGGGCTCGCCGACGACTAGCTCGACGCGGAAGCCTGCGGGGACCTTGAGTGCGGCAGCTGTGCCGGCCGGAGAAAGCGCGGGCTCGCTGGCGGTGGGGCGGTTTTTATCGTTGAGCGGTTCATAAGCCGCGTCGGCGAAGGAAGCGCAGAGCGCGAGCGCGAGAAGGGTACGCATGGGTAGATATTAGGGAATGAGTAAACGACTAGACCGCAAATTCCAAAAGTGGCAGGATTACGACTCGTGTCGTTTCAATCACATCATGAGGATGGATGATGGACGCAGGATGAATGATGAAGGAAGCGGAAGTGACCCGTGAGAGGTTCTTGGTTCCTTGTTCCTCGTTCACGGAATGATAGCTCAGAAACTGCGCGAGATACACTCTCAGGTGGCGGGTGGCAGCCCCGGGTGGCAGGTGGCAGGATTTTGATCTCAGGTCCGCACCCGTACCTGAACTCGATAACCCGTACCCGCCACCCGCCACCTGAGGCTGCCACCTGCCACCCGAAGTTCGGTCTCTTCGTGTGCCCGTGTCACCTTGCCCACGTGTCCCCTTCCACGCTTACGCCAGAATTTGCTTCACGACATGCCCATGAACATCAGTGAGGCGATAGTCACGGCCTTGGAAACGATAAGTAAGGCGTTCGTGGTCGAAGCCGAGGAGATGCATGATCGTGGCCTGGAGGTCGTGGACGTGAACCTTGTCCTTGACGCCGCCGAAGCCCATCTCGTCGGTCTCGCCGAACTGGAAGCCGCCCTTCACGCCGCCGCCGGCCATCATGATCGAGAAGCAATCGGGGTAGTGGTCGCGACCAAGGACTTCGCTCTTGGCGGTACGGCCTTCGCGAAAAGGGGTCCGGCCGAATTCGCCACCCCAGACGATGAGGGTGTCTTCGAGTAAGCCGCGTTCCTTAAGGTCGTTGATGAGCGCGGCGACGGGCTTGTCGGTAGCGGCCATCTTGGCGGTGAGGCCGTCGCGGATATCTTCCCTCGGGTTGGTGCCGTGGAAATCCCAGCCCCAGTCGAAGAGATGCACGAAGCGCACGCCTTTCTCGACGAGCCGGCGGGCGAGGAGGCAGTTGTTGGCGAAACTGGATTCGCCGGGCTTGGCGCCATAGGCCTCAAGCGTCGCAGGCTTCTCCTTCGAGATATCCATGACGTCCGGCACGCTGGTCTGCATGCGGAAGGCGAGTTCGTATTGGGCGATGCGCGTGACGGTCTCGGCGTGGCCGAGTTCGTCCTGCTGGCGTTGGTTAAGGTCCTTGAGCGCATCGAGCGTGGCGCGACGGAGGTCACGGGTCATGCCAGGCGGGTCGTTAGCGAAGAGGACTGGGTCGCCCTTGCTGCGGCACTGCACGCCTTGGTAGACCGACGGGATGAAGCCCGAGCCCCAGCAGCCTTGGCCGCCGCTGGGCTGGACGCCATTGGAAATCATGGTGACGAAGCCCGGGAGATCTTGGTTCTCGGTGCCGAGTCCATAGGTCGCCCACGACCCCAATGACGGACGGCCTTGGCGGTTATGTCCAGTGAAGAGCAGGAGTTCTGCAGGGGCGTGGTTGAATTGGTCCGTGTGCATCGCTTTCACGATCGTGACGTCGTCGGCGATCTTCTGGAAGTTCGGGACGGCATCACTCATCCAGAGTCCGCCCTGGCCGTATTGCTTGAAGGTGCGCGGGGTACCCATGAGCTTCGGCACGCCGGTGGTGAACGCAAAGGTGCGGCCCTTTAGGAATGAATCCGGGCAGTCCTGGGTGCTGCATTTCACGAGCTCCGGCTTGTAGTCGAAGATGTCGAGGTTGGGCGGGCCGCCCGACATGTGTAGGTAGATGACGCGCTTGGCTTTGGCTTTGAAGTGCGGCTTGCGAGGGGCGAGCGGGTTATCGTTCGCGGAGGGCGCGCCTAAGGCGTCGGTCTGCAGGGCGTGGAGGGCGATGGCGCCCAGGCTGAACTGGCCGACGCTGCTGAGGAAAGTGCGGCGGGTCTGCAGGCTGAGCTGAGCTTCGCGGAGTGGGTTCATGTGACGGAAAGGGGAAGGAGGGTGCGTGTTCGGCTCAGCGGCGCATGAGGAACTCGTCGAGGTTCATGATGACGCTGCTGACGGCGGTCCAGGCGGCGAGGGCGGGCACGTCGGCGCCTTTATCGGCCGGGCCAAGCGGTTCGGTCGCCATCTTGAGGGCGAGAGCGGCGTCGGCCTTGTACTGCGCAACAGACTTGGCGAGCAGGGTCTTCAGTGTAGCGAGTTCCTTGGCGTCGGGTTCGCGGGAGAGGCAGAGCGCGTAGGCGAGGCGCAAGCGCGACTCATCAGTGTTGCCGCCTTCCTTGAGGAGACGGCGGGCGAGGGCTTGGCTGGTCTCGACAAAGACGGGATCGTTGAGCGTCACGAAGGCCTGCAGGGGAGTGTTGGAGCGATCGCGGCGGACGACACAGGTCTCGCGGTTCGGGGCGTCGAAGGTGGCGAAGCTCGGGTACGGAGTGCTGCGTCGCGTGTCGGTGTAGAGGCTGCGGCGGTGGCGGTCTTCGCCGGCGCTTGTCGCCCAGTCCCCCGAGCCGCCGAAGGCGATACTCAGGCCCATGTTCGGCCGGATTGGACGCACGGGTACGCCGTACATTTTTGCGCTGATGAGTCCGCTGACGGCGAGAGCCTGGTCGCGCAGCATTTCGCCGGACGGGCGGAAGCGTGGGCCACGCGCTAGGAAACGATTATCAGGGTCCTGCTCGTTGCGCTTGCTGCTGGCGGCCGAAGTTTGGCGATAGGCACGGCTATTCAAGAGGAGCGAGAGCATCTTCTTCGTGTCCCAGCCACTCTCGACGAATTCGGCGGCGAGCCAGTCGAGCAGTTCCGGATGGAATGGGAGGTCGCCTTGGCTCCCGAACTCTTCGCTCGAGCGCACGATGCCGACGCCGAAGACGGTCTCCCAGAGACGATTCATCGTAACGCGGGCGGTGAGGGGGTTGTCGCGACTGGTGATCCAGTGCGCGAAGCCCAGACGGTTCTTGGGTGCGGAGTCGTCCCAGCGGGCGAGGTGCGTCGGCACGCCTTCGTCGACCTGGTCGCCGAGGGCCTGCCAGTTGCCACGGAGCTGGATGAAGGTCTTGCGACGTTTTTCACCGGCGAGGTCTTGCATGATCGGCACGGTGACCGGTGCGGATGCCGCGATCTGTTTCTTGAGACCGTCGGCGAGGGCGCGTTCGGCCTTGGTCGCGGGCGAGACATTGCGGACGTAGTAATCGGAGAGGAGCTTATCCTGGGCCTTCGTGCGCTTTTCCTTAGGTGCATCGAGGGCGGCCTTGAGTGACTTATCGGTGAGCTTCGGTCCCTTGGCTAACCACGCGTCGTATCCGGCGAGCCAGGTCGGGTTCGGCTTTTTGAAGGCTGCCTCAGCGACGACGGCGTCCTTGACCCACTGCTCGCGCTGCGCTTTCACACCGGGTGGGTAGATTTCATAGAGCGGAGACTCGTCGCGTTTATCGCTATCGACGCTCTGGTTGAGGAAGGCGTAGGAACGGAAATACTCGTTGATCGTGATCGGATCGTATTTGTGGGTGTGGCATTGAGCACAGGCCATGGTGGTACCCATGAAGACCGCGTAGGTGGTGTTCACGCGGTCGATGACGGCGGCGTTACGGAATTCTTCGTCGCTCGTGCCCCCTTCGTTCTGGGTCATCGTGTTGCGATGGAAGGCGGTCGCAATGATCTGGTCTTCGGTCGGCTTGGGCAGCAGGTCGCCGGCCATCTGCTCAATGACGAACTGGTCGTAAGGCTGATTCCGGTTGAGGGCCTTGATGACCCAGTCGCGGTAGGCCCAAATGACTCGGCCCGGATCGGAGGGGTAGCCGGCGCTGTCGGCATAGCGCGCGAGGTCGAGCCACTGACGGGCCCAGTGTTCGCCGTAAGCCGGCTTGGCCAAGAAATGGGCGACGATGTCCGCGTGCTTGGCGCCAGAGAGCTGGGCGACCTCGGTAGGCGTGGGCGGTAGGCCGGTGATATCCAATGCGAGGCGGCGGATGAGGATGGCCTTGGGCGCTTCAGCGGACCAGGTCAGGCCTTCTTTCTTTTGGCGGTCGGCGAGGAAGGCGTCGACGGGATTGGTTTCGCCGCTCTTCGGCACGGACGGACGGGCGACAGGCTCATAGGACCAGTGACGTCCCCACGGGGCGCCTTGCTTGATCCATTGCTTGAGGAGGGCGACCTGCGCGGCGGGAATCGTCTTATGCTGCTTGGGCGGCGGCATGACGTCATCGGGGTCGGTCGACTCGATGCGCTTGATCAGTTCGCTCTGCTCGGGCTTGCCGGGTAGGATGACGAAGTCGCCCTTACGGTCGCGCTTCGAATCTTTCTCGTCGTCGAGGCGCAACTTCCCCTTGCGGGCTTTCTCGTCGGGGCCGTGGCAGGCGATGCAGTTCTCGGACAGGATCGGTCGGATCTGCCGGCTGAAGTTGATCGGCTCGGCGGAGCAGAGGGTGCCGACGAAAACGCCAAGAAATAGGGTGGCCTTGGAGGGCATGGGAATAAGACAGGCGACGGAGGAGGGGTGTTCCGCCGTAAGACCAATAAAAGAGACCTCCGGCTTAGGGATTTCAACCCCCAAGCAGAGGACCCCGGGGACATCGAAATATCCCCGGGGTCTTTAAATTGGTCGGGCAGGAGAGATTTGAACTCTCAGCCTCTGCTACCCGAAAGCAGCGCTCTACCAGGTTGAGCCACTGCCCGACACGAAATATCAGCATAGACCAATCGGAGGGGGTGTTTTCAAACTAAATCCGTCGGGAAAATCGAGGGGTGATGGACTTCGGCGTCTTTCGGCCCAAGTTGCTGGAATATGAACCTTACGGTGCGACGATCGGATGAGCGCGGCTTCGCCGATCACGGCTGGCTGGTGGCCCGCCACAGCTTCAGTTTCGCGGATTATTACGACCCAGCCCACATGGCCTTCCGGTCGTTGCGCGTCATCAATCAAGACCTCGTGGCCCCGGGGATGGGTTTCCCGGCGCACGCTCATAAGGACATGGAAATCTTCACGTACGTCCTCGAGGGTGCCATTGAGCACAAAGATAGCATGGGCAATCATGCGCAGCTCAAGCCGGGGCAAATCCAGGTCATGAGTGCGGGTAGCGGCGTAAAGCACAGCGAGTTCAATCCCTCGAAGACCGAACGACTCCATCTCATCCAAGTCTGGATCATGCCGGACCGGGCCAATCTCAAGCCGCGTTATGCCGAATGGACGCCGACGCCGGAGCAGCTTGAAGCGCCCAAGGTGCTCATCATTTCGAACGACGGTCGCGACGGCTCAGCGCACATTAGCCAAGACGCCGATGTCTATCGCGTGAAATCTAAGTCCGCTGGAACGATCTCGCATGATCTGCGAGCGGGCAGGGGGCTGTGGTTCCAGTTGATCGCGGGCGAGGTCGAGATTGGCGGCGCGAAACTCTCGCCCGGCGATTCGGTCAGATCGGAAGACGCCGGAACCTTCGCTTTCAACTCCACCGGCCCACTCGAAGCCCTCCTCTTCGACCTTGCCTGAAATCGTTACAGTAATCCTCTATACTCCATACTCTAAACTCGATACTCTCGCTCCATGTCCACCCCCCATATCCCTCAGAAGTCGCCGATTCCTGTGCTCGTTGAAGCCGGCAAGACCTACTACTGGTGCTCATGTGGACACAGCAAGAACCAGCCCTTCTGCGACGGCGGCCATAAAGGTTCCGCCTTCACGCCCGTGCCTTACAAGGCCGAGGCCAACGGCACGGTCTATTTCTGCGCCTGCAAACACTCCAAGAAGGGTGCGCTCTGCGATGGCTCTCACAAGTCCCTCTGAACTTAGCCCTTTCAACCCCACTCATTTGGGCTAACCTGCCTTTGTCATGAAAAAAACCGCCAACATCGTCGCTATCCTCCTCGGGGTGGCCTTCATCATCTTCGGTCTGAGCTTCTTCGTCCCGGCGATCAAGTCAGTGTTGCCGGCTCCTTCGGCACCTTCCTCGCCGGAAGCCGGGGCTTTGACCCAGGCTTACTTCACCGCCATGACTGGCACTTCTTACTTGGCCATCATCAAGGCCCTTGAGGTGATTGGTGGCCTGTTGTTGCTTCGCGCTTGCTCGCGTGGCTGGGGTGTCGCCCTGATCGGTGCCATCACCTTCAATATCGTGCTTGTGTGCGTGTTGATTAAGCAGGTCTACGACCCGGTTGCCATCATCTTGGCTGTCGCCGTGCTCTTCCTCGCCTGGGTCGGTCGCAAGGGTTTCTGCTGCCTCGCCTGTTGTGGTTCCGGTGAGTGCCTCGGCACCTGCGGTTGCTGCAATAAGGAAGGCCAATCTGGCGGCTGCTGCGGCGGCAAGTAATCCTCCCCGGCCTCACGAATCAGCCCCCGACCTCGGGGGCTTTTTTGTGCCTACGCGACTTACAGTCGCGTGCTGGCATGGGTGCTGGGGATCTGCTGCGAAGCAGGGTAGGGACGCGTCGGCGATGCGTCCGCCCTGGCTCCAAGGTCGCGACGCCGTCGCGCCCCTACCAACTATCCGGTTTCTCTGTGGTGCCCCTTTGAGTTCTGCCTCTATGCGTCGGGTAGGGTCGAGCATCCTTGCTCGACCGCGGCCGGCCAAGGATGGCCAGCCCTACCAGCTGCTTCGCAGCGGTTCACCATGCCGGCAGAACCCCCGCGTGGCCTGTCGGCCACGCCTTACTTCTTCGCTGGCTGCGGCGCGGACTTCGCTTTGGTCGCGCCGATCGCGACGATTTTCTCGATCATGCCGAAAAGCTTTAGCGTTTCCCACTTGGCGGTCAGGGTGACCTGATTGCCGGCGGCTTCGACGGGCTGGATGCCGGCGAGGAATTCAGCCGCCAGGGCCTTCATGGCCTTGTCTTCGGCGGTCTCAGGCTTGGTCGGATCTCCGGAGAGCATCATCGGCGCCATGGCGAGCATGCTTTGGGCCTGCATGGCCATCGGGGCAGCCTTCTCCTTGGTAGTGAAGTACGCGCTGATCTTCATGACTTGGTCGCTGTTATTTTCACCCATTGCGAAGACCGCACCTTGGAATCCGCTATCAGTGAGTTCGGGGGTGGCCGGCAGTTTAGCGGCGTTCATGGCGAAGACGGCGTACGGACGGCCGGTGGCGTTGACCTGCGGGCGTAAAGCGGGGGACAGGGCGTAGGAGGCGCCTTGGCCCTTGAGGAGGGCGATGATGCGCACGGCTTCCTTGGGCTGGGCGATCACGAGCGTGTTATCGTCGAGGTCGAAGACGCCGATCGGTTCGGACGCCGGCGCACCGGGGGCGGTGGCGGTCGTCGGGAAATCCTTGGCGACCTTGGCGAGTTCGTCGCTCAGGGAGGCCAGGAGCTCCTGGCCATTCCAGCCCTGGGTCGCGCCGGCCTGCACGGTGCTGACCTTCTTAGCGATGGCATGAGCCGAAAGTTTTTTGCTATCATGGCGCGTCCGGACGATGAGCCCGCCGCTCATTTGCCCGGCGGCACCAAGGGTGACTCCGCCGGCGAGCCGGTTGTCCGGGGACTCCAGGTCGATACCCGTCGCGAGCTTGATCGCCTCTTGCATCTCCTTGTTGTCTTTGGCGCTGGGGTCGAGTCCGGCGATGGCTTTTTCCATACGAGCCTTGAAGGCCTTGGCCTCAGGCGAGTCGCTGATCTTCAGTCCGCGCGAACTGGCGGTCGCGAACACGATCGCGTAGTCGGCGGGGACGCCCTTGAAGTCGAAATCCTGCGAGGGCAGGACGGCGGAG
Organism: Opitutus sp. GAS368; assembly: GCA_945866215.1. Lineage (GTDB taxonomy): Bacteria > Verrucomicrobiota > Verrucomicrobiia > Opitutales > UBA953 > UBA953. The sequence goes on along the minus strand of CAMBGQ010000029.1, from coordinate 10,449 downwards.
GTGAGGACTAAAGCGAGGCAGGAGAGAAGACGCATGGGTCGAATAAACCCTATGGCTGGGAACGAGGTCAAGCCCAGCCTGACCGATAGGGGGTATAGAAAATATCGATACTTATAAGAAAAGGGCAGGCGGCAGCTCACGCCAAGCCTACCCCGCCATCTGAAACGATTTACTGGCTCAAAGGGGAACCGGAAACCGGAATGGTTGCTGCGGACATGGGTAGGGACGCGTCGGCGACGCGTCCGTCTGCACCCTCGGTCGCGACGCCGTCGCGCCCCTACCAGTCTGCCTCGTTCTTGCCAACCGGCCCACTGGTCAACGGGTCAACTAGTGAGATCTCGTGCCCACGTGCCCCCTCGAGGGCTTCGCCTTCGCTCATTTCTTCTTCTTCGCCGGAGGCGTCGCCTTGAGCGGATGTTCCTTGAGGAGTTCATCGGTCATGTAGAAGTTGACGCGATCCTTGGTGGCTTCGCGGACCTTCTTCACGGTGGCGGGCGAGACGAGCTTGCCGTTGTTACCGAAGGAGAGGCGCACGTAGCTGAGCACGGCCGCGGCTTCCTCGTCATTGAGTAGGCCACCGTAGCCCATCATGGGGGGCACGCCCTTGGTGGGGTCGAAGTGCTGGCCATTGACGGTGATGGGACCCCAGAGGCCCTTGAGTAGGATCTTGGTCAGGCGCTCGTCGTCTTCAATCCAGTTACTCTTCGAGAGGGGCGGGTAGATGTTCACGATGCCCTTGCCGTCGGCCTGGTGGCAGGTGGCGCAGTGAGCGTCGCGGAAGTAGATCTCGCGACCAAGCTTGAAGGTCTTCTCCTCGGCGGCGGTGAGCTTGCGTGCAGGCTTGGAGTTGGTGCCCGCTTCGGCGATGGCTACTCCGATCTTGAGCTTGCCGCTAAAGTAATCCGCGGCGGCCTGGTTGCCTTCGAGGTTCAGCTGGCTGGCGGCCTTGAGGGCGTCGACGTCGTCCTTGAGCGTGTAGGTGAGGGCGTAGTGTAAGACGGGTCCGATCCAGCGGTCGACGGGCAGTTTGAAGGCCTCCAGGGCAATCTTGGCGCCATCGGCGTTATCGAGCCAGGTGGCGGCGACGACCGCGGTCAGGCGCACGCGGGCATTCTCGTCCCGGACGGCATACCAGAGTAGCTCGACGTGGTTCGGGAGTTGCCAGAAGGAGTGGCGGATAACGTCCACGGCGGCGGCGCGAGCTTCAGGCTGCTTGGCCTTGAGGAGCTGCGCGATGAGGTCGGCGTCGGGCTTATTCTGCGCCCAGGTGGCCCAGAGTGCTTCGCAGAGGTGGTGCTCATAGGCGGCATTATTCTTGTCGAGCTTGTCGACCCAGGCCTTCACGGCGGGAAGGACTACAGCGGGCGAGTGGCCGCGGAGTTCGCGACGGGCGCGGTAGCGGGTACGATATTCGGGCTCCTTGAGGACTTCGAGGAGCTCGGCCACGGAAGCGCCGGCGACCTGCGCGGGTTTCACCAGCGGGCGTTCAGGGTAGGTGATTCGGTAGATGCGTCCGCGTTCGCGATCTCGGTTGGGATCGCGGGCGTTGTGCTGCATGTGCCCAATCAGCGGGTTGTGCCAGTCGATGAAGTAGAGCGAGCCATCCGGCGCGAACTCGAGATCGACTGGGCGGAAATTGCCATCGGTGGAGGTGAGGAGATCGCCATTGGCCTTGCCGGTGAAGCCGGCACCGTCGTCAGCCTTTTTACCAAAACTGATGCCGAGGAATCCGATCGTATTGCAGATCATGAAGTCGCCCTGCTGCGCGTCGGGGAAGTGACGCGAGGAGACGAATTCAGCGCCCGAGGTCGGTCGGGAGCGCTTGGGGACGAACTGCTCTACCTTGATCTGTTCGATGCCGTACGGGACCTTGGCCGAGAGCGGCACGGCCCACCAGTTCTCGCCAGGCGAGGCGTCGGAAAGGAACGGCTGTTCCCACTTGTCGAACGAGAAGCCCCACGGATTGGAGACGTCGACCTGCACGCGTTCGAGGCGGTGGGACTTCGGATCGAAGCGCCAGGCGCCGCCGTCGTTGCAGCGGCGCGGGCCGTAAGCGGTCTCGACCTGGCTGTGGAGGAAGCGGCCTTCGAGGAGGTAGAAGGCGCCCGAAGCGTCGGCGCAATAGGCCGAGATGGCGTGGTGCGAATCGTGGGAGTCGAAGCCATGCAGGATCAGCTCCGTGCGGTCGGCCTTGCCGTCCTTGTCATCGTCGATGAGCAGGGCGAGGTTAGGCTCCTGCGAGACGTAGACGCCTTCGGGGGCGATTTCGAAGCCGATTGGGATGTGGAGCTTGTCGGCGAAGACGGACTGCTTGTCAGCCTTACCATCACCATCCGTGTCTTCGAGAATCAGGATCTTATCGTCAGGTAGGGCGTCGCCGGGGCGGTAATGCGGGTAGGTCGGCGTGGTGGCGACCCAGAGGCGGCCCTTGGCGTCGAACGACATCTGGACCGGCTTCTTGAGATCCGGGAACTTCTCTTCGGAAGCGAAGAGCGAGACCTTGTAGCCGGGGGCGAGCTTCATCTTCTCGATGGCGGCTTCGCCGGAAAGGAATTCGGTCGGGTTGCCGTTCTTCTCGCTCGGCTTGAAGTTGGTGGGCACGGCCGGGAGGACCAAGGTCTTGGAATCATCGACGGTCAGGTCGGTACGCTTACCTTGGGCGACGCCGTGGATGAGTGCATCGCGGAGGACGGTCATCTGGCGACTCTTGTAGACCTCGTCGGGGTAGTTCTGCGGACCGAAAGGATTGTAGCGCTGGCCGTGGGTGTGGACGCCGTTGAGGATCGAGTAGTCCGTGTTCCACATGTAATCTTTCATCTTCACTGCACCGTTTACGAGGGCTTCGTCAGCCTTGGAGACGCGGGGGGTGGCGCCGAAGAGTCCGTCGGCGAGCAGCTTGGCGACCTCGCGGTAGCCGAAGTCGGTCGGGGCGAAGCCGTTGATGGTGTAAGGCGTCTTGCTCTTACCGTAGGCGGCGAGAGTAGGGTGGAAGAGGTCGACGAAGGTGATGCCGTGCTTCTTGGCGGCGCGCTCCATCGCGGCGACATAGAGCTCAAGGTTGGCGTTCTCCTTCTGGCCATTGGGCAGATCGCGGGTGGCGGTGAGGTTTTCAAAGGCGATCGGCGAGACGAGCACGAGGCGCGGCGCGGTCTTGCCATTGTAAGCCCGGGTGAGCGAATGCGCGACGAAGGCGTCTACTTCGGCTTCGTAGTTGGCGGCGCGGCCCGGGCCATCGAAGGATTCGTTGTAACCGAAGAACGCGACGACCGTGTCGGCCTTCAGGTGGAAGAGCCACTGGTCGGGCGTGGAGAAGAAGCCCTTACCGTTATGCTGCGCGTATTCGGGGTGGAACTTGTCTGCGCCCGGGAAGGCCCACTGGCTGGCGCGGGCGGGGTGCGGGCGGAAGGCCGGGGTGTCGCCGGAGCGACCCATATTGCGTACGATCAGCTTCTGGTCGGGGAAGCGGAGCTGCAGCTCGGTCTCGAGGCGGCCGTAGTAGGTGTCGCGTTCGGCGAAACCATTACCGATGAAGACCACGCGTTCGCCCGAAGCGGGCGGGGCGACTTGCTGGCTGCGCTGGGTAGTGGCGGCTGGCGGGTTCTCGGCGGGAGCATGCGGCGTCGGCGAGCCTTTGCTATTATCGGGCCAATTGGCGGCGTTGGCCTTGGCTTCCTTGGTCTTAAGTCTGGAGCTGTCGGTGACCACCGCGTCGGCGGCGAAGACGCCGGCGGAGAGGGTGGCTAGGGCGAGGAGGAAGGCGCGGTGCTTCATGAGGGGGCGATATATTTACATGCCCTATTTACAATTATCCAGCCCGACTTCTGTCAGTCTGGCTCCGATTCCCCTCATATCCCCTTCGGCTTACTCTTTCCAGGTCGCCTTGAGCGAAGCCCAGACCTTGCCAATCAGGAAGACGCAACCTGCCAGGACGACGGCGTGCCCGACGGTCCAATACCACAGAACCTTCGGGTCAGCCGCATGGAGCAGACCGTAGACGCACATCGCACCGGCAGCCGACAAGAACAGCAGGCGTACACCGAGCAGGAATAGCATCATCGTCTTCATGCGCCGAACTTGGTCTCGCCGCCTGCCCCCGTCAAGGATGGCTCTCTGAATGGATGACTGAGTCGATGACTGCGTAGAGGGCTGAATCGAGGACAGAATGGATAAGCCAAGCCAGTTGAGCGCTGTCTCTCCCCGCGAAGGCTCCGCCTTCGCTCACTTCATGAGATAAGCAAAGAAATCCTTGAGCTCGGCGTCGGAGAGACCAGTCAGAAGTCCTTCTGGCATGATCGAAATGGGGCTGGCTTCGAGTTTCATGATATCAGCCTCTTTCACGTTGGTGCGATTACCGGCGAGGTCTTTCAGACTGATGCTACCCCCGCCTTGCGCGTCCAAAAGTCCGGTAAGGAGGCGTCCGTCATTAAGTTTGGCGACATAAGCGCCGAAGCCTTCGCGGATTTCGAGGCTGGGGTAGGTGGTGTTGAGCAGCCAGAACTCGAGGCTCTGTCGGTCATAGCCCGTGAGCTCGGGCCCGATCGCCCCGCCTTGATCGAAGAGCTTATGGCACGCGGCGCAACGTGCGACGTATGTTGCTTGTCCTTTGGCAGGGTCGCCGAGCCCAGTCCTGAGCAGGGCATTGATGCGGGCCATCTCGAGGTCCTTTTGAGGCGTCGGTCCGGTGAGCAGCAGGGCTTTCCAGTGGCGTTCGATGGAAGCGTCGACGGTCGCGTCGTGGTGGAGGCTGAGCTGACGGACAATCTCCGCCGTGAAATGCTTTTCGGGTACCTTCCATTCGTCGGCGAATCGGATCAGCTCGAGTGCCCATTCCCTTCGGGTGGCCAGCATGCGGAGGGCGTCTTCGCGTAAGGCTTTGTCCCCGGCGATGCCGCCTTCATATTTCTCCAGGATGGCTAGGGGGATCTGGGGGCTGTCCAATTGGGCGGCGATGGGCAGGAGGCCTCGCTTGAAGGCGGTGGCACCACCGGTGCGAAGGAGTAGGGCGATGGCGTCGGCAGCCTCAGGCTTCTTGGTCTGGGCGAGGGCTTTGGCGATGGCGAGCCGACGGGGCGTCGCGACCTTGGAGTTCGCAAGTTCTTTAAGGGCCTTCTTCAGGCCATCGGGCTTGGCGAGTTCGGCGGCGATGTCTCCACCTGACTGTCGGGCAAGGTAAGTTTGCAGAGTTGTCCCGAGTTTCGCTGGCAGTGGAGGAACCGGCTCGCCTTCAAAGGCCGCGGCGATGCCGGCCAGGAATTTATCGGTGAGTGCGGCGTCCTCGCTGATCGTCAAGAGGTCGGCGCAAGTTTGCAGATTCTCCGCCCCGCCGGCTAAGGCATAACGCTTAGCGAGTTTCTCGGCGAGGTGTTCTCGGAATAGCTTGGAGCTTCGGAAGGCCTGATCTTCACGCAGGAAGGCGAGTACGCCCGCGGAGTCTTTCTCGGCCTTGGCTTCGAGAGTCCACCAAGCAAGCAGGGGAATATGTCCGCTAGCGTCATCGACCTGATTGACTCCGGCCCAAAGTAAGGGAAGCGATTCGGGTATCTTTTTCGCCGACGCCAGTATCTGAGCACAGACTTCAATCTGGGTTTCGGTCTTGGCCAGTTTGAGGAGGGCGGCATCTGGCTTGTCATTACGTTCGCCCATGATTTTCACCGCCCAGCGCCGCACATAGGGGTCGGCGTGTTCGATGGGAACGTCTTTGGCCTGTCCGAGCGCGTCCAGTGCCCAGAGCGCCTCGAGGGCGTTCGCCCCAGTAAGTTTCTGGCGGAGTTCCGGCGCGAGTTCCTGCAGGTTGCGCCAGCCTATCTCGAGGACGGCTTGTTTCCGGAACCAGACGTTGCGGTGTCCGAGGTAGCCGAGCAGTTCCGCCGGCGGGCAGCTGTGCAGGTCGAAAGGCTTGAGCTTCGGGGCTTCGCCAGTCGGGCGTACACGATAGAGCCGTCCGCGTTCCTTGTCCCAGTCGTCCACCGGTTTCACGTGACTGAGCCGGGTGTCGTACCAATCCGCGAGATAGATGGCGCCGTCCGGACCGATCCCAGTCCAGACGGGACGAAACCAGCGATCCGAACTGGCGACCAGGTCGGCTTCGTCCTGCGTACGGAAGGTGGAGCCTTCGGGAAGGCGCTTACTGACGTAGACTTTGTTGGCGAGAGAGTTGGGGGCGATGATCTGCCCGTCGTAGTCCTTACCAAGCAGTCCGCCTTCGTAGATGGCGAAAGCCTGGGGGAAGCGCCGGGTCTCGCCTTCGCTCTTCATGTGTTCGAACCAACCGAAGGCGTAAGGATTGGTCAGCGGGCCATGCTTACCCCAGCCCTTGATGCCGTAGCTGCCTTGCTCGTAGTGCATACCGCGCGTCGCGCCGTAGTTCGTGCCGGAGAAGACGCGTCCTTTGCTGTCAATTTCGAGGCTGTAGGTGTTGCCGCCGCCTTCGGCGTAGATCTCGAAGACTTTGCGGAGCGGGTGGAAGCGCCAGATGCACTGGCCTTCCCAGCGGATATTCTTGCTGTTCTGGCTACTGACGTTGCCCGTGGTGGTGCTGCCGTTTGCGCCGTACAGCCAGCCGTCCATGCCCCACTTGAGGCTGGTCGCGGTGCTGTGCGTATCCTCGAGTCCAAAGCCGCTGAGTTCAACTTCAGGGTCACCTACAGGTAGACCATTCTCGGTGGCGTAGCTGAGGAGATAGGGTGGGTTCAGCACCCAGACACGTCCCATGCCGGGCAAGGCGGCGGTGGTGATATTGAGTCCCTTCAAGACGTCGGTATGCTTATCGAAAATTCCGGTGCCCTGGGTGTCTTCGAAGACGGTGATGACGTCGGCACCTTTCTCGCCGCGGGGTGGCGGCAGAGGGACTTTGTCGAACCTGGCGCGGATATGCTCGTCATAACTGACAACCTTGAGTCCTGCGGGAAAGGGATATTGAAGATATTGGGTCACCCAGAAGCGACCCTGGGAATCCCAGCACCCGTAGATGGGCTGCGCGACTAAGGGCTCGGCGGCCATGAGATCGATGACGAGATCGGGACGCGTGGTGAACTTCGTCAACGCCTCCGCCGACTTCGACGCTGGAGTGTCATCCGCCATCACGCCCCGCCCCTTGAAGGATTTCATGACCTGCTCAACCTGCACGTTGCCCGCTTGCGGTGCGTCCGCTGCCGAAAGGAAGGACGCGAGCAGGAGAAGCAAAGTCGAGGCGCGCATGTTCACTTAAGCGTCATCGTCACGCGGCGGAGTTCCATCACGCTTTTGCCGGGGATGTCAGTGGCGCGGAGGCGGAGTTCACCTTTGCCGGGCTCGAGGCGCACTTCGCCGAGGGTCATGGTCCGGAAGTCACGCATGACCGATTCGCCGTCGGGACGGGTAATGGTGTCCTGCTCAATCTTTAGCGGACTATCAAAAGCTTCGCTGACCTTGCCCTTGAGCAAAGTGCCTTCGAAGGAGAGTTCCAGATTGGAGCCGACGTCGGCCGCGGCGCACGCATAGTCGAGCGTCACGATATACGTTCCAGCGGTGACGACATCGATGTTCCAGACGGCGGAGTCGGTCGGCTTGGTCCAGTTCACGAAGTAGGAGGAGTTGGGCGCCTTGCTGCTGCGACGCATCTCGCCGCGCGGCTCGCCATCGCGAGCGGGGAGCATGGTAATCGGGAATTCGCGATAGCCGATAGCCAAGGGGCGGGGGTCGACGGCATTACCGGGGCCGCTGCCGCCCTTGCCCTTGCCTTTACCGCCGACGGGGGTCGCGATGCCGAGTTCCTTGCGCCAATCGGCGACCGCGGCGGTCAGTTCCTTGGCGAGGTCAGGCTGCTTAGCTTGGATCGGGGTGGTTTGGCCGGGGTCAGCAATCATGTCGAACAGGTTGCCGCCGTTATCGAGACGGTGCGTCTGGGTTCGGACGCTGACATTGTTGGCCCAAGAGTTGAAAATGTAACGTGGCGCCCAATCGGCGTCATTGCCCGTGCGCAGGAGACCCGCTAGGTCTCGGCCGTCGAGAGGCTTATCACCGATCCGCTTCACGCCGGCGAGCGCATGGAGCGTGGGGCTGAGGTCGATGGCGCCGGCGATGGGCTTTACCTGCGAGCCGGCTGGAATCTTGCCGGGCCAGCGGATAAAGAGCGGAGAGCGGACGCCGCCTTCATCGGTGCTGGCCTTAGTACCTTTCATGCCGCCCGTCCAGCGGTGCCCGTTCGGGCCGTTGTCCGAGAAGTAGACGACGATGGTGTCATTCTCGAGGTTCAGTTCCTTGAGTTTGGCGAGGATGCGGCCGACGTTGCGGTCCTGGTTTTCGACCATGGCGAGGGCGCAGCGGGTCTCGTCGAGTTTCTCGGCTTGGGCGTTTGTGGCGGTCTGGGTGATGGGCTTTTCCTTGAAGCGATTCCAGTCCTCGGGCGGCACGGACCAAGGCGAATGCGGCGTGGTGAACGGCACATAACACAGGAAGGGCTTGGACTTATTACGATCGATGAACTGCAGGGCCTTCTCGGTCAGGACGTTGACGATGTAGCCCTTGGAGGGCTTCATGACGCCATTGTGCTCGAGCGGCGCGTCGAAGTATTCGCCCCAGTGTCCAGACGTGTAGCCCCAGAAGGTATCGAAACCGCGGGCGAGCGGGTGGTAAGGCCACTGGCTTCCGTTATGCCATTTACCAAAAATGCCGGTGACGTAGCCCGCGGCCTTGAAGGAGTCGGCGAAGGTCTTCTCGTCGAGGTTCATGCGCTCATGTCCGGTGGAGACGCCGGTGACGCCGAGGCGGCGGTGGTAGCGCCCGGTCAGGAACTCGGAACGGGTGGGGGAGCAGACCGGTTGGACGAAGAAGCGGTCGAAATGCGCGCCGCCCTTGGCGAGCGCGTCGAGATTCGGGGTCGCGAGCTGCCGGTTTCCGTTGAAGGAATAATCGCCCCAGCCGGCATCGTCGGCCAGCATGACAATCACGTTGGGCTGCGTCGCCGCGGTCAGCCGATAAACGACAAGGAGCAGGCAGGCGAGGAAAAGGCGCACGAGTTTATTTCTTGGCGGGAAGGTAGCCTAAGGAGACGAGGAAGTCGTCGGCGGCCGCGAGGGTCTCGGCATACTTCGACTTATTGAAGAAGCCGTGCGGCTGGCCTTCATAGCCGACGAGCTCGCAGCGGTTGCCGGCAGCCTTCATGACTTCAGCGAATTTCTCCACGGTCGAGTACGGCACAGTGGTATCGGACTTGCCGTGGAAGATGATCGTAGGCGGGGTGCCTTTCTTGACGTGATGGAGCGGCGAAATTTCGGTGGGTTCGCAACCGAACTTCTCTTTGCTCAGTCCGGCACCGAAACCCTTAAGGTCGAGGCCTGGGAAAGGCGCCAATACAGTGGCTGGGTTGAAGAGTACAAGTGCGTTGGGCAGACAGGACACGGACTTGTCATCCTTTGCGGTGTCGAGTCCAGGTAGGGTCGCCGTCGACGCCGCGAGGTGACCACCAGCCGAACCGCCGCCGACGGCGATGCGCTCCGGATCGATGCCGAGGCGAGCGGCGTTGGCGCGCACCCAGCGCACGCAGGCCTTGGCGTCGGATACGCAATCCGCGGGCTTGGCGTCCTGGCGGGTCTTAACGCGATAGTCGGCGACGATGGCAATCATGCCGCGGGAGGCGAGGTGTCGGCTGTGCGGTTCGAACTGGGTGGGCGAACCGCCGGTCCAGCCGCCGCCAAAGAAGAACACGATCGCGGGAAGGGGCTTGGCGGACTTTTGCGCGGGTTCGAAAATCCAGACCTTCAGGTCGGTGTCGCCGACCTTGCGATAGGTCTCGGACTTCGTGCCTTCGATGACGGGTGGATGGCCGCCAATTTTCTTCTTGGCGGTTTTTTCCTGGGCGCCCGCGGTCAGCGCGACGAACAGGGAGAGAAGGGCGAGGGCGAGGCGCATGGGGGTGCACTCAAGATGGATGATAACTGGCAGGGATAAAGGATAGATGATGCGGGATTAGCTAAGCCCGCCACCCGCCCCCAGAAACGATTTACCCACTTAAAGGGAAACCGGAAACCGGAATTAATGCTTTGGTTACATACCCCCAAGCTAACTATCCGGTTCCCCTATGCTGCCCCCTTTGAGTTCTGCCTCCCCGGTCTCCGGTCTCCCCTTTAGTTCTGGATCCCTTGTCCACGTGTCAACTTGTCAACTGGCCAGCTAGTGGTGGTCTGGCCAACTGGCCCACTGATCAACCGGTCAACTGGTCTGCATCGTTCTGATCAACCAAGCCTCTGAGCCTCCGGGCCTCTAATGTGTCCCCATGTCCCCGTGTCAACTTGCCCACGTGCCCCCTCGCGGCCTCCGGCCGCGCTTACTTCTTCTGGAAAGCCGGAGCGTTCTTATCCCCTCCGCTGAGTGTGAAGGCGAGAAGGTCGAGGATTTCTTCCTTGGTCAGCATGCTCAGCAACATGGGCGGCATGGGCGAGACTTTGGAGACTTCGATGCTCTTGACCTGCT
>CAMBGQ010000028.1 GCA_945866215.1 Opitutus sp. GAS368 | reverse complement strand
GACCTCAGTCGCCTGCCCCCGGAGAAGTGGGTGAACAACCCCAAGGACTGCTGGGAGATCGCTGACCTCATCACGGACGCACGGCATTACGAGATTGTCACCGACGCCGAGTCCAGGGCCTTGCGTCACCGTGATGACGTCGAGTTGCGTTCAGATAAGGTCACGGTGTTCCCGATTCCGAAGTGGAAGCGTCAGCGGCTCTGAGTCCGCTCAGCGCCGACCGTCATACCAGAGATCGCAGTTCTCCGGGCGCTTCGCCGCTCGGCCGGCGGTGAAGAGCATGCGGAAGAAGAAGCGGCCCGCTTCGGTGAGCGTGTAGAGCTTCAGTTTGCGCGAAGACGTGTGCAGCGGGCTTGCCGACAGGATTACGAAACGTCGACTGGTCCGGCGAGCCAAGGACTTGAGGCGGCGGCTGAGGAAGACTTCCTCGCCCGCGTAGTATTCGGTACCAAAGCCGCCTACTTCGCGAAAGGCCGCGGCTTCGACCCAGACGCAGGAGCCGGCGGCCCAGCCGACGAGGCGGCTGCAGAGGTTCCAGATTCCGCAGACGAAACGGGCGTAGCGCGGCGTGCCAAGCTCGAGTTCGACCGTACTCCCGCCGCCGAGCGCGCGGCCCGTGGCAATCTGGTCGGTGATGGCCGCGAAGAGGGCGAGCGAAGGGGTTGAGTCTGCGTCGATGAACACCAGCCAATCGCCCGTCGCTACGCGAGCGCCGGCGTCGCGGGCTCGGCCGATCTGATTCACCGGCTCGAAGACGACAATCGCTCCAGTCGCCCGGGCGCAGGCCGCCGTACCGTCGGTCGAGTTATTATCACAGACCACGCATTCCCAGGTCCAGCCACGCTGCTCGAAAGCGGTGGCCGCTCCGCGGATGGCCGCAAGGGTAGCAGGCAGGAGTTTCTCCTCGTTGAACGCCGGGATGACGACGGAGATGCGCATCACCGGCGCTATTCAGCTGACGTGCTCGAAGGCGCAGGCCGCGGCGCCGACAACGCCGACGTTGCCGCCGAGTCCGGCCGGGACAATCGTGCAGACTGCCGAGAGGCGCGGGAAGGCGTAGTTACTAGCGCTCTTGCGCATCGGGATGAAGAGAGCGTCGCCGGCCGCGGTCACGCCGCCACCGACGACGATCACGTCCGGATTGAAAGTGTTGATCACCGCGCCCAGGCCACGACCGAGATAGTTGATGGACTCCGCCCAGATCTCGTTGGCGAGCGCATCCCCCTCAGCCATCGCTTGGAAGAGGTGATGGGTGGTGACTTGGTCGATGCTGCCGGCGAACATGACGATGCTTGAAGCACGGCCGGCCGTGAGGGCTTCGCGCGTACGGCGCGCGATGGCGGTACCGGAGGCGTAGACTTCCCAGCAGCCAAGATTACCGCAGCCGCAGCGAGGGCCGTCCATCGTGAGGGGGATATGCCCGAGTTCGGCCGCGTTGCCATTGGAGCCGCGCATCAGGCGACCGTCGATGACGGCCCCACCGCCGATACCGGTCGAGACCGTGATATAGACGACGTTCTTCTTCCCCTTACCGGCGCCGAAGCGGTATTCGCCAAGCGCGGCGGCGTTACAGTCGTTGTCAATGCGCGCTGGCAAACCGCCGAAGGAGTTACTCAGGAAGTCCGTGATCGAGAAGCCGGTCCAGCCAGGGAGATTGGGCGAGCCATCGACGCAGCCGCGGGCGATGTCGAGCGGGCCAGGTGAAGCGACGCCGATAGCGACGAAATCGACCGGCTTGAGCTTCAGTTCGGCGAGGAGCGCATGGGCGGCTTCGGCGACGCGTTCGCAGGCCTGCTGCGGTCCCTTTTCAGCGAACGTCTCGACGCGTCCGGAGCCGAGGACGGTACCATCTTGGTTAACGACGCCGAAGGCGAATTTCGTGCCACCGAGGTCAAAGGCCAAAACTTTACGCATAGGAATAGAAAGGGTCAGTCGCGCGGCGGACGCGAGAAGTCATCCTGCAGGCGGACGACGTCGGTCAAGTCGGGCGTGGAGACTTCGAGTAGGACACTGTCTTCGAGGGCCTCGAAGCGGTGGATGGTGCGCACGGGCACATGTAAGGCCTGGCCGGGGAGCCAGGTACGCTGATCGGCCGCCGTGACGAGGGAGGCGGCCGGAGTCTCGCCGGTCGCGATGGGTCGGAAGGTCAGGAGCACCTTGCCGGAGAGCAGGTAAAGCGTCTCCGTCTTGCGTTCGTGATATTGCAAGCTGAGGCGGCAACCCTGCTTCACTTCGAGCACCTTGCCGGCGTAAGCGGCTTGATCGGCATACCAGATTTCGCGGCCCCACGGCTTCTCCACGATCTTCGGGTGATGCGTCGGCTCAGCCATGCCAAAGGTCTGTCGAAAACAGGCCCGTTAGCCAAGCAAATCCCCAAAGAAGTCCGGCTGGTCCATCGAACCGACCAGCGGCTGCACCAGTCGCTCCGCGTCGATCGCGACCCGATTGACGTCGGGCGACACGCGATACAAAGACAGTGCCCGGTCTGGAGCAGTGACGGCCAGGCGGGCGAAATCGTCGGCAGCGAAAGCCTTTTCGGAGAGCCAGGCCAGGCGATCGGCGCCGGTGAGCACGACGGGCATACGGGAGTGGACTTCGCCCGCTTCGCGATTCGGCGCAACCGTCACCAGACAGAGTGTGCGGCGATGCGTGCCATCGGCGGCGAGGTGAAGCGACCAGAGCCCGCCGACCGCAAGCGGGCCGCCGTCGGCGGCGCGAAAGTAATACGGCGACTTCATTTTCCCTTCCGTCTTCCATTCGTAATAGCCGTCGATTGGGATGACGCAGCGGCGATAGCGGGCCGAGTCACGGAACGTCGGACGGTCGAAAATACCTTCCGCGCGGGCGTTGGCGTGGCCTTCCTGTTCATCGGCCGGAGCCCAAGCCGGCACGAAACCCCAAGGGAGCGCTTCGGTGCGGAGAACGCCCTGTTCACGACGGACGGAGACCAGCGGCGTACCGGGAGAAATATTATAACGCGGCGGGACCTCGGCCGTCGGCGCAGCGAGGTTCTTTACGATTTCTTCCCAGCGCGAAAACTGGGTGACGCGGCCGCACATATCGGAGGCTTACCAGTGCGGCGGGCGCTCGTCGGCGGGCGGGGCCTGGTCTCCGGCGTCGGCGGATTGGGTTAGCTTGGCTTCGGTGCGAGCCAGCCGATCGGACAGCTTCGAGACCTCCCGCGAAAGCTCGAGGATGACCCGGTCCTGCTGCTCCATGTGGCGCTGGAGGAAGGTCAGCCGTTCTTCGAGGTCATGAAGGCGTGAATCCATACCGCCAAGATGGGCGAGGAGGACCAAGGGGCAAGACTAGGGGGATATTATGGTATTTAAAGCGCCGACAGCCCGGGCAGGCCGCTTTGGCGATTGTATGCCCACGGGCTTCATTGTGTAATATTCTTATGTCCGCACCCCAGGACGAATCCGCGGAGGCATCCCCCTCGACGCCGCTGCATCGGCCTAACCGTCCTCTCTGGCAACGGCTAGGAGGGGAAGGCTTGGCGCTTTCGATCATCATCCACTTATTCCTCGTGATTATCGCCGTCATCTGGGTCGTCTCGACTGTGACGGATCTCTCGGGAAAGAAAGACCCGAACGCCTTCGCCACCGGCGCGGGTGGCGGCAGCGGCGGGGCCAGGGCCAAGGAGTTTAAGACCAAGCTCCAGCCCAAGAACGTCAAGTCGCTCGCTAAGACGACCACCCGGATCACCAGCAAGAACGCCGATTCCTCGATGGCAATCAGCAGCCTGCCGAGCCTGACCAATCCCCTACTTAGCGCCGGAGCCATCGGTGGCGGCAGCTCGAAAGGCTTCGGGGGCGGTAGCGGCGGCGGCATTGGTGCCGGTAAGGGTACGGGGGTTGGTGGTGGAAAAAATTTCGTCTCCCTCTTCGGCATGAAGGGTGCCGCCACGACGACTGGCGGGCTCATTGGTACACTCTACGACCTGAAGCAGACCAGCGGCCGCCAACCCACGGCGATGGTGGACGGCCGGACCGGTATCGCACCCTACCGCGCGGCCGTACGCGACTTCCTCGAAGCCGGCTGGAGTCCAGGCAAGCTGAGCAAGTTCTTCAAGGCGCCCGACACCCTCATCTCCGGCCAGCTATTCATCACTGGCCGATCAGCCAACGACGCCCCCAAGGCCTTCGAGGTCGAGAAGCTCATGAAGCCTTCGCGCTGGGTCGTGCACTACCGCTGTTACGTCGAAGTGCCCAGCTCCCTGCCCTTCCGCTTCGTGGGTTCGGGCGACGACTTCCTGATCGTGCGCTGGAATCGTAAAATTGCGCTCGATGATGGCTACGAGACCTACTTCTCTGGTAAGGACGGCAACTACAAGGACTTCGGTGTCAAGGTCGCTGAGCAATATAAGGTCGACCGGAGTCCCGGCGGCCTGCATCGACTCAAGGCGGGGCCGTGGATCCAAGTGACCAAGGGCACCAAGGTCCCGGTCGAAGTGCTCATCGGCGAGACCCCCGGCGGCGTCTTCGACTGCTACCTCGCCATCGAAGTCGCGAAATCCAGCACCAAGGTCGAAGGACAATACGAAGGCGAAGGGAAGCTGAAGCTGTTCCGCTGCAGTACGGAGCCGGTGCCAGCCGAAATCACCAAGGATAAGCGCGGGCTGAATATCGACATGCAAGCTACGGGCTGGATCTTCAAGGTCACCAGGGACGCCAACACGGCCATCCGCTAGCGCTTGCCGGCGAAGTAGAACCGGGCGCAGTTGCCGCCAAAGAGTCCCGCGCGCTCGGCTTCGGTCAAGCCGCGGGCGTAATCATCGACGAGGCGGAAGGTTTGCTCGTAGCTGCCGGCAAAGAGACACACCGGCCAATCCGAGCCAACCATCAGGCGCGGGGGGCCGAAGGCCTCGAAGACCGCGTCGAGATAGGGACGGAAGTGCTCGGCCTGCCAAGACTTGTGGTCGGCTTCGGTGAGCATGCCGGAGACTTTGCAATGGACGTTAGGGAGCTTGGCCAAGCGGCGGAGCTGTGACTTCCACGGCTCGATTGTGCCGTCTTTGATGGACGGCTTGGCGATGTGATCGAGGACGAAGGGCTGGTGAGGAAAATTCTCAGCGAGTCGGATCGCGGCTTCGAGCTGCTTAGGGAAGATCAGGATATCATAGGTCAGGCCGTGCGCCTGGAGCTTCGAGATGCCACGCTGAAAATCTTTCCCGAGCATGAAGTCGTCGTCGGGCTCTTCTTGGACGACGTGGCGGACGCCGACAAACTTCGGGTGCGCGGCGAGGCGCGCGAGATCGGCTTCGACGCGGTCGGAGCGCAGGTCGACCCAGCCGACGACACCCTTCACGTTCGCGTGCGTGTCCGCGAGCCCAAGGAGCCAGTCGGATTCACCGACGACTTGTCGGGCCTGCACGGCAATCGAGCCGTCGAAGCCGAGCGGCTTCTGGAGCGCGGCAAGGTCGTCGGGTAGCCAGCTGCGGTGCAGCGGGGAGCCCGGCGGAATCCACGGGTATTGCGCCGCGTCGTACGACCAGAAGTGCTGGTGGGCGTCGAGGCGCATGGCGTCAGACCACGTCGACGATCGCCTTGATCACGCCAGACTCTGGCTTGAGCCAGGTCGGGAAGGTCGCAATCAGGTCGTCGAACTTCGCGTGGTGCGTAATCCAGGGCTTCGTATCGATCACACCATCCTCGATCAGCTTGATGATGCGGGCGAAGTCCTTCGAGAGAGCGTTGCGGCTGGCCATGATGGTCAGCTCGCGACGATGTAGGTGCGGCGCGTGCGGGAAGGTGAGGTCCTGCTGCGTGATACCCACGTAGACCACACGGGCGGCGAAGGCGGCGTAAGCGAAGCAGGCCACCATCGACTTATTACTGCCCGTGGCATCGATGACCACGTCGGCCAGCTGGCCGTTTGTGAGGGCCGCGAGCGCGGCGACTTCGGAGCCGTCGCCCTTGGCCTGGATGACGCCGTCCACCTTCATGACCTCCGTGCAAAACTTCAGGCGGTCGGCGTTCATATCCATCACGACGCACTTCGCGCCGGAGACCTTGACGAACTCCACGGCCGAGAGCCCGATCGGGCCGGCGCCGATGACCAGGACCGTCTCACCGGCCTTGGGCGCGGCACGGTCGACGGCGTGGCAGCCGATGGCGAGCGTCTCGACGAGCGCGAGCTGGTCGTAGGAGAGTTTCGTGGAGATGTGGAGCTTGCGGGCCGGGAGGAGGAATTTCTCTGCCATACCGCCGTCGCACATCACCCCGAGCGTCTGATGGTTCTCGCAGCAATTAGTGAATCCGCGTCGGCAGCTATAGCACGTCTGGCAATTGATGTAGGGCTCGACCGAGCAGCGGTCACCTAGCTTCACGTTCGTCACGCCCGGGCCGACGGTGATTACCTCGACCCCGAGCTCGTGGCCGGGGATACGCGGGTAGGAGTAGAACGGCATCTTACCGAGATAGCCTCCGTAGTCCGTGCCGCAGATGCCAATGCGATGCACGCGAACGACCGCTTCGCCGGCGGCGGGCGCGGGCGGCTCAGGGATGTCGATGCGTGTGAACTGCTGCGGCTGGTCGAGACGGATGGCTTTCATCGGCTCAGTTATTCTCCTTCAGCCCTTCGAGGTGACCGAGGTTCTTGACTGGCGCGAAGATCGCGTGGACTTCGGCGAGGAGCTGCTGGTCGATCGGTTCCGCGGCCCACTTAGCCCAATTGCGAATGTTGACCGGGTTAGCACTGCCCGAGACCGTCGTGGTGATGTCGGGATGCTGGAGCGAGAATTGCAACGCGAGCTTGGCGATGTCGCTGCCCTTGGCGGCGCAATGGGCGGCGGCGGCGCGAGCGGCGGCCTTCACGTTCTCCGGCTCCTTGAGCCAGGCCGGGAGCGGGGCATTCGTGAGCAGGCGGGCGCTGAACGGACCGGCGTTCATGACACCGATGCCCTTGGCCTTCAGGTAAGGTACAGACTCATCGGAGAAGCGGGTGTTCTGGAGGGTGTGCTGGTTGTAACTCAGCACGCAGTCGACCTCGGCCTGTTCGCAGATGAACTTGAAGATTTTCTGCGGGTAGCCGCTGAAGCCAATAGCCTTCACCTTGCCGGCCAGCTTCGCTTGGCGGAGGGCCGGGATGGTCTCGTCGACAATCTGCTGCATCGGGACGAACTCGATATCGTGGCACAAGATGATGTCGAGGTGGTCGGTGCCGAGGCGGTGCAGGGAGACGTCGATGCTCTCCGCGACGCGCTTGGCGCTAAAGTCGAAGTGGGTCAGGTCATAGCGGCCGAGCTTCGAGCACAGCTTATAGCTATCGCGCGGGACGCCGCGGAGGGCGACTCCCAGGAGCACTTCGGAAATACCGCGTCCGTAGAAGGGCGAGGTGTCGATGAAGTTGATGCCGCAGTCGAGGGCGACTTGGACGGATTTCAGGGCGTCGTCGAGGGCGACGCTGCGGAATTCCTGCCCGAGCGATGAGGCGCCGAAGCTGAGGATGGGGAGTTCGATCCCGGTCTGACCGAGGGGGCGGGTCTTCATGGTGCGAAAGTTTAGGCCGTCCGGCAGCCGACGGTGAGGAGAACGTTACCCCAGAGGGCTTGGTCGCCGGTCTGGATGGTCAGGATGTGGTCGGCGGATTCGACGGCCTTGTAGAAATCCCACTTCAGGATCGGCTGCAGTTCGAGCTTCAGGCCGGCGGCCTTCACTTCCTGGCGGAACTCGGCCCAAACGGGTGGCTCGCCCTTCTGCGCGTAGGAATCGTCTGGCGGTATGCCCATCGTATTGACGGCGTCGACCGGCACCGCGCTAAGCACCGCGCGCAATACCTGGGCGACGGTCGGAATGCCTGGAGAGAGGTTGAGCGAGACCAGTTCGGCATTCGGGCCCTTCTTGCTCCAGACCGGATAGTTGCCGTCGGCGATCAGGATGACCGAGTGATGGCCGGCGCGGGCAAGGATTTCGGAGATTCTCGGATGGATGAGTTGGTGCTTGAGCATGGTCTTAGCGGGGTAAGTGGGTGCGGATGGCCTTGATCGTCTGCGCGGCGGCAGCCTCGGAATCAGGCAATGGGAGGATCTCGCCGGAGAGATAGCCGGCGAAGCCTATATCCTTCAGCGCGGCGATGACCGAGGCAGCGTCCGTGTGGCCGAAGCCGATCGCCTGGCGGTTACTGTCGGCGAAGTGGACGTGCCCTACGTGGCGGCCGCAGGCGCGGAGCGTGGCGGCGTTTGAGACCTCCTCGATGTTCATATGGAATAGGTCACAGAGCAGCTTCACGTTTGCGACCTTGCGGGCTTCGAGGAATTGGGCGGCGTCGAGCTGGCGGTTGAGGAGATTCGTCTCGTAGCGATTGAGCGGCTCGTAGAGGAGCGGCACGCCGTATTGAGCGGCGTGGGCACCGAGATCGGTGAGTGCTTCGGCAAGCCAGACCAGGGCTTGTTCGCGGGAGACGTCGCCCTCGGCCTTACCCTGCATCGAGCCGATGATGGCCGGGGCCTTAAACTCGCCGGCAACGTCAATGATCGCGCGGATGAATTCGCGGGCCTGCTGGCGGATGGTGGGGTCTGCGTGGGTCAGGTGCCACTTGTGGACGAGCCAGCCGCCCCCGGTGCCGAAGGCCGCGGCGGCGAGGCCGTGCTGCTTGAGCAGCGCATGCAACGCTGGGCGGTCGATGGAGGCGGCCGACGGGGCGAAGACCTCGATTGCGTCGAATCCCAGTTTCGCGGCGGAGGCCGCGGCGGACGCGAGTCCGTCCCAATAGACGAAGGGTCCGCCCTTGGCTTGGGCGACGAGCGAAACTGTGATCGCAGATTTAATCACAAGGGAACTCTGCTCTTCCCGTGAAGGAGGGGCAAGTTCCGCTTAAATGACTTTAAACGAAAAACGGAGCGAAGAGGCCGAGAAGCGGCAACTTACTCCGTCATTCCCTGCGAAGTGCGGCCCTTGACGAGGCGCTGCACCAAGGCGAAGCGGAGAATCTGCTCCATCTTCGCGATCTCAACTGGGTCGATATCCTTCTGACCGCGGGCGGCCTCGACGGCTTCGCGAGCCCGCGCTTCGGCGTTCTCGACGGCCTTGAGGTCGATCTTCGATTCGTCGATCGCGGCTTCGGTCACGACCGAGACCTTGTCGGAGACGACGCGGACGAAACCCTGGTCGATAGCGAGGCGGCTGACCTTGCCGTCGATCGTCAGGATGACTTCGCCGGCAGCGATGATCGCGGTGATAGGCTGGTGGCCGGGCAGGATGCCGATGCTGCCCATGGCGGTGGGCAGGGTCACCTTGTCCGCCGTGCCTTCATAGGCGCGGCGATCAGGGGTGACGATTTCGACCGTAAGGGGCATGGGGGCTTATTTCTTGGCCTGGCCCGCAGCGGCGAGAACCTCGTCGATGCCGCCCTTCATGTAGAAGTCGTTCTCGTTCACGTGGTCGAGCTCGCCAGCGAGGATCATCTCGAAACCGCGCAGCGTGTCGTCGAGGGCGACGTACTTGCCGGGCGAGCCCGTGAAGATTTCGGCGACGTGGAACGGCTGGGAGAGGAACTTCTGCACCTTACGGGCGCGGAAGACGACGAGCTTGTCGTCAGGGGACAGTTCATCGAGACCCAGGATCGCGATGATGTCCTGGAGGTCCTTGTAGCGCTGGAGCAGGCCCTGCACGCCGCGAGCGACACGGAAGTGACGGTCGCCGACGACTTCGGGCGCAAGCGCAGTCGAGGTGGAAGCGAGCGGGTCGACGGCCGGGTAGATACCCAGTTCGGCGATGCGGCGCTCGAGCACGACGGTCGAGTCAAGGTGAGCGAAGGTGTTAGCCGGGGCCGGGTCGGTCAAGTCGTCCGCCGGGACGTACACGGCCTGGAAGGACGTGATCGAGCCCTTCTTGGTCGAGGTGATACGTTCCTGGAGATTGCCCATTTCGGAGGCGAGGGTCGGCTGGTAACCCACCGCGGAGGGCGAGCGACCGAGGAGAGCGGACACTTCGGAGCCGGCCTGGGAGAAGCGGAAGACGTTGTCGACGAAGAGGAGCACGTCGCGGTTCTGTTCGTCGCGGAAGAATTCGGCCATCGCGAGGGCCGAGAGGGCGACGCGCATACGGGCACCGGGCGGCTCATTCATCTGGCCGTACACGAGGGCCACCTTGGACTTCGAGAGATCCTTCTGGTCGATAACGCCCGCTTCGGACATTTCGTGGTAGAGGTCATTGCCTTCACGGGAGCGCTCACCGACGCCAGCGAAGACGGAGAAACCGCCCTGCTTCATCGCGATGTTGTTGATCAACTCCATGATGACGACGGTCTTGCCGACGCCGGCGCCGCCGAAGGCGCCGACCTTGCCGCCCTTGACGAAGGGACAAATCAGGTCGATGACCTTGATGCCGGTGCCGAGAAGTTCAGCGGAAGTAGCCTGCTCGGTGAGGGGCGGGGGCAGACGGTGGATCGGGTAGCGCTTCGTGTGCTCGACCGGGCCGCGTTCGTCGACGGCGTCGCCGGTGACGTTAAAGATGCGGCCGAGGACGCCGTTGCCCACGGGCACGGTGATCGGGGCGCCGGTGTCGACGGCATCGCCGCCGCGCACCAGGCCTTCGGTGGAAGTCATCGCCACGGCGCGGACGAGTCCGTTGCCGAGGTGCTGCTGGACCTCGAGGATCAGCTTGGTGGCCTTACTTTCGATCTTATAATCGATCTGGATCGCGTTGTAGATCTCAGGGACCTTGTCGGAGGGGAATTGGACGTCGACGACGGCGCCGAGGACTTGGGTGATTGTTCCTTTAGTGCTCATGATATTTGTAGAAGTGGGAGGGGTTGGAAATTACTGGGCGGCGGCGCCGGCGGTGAGCTCCAGGATTTCCTGGGTAATCGCGGCCTGACGGGCCTTGTTATATTCGAGGGAGAGGGCGGCACTGATCTTCTTGGCGTTGTCGGTGGCAGCCTTCATGGCGACCATGCGCGAGCTGAACTCGGAAGCCTTCGATTCCAGGACGGCTTGGTGAACGGCCTGCTTAAAGAAGAGAGCGGGCAGCTGGTTGAGGATCGCGGCGGCGGAAGGCTCGAAGAGCATGTCGCGTTCGTCATCCTCGATCTTCGGCGTAGGAAGGCCGAGCTTGGCGCGGAACTCGCGGGCCTGGGCGACGAGACTATCGGCCGGCAGGAGCTGCAGGACGCGCGGAGTCTGCACCATCGTATTCTTGAAGTGCGCGAAGAGCACTTCGACCGTATCGACGGTGCCTTCGGTGAAAGCCTTGATCAGGTATTCGGCGGCGGGGCGGACTTCCGCGAAGTTCGCGCGGTCGGTGACCGGGAAGTCGGCGAGGATTTTGCGTCCGGAGCGCGCGATGGCCTGGGCGCCCTTGCGGCCGATGCACACGAAGACGGCGTTCTTCTGTTCGGCGGCGAGGCGGATCAGGTTGCCGTTGAGCGCGCCGGCCATGCCCTTATCGGGCGTGACGAGCAGGATGCCACGGACCTTGACCTCACGCTTGGTGAGGAGCGGGTGGGTGAAATCGCCGCCCTTGGACTGGGCAGTGTCGAGGATCTCACCAAGGAGCTCGGCGTAGGCACGGCCCGCGCGGGCGGAGTCCTGAGCGCGCTTCATCTTCGACGACGCCACGAGCTGCATGGCTCGGGTGATCTGGCCGGTGCTCTTAACCGATTTGATTCGGTTACGGATCTCGCGGAGTCCCTTAGGCATGTGGCGTGGCGGTGTGGAGGAAGAGGGAGAGAACCTAAAACTTAGGCCTTGAAGCTACGACGCCAGGTTTCGCAGGCGGACTTCAGCTCGGCTTCGCCGTCTTTCTCGATCTTGTTGCCGAGGCGGATCTTCGCGAGAATGGCCGGCTTGGCGGTTTCGAGATGGGCCTGAAGCGAAGCGGAGGCAGCCTGGACGGCCTTCACCGGCATATCGTTGAAGAAGCCGTTCTGCATCGCCCAGATGATACCGCACTGGATGTCAGCGGCTTTCGGGGCGGTCGGGGGCTGCTTGAAGAGTTCGACGAAGCGGTCGCCCTTATCGAGGATGGCCTTGGTCTGCGCATCGAGGTCGGAGCCGAACTGGGCGAACGCCGCGAGTTCGCGGTAGTTGGCGAGCTCGCCCTTCACCTTGCCGGCGACCTGCTTGAATGCCTTGATCTGCGCGGCGGAACCGACGCGCGAGACGGAGAGACCGACGGAGACAGCGGGACGGATGCCCTGATTAAAGAGGTCGGTCTGGAGGAACACCTGGCCGTCGGTGATCGAGATCACGTTGGTCGGGATATACGCGGACACGTCGCCGGCCTGCGTCTCGATGATCGGCAGAGCGGTGAGCGAACCCTTGCCAGCGAGGCGCGCGGAGCGCTCGAGAAGGCGAGAGTGGAGGTAGAACACGTCGCCTGGGTAGGCTTCGCGGCCGGACGGACGCTTCAGGATGAGCGAGATCTGGCGGTAGGCAGCAGCGTGCTTGGAAAGGTCATCGTAAACGATGAGCGCGTCGTGCCCGTTTTCCATGAACCACTCGCCGATGGCGGTGCCGGAGAAAGGAGCGAAGACCTGATTGGCGGCGTTGTCGGCAGCCGAAGCGGCGACGACGACGGTGAATTCCATGGCGCCGGCCTTCTCGAAGGTGCCGATCGTGCGGGCGATGGAGGAGTTCTTCGTGCCGATGGCGACGTAGATCGAATACACCGGGCGGAAGTTAGCGTCGCCGGAGGCGAGACCGACGCGGTTGGCGTTGGCCTGGTTGATGATCGTGTCGATCGCGATAGTGGTCTTGCCCGTGGCGCGGTCACCGATGATCAGTTCGCGCTGGCCGCGGCCGATCGGGATCATGGCATCGATGGCCATGATGCCAGTCTGCATCGGCTGGTCGACGGACTTACGAGGGATGATGCCTGGGGCGATCTTCTCGACCGGGTAGCGTTCGCTGGAGACGATGGGTCCCTTGCCGTCGAGCGGGTTGCCGAGGGCGTCGACGACGCGGCCGAGGAGGCCTTTGCCGACGGGGATCGAGAGGAGGCGACCGGTAGTCTTGGCTTCCATGCCTTCCTTGAGGCTGGAGATGTCGCCCATGATCACGCAACCGACGGTGTCTTCGGCGAGATTGAGCGCAACGCCCTGCAGGCCTCCGGGCAGCTCGATCATCTCGTTCATCATGACGCCCGAGAGGCCGTCGATGGAGGCGACACCGTCCGCAAGGGTGACGATGGTGCCGACGTTGGATTTGCCGGCGCGGGTATCAAGGCCGGCGATGGCTTTCTGGATCTGGTCGATCGCGTTGCTCATGGTTTTTTGTAAATCGGGTTAAGGTTGGGGGAGGAGTTCAGGAAAGGGACTTGGCGAGGTTGGCCAGGCGGAGCGAGGCCGTGAGGTCGGTGACGTCGTCGCCGACGCGCACACGGAAGCCGGCGAGGAGCGCATCGTTGCGACGGGCGACCGGGCGGACGGTGCGACCAAGGAGCCTGGAGAAGTGTGCGGCAATCGCGTCGGCCTCAGTCGAGGCGAGCGGACCGGCGTGCTCGATGCGGGCTTCGCCGCGGGCGAGCTCGCGACGGATGTTGGCGAGGTAGGCTCGGAGCAGCGGACGCAATTGGTGCGCTGGGCGGGACTTCGTCAGCTCGGCGAGGACAGCCCCGACCAAGTCGGCGGAGACCACGCCGCCCTCGAGGGAGAGGGCGAGGAGGCGCTTGGCTTCGGCTCGGACGGAGGCGGCGGACATCGGGAAAGGAAGGCTTAGCGGGCGAGCTGCTTGACGGCAGCCTCGTTGAGGCGACCGCGCTGAGAGTCGTCGAGATTCTGTTCAAGCACCTTGGCGGCCGTGTCGACCACGAGCCGGGAGATTTCGCCGCGGACTTCGTTCATCGTCTTCACGCGATCGGCCTCGATGGCCGCCGTCGCCTTGGCGATGACGTCAATCTGGGCGGCCTGGGCTTCGGACTTGGCGGCCTCGACGGCCTGCTTGGCAGAGTTACGGGCCTCGGCGAGAATCTTGGCGGCTTCGTCAGAGGCGGCGACCAGCTTGGCTTCGGCGTTCTTCTGCGCGGCGGCGAGCTGAGCTTCCGCGGAAGCCCGATCCACCTGAAGTTGCTCGGCTTGGCGGATCCGCTCTTCGAGCTGACCCAACGCCGGCTTGATGGCGAAGCGGTAGAGGACAAAAGCGAGGATGGTGAAATTGATCAACTGAACGATCAGGTGGGGCTTATCGACGCCGAAGCGACTGAAGGTCTCCATGATATCGCCGAGCGGGCCAGTCGACTGGGCGGCGGCGGGAGCGGCGTGGGCGGCGGCCTTGACGGCTTCGTGCGCAGGTTCGGCGGCGAGGAGGGCGGAGAGGAAGGTCATGGTGTGGACTTAGAGTTTTTTATTTTCAGCGCGGGGAAAGAGAAGTGGCGGGCCCCTTGCGGGGCCACGCCACGTAACCGATTACTTCGCGAGGAAGATCGCGTAGAACGCGACGGCTTCAGCGAGAGCCATGCCCAGAATAGCCTGGACGAGGATCTTGCCCGAGGCATCGGGATTGCGACCCACGGACTCGACGGCCTTGGCGCCGACGAGACCTACGCCGAGAGCGGCGCCGAGACAGCCAAAGGCGGCGGGGAGGGAACCAGTGATTTCTGCGATGATCATGTTATTTTGTGTTTTTGGTTTTTTTCTCAACGCACCGCCGGGGGATTCCCGGCATGTCGCACGCCTCGAAAGCGAAAGGTCAGTGGGCGGGCTCGTCGTCGTGACCACCTTCGTGGTTGCAGATGAGTCCGATGTAGACGGCGGAGAGTAAAGTGAAGACGAAGGCCTGGATGAGCCCCACGAGGACCTCGAGGAGGCCGGCGACGGCGGGGACGACGTACGGGGCGATGCCACCAAGCGCGTGGATCAGGTTCTCGCCGCCGAAGACGTTACCATAGAGACGGAACGAAAGGGAAATCAGCCGGAAGGCGATGGAGACGACTTCGATGCCACCGACGCCCAGGAAGATGAAGCCGAGCATGATCCACATCAGAAGCCCGATTTCTTTCTTATCGGCCTTGTTGCCGAAGAGGTCGAAAATCAGCGCCTTGAAGCCGGCGTAGCGCAGGACGAAATAGGTCCAAGCCGCAAACGAGATGATCGACAGCGCGAGGGTGGTGTTGAGGTCGGAAGTCGCCGGGCGGATCGCTTCGAGCAAGTGGCCGTTCGCATCACTGTATTTTATGGTGCCGACTCCGGGAAGCAGGCCGCTCCAGTTCATCAGCAAGATGAAGACGAAGAAACCGCAGAGGGTTGGGAATACCTTGCCAATCATGCTCTTGCCAACGATCGGCTCGAGGGCGTCGCGCAGGCCGGAAGCCATGGTCTCGACGAGGGCCTGGCCCTTGTTGGGAACAATCTTCGGCGTGCCGATGAGAACACGGATAGCGATGATGATAATGACCGCGAGGATCCAGGTCGTCAAAATGGAGTTAGAGACCGGAATGCCCCCAATATTAAAGAGGTCAGTGGCGTTGGGATTCACACCCTCCGAGTTCGCCAAGGCGAGGGTTGGAATTAAGGTAGCAGTGGTGAAAAGTGGACGCATTCGGACGCGGGAAAGCATTGGTGAATGATTCCCCGCAAGATGGTCAACCCTGCGAGCACTCCCATACCCAAAGTAAGGGTCAATTCGGCCCCCTATTAGGCAAACTAATCCCCGTGGCCCAATTACGGCGACAGGCGCACGATATCCCAAACGCCCTTATTCAAGGTGTAATGGAAGCGGTCATGCAGGCGATTGGTGCGCCCCTGCCAAAACTCAAAGGAGGTCGGAATCAAGCGATAGCCCCCCCAATACGTGGGTTTGGGGACCTGCCCTTCCGGGTGCTTGGCCTTCAACTCGGCCAACCTCGCCTCCAAGACCTGACGATTGGGAATGACCTCGCTTTGTTTGGAAGCCAATGCCCCCAGCTGGCTACCATAGGGACGCCGACCGAAATAGGTCACAGATTCTTCTTCTGAAGTCCTTGTCAATAAACCAGTTATGTGAATTTGTCGCTCCAAGGAAAACCAGGGGAACAGGAGGGTGGCCCGAGGGTTGGCGGCAATTTCCTCACCCTTCCGGCTGTCGTAGTTGGTAAAGAAGGAGAAGCCGTTGTCATCGGCAGCCTTCAGCAAAACCGTCCGGGAGGAAGGAAACCCCCCTTGGCCAACGGTCGAGAGCACCATGGCGTTAGGCTCCACGATCCCCGCGGACTTGGCTTGATCGAACCAGGCCTTAAATTGCGCCAACGGCGCGTCGTGCAGCTCAGGGCGGTCGATGCCGTGCGCCGCATACTCTTTACGGATGTCCGAAAGGTCCATGCCGAGACGCTAAACGAAGCGGCCCGTCCTGCAAGCGTTAGCACCCTTCCCTCTCGCCAGCCCGGTCTGGCTTCCCACTTTCGAGGACGTGAACCTGGTCCTCATCACCGCCGAGGAAGCCAAGGCGGGCCTCCCGCCCGATGACGCACGCACCCGTCATCTATGCGAAACGGTCGGACTCGCGACCGGCGGCACATTCCACGTCGGCGTCGAGAACGGCCTGCGTGGTATCGCGACCGTCGAAGCGTTCACACCGAGATTCACCTTCACCGTCGCCTGGGAAAAATCTTTGCAAGTCCGTCTACCGCTCACGGTACTCGTCGGGCTGCCACGTCCGCAGACCGCCAAGAAAGTCCTGCACGACCTCGCGAGCCTCGGCGCGGAGAAGATTATTTTCTTCGAATCCGATAAAGGAGATCCGGGCTATCTCACGAGCTCGCTCTGGAAAGAGGGCGAGTGGCGCGAGCATGTCCTTAAAGGGACCGAGCAAGCCTGCTCGACACTCGTGCCTGAAGTGACGCGCGTCGGCTCGCTGGCCGAAGCCCTCATCGGTCTCGATGCGAACGCCTGGAAGCTCGCGCTCGACCCTTATGAGGCGATGGAGGCTCCGGAAATTTCCTCTCCTGCGAAAGCTGCCGTACTCGCGATCGGGCCTGAGCGCGGCTTCAGCGACAGCGAACGCGCGGCGCTCCGCACCAATGGCTTCGCCTTCGCGCACCTGGGCGATCGCATCCTGCGCGTCGAAGCTGCCGCGCTCGTCGGCGGCGCGCTGATGCTCGCGCAATTACGCGCGTGGGAGAAGCACCGAACGCTCGGGAGCTGATTACTCCGCGGTCTGGCGGACGAGGACCGACGCGGCGGGCTGGCCTTTGCCTTTGCCGATGACCTTGCGGAGCTTCCAGCCTTCGGGGACCGGAACTTCGTAGCCACCAGGCGCTTCAAGGATTACGCGCACATGCGCTCCTTCCTCGGCATAACTCACTGCGGCAGCGGCGATTTCGGCTCCCTTGGTCTGCCAGAGTTCCCACGGTGGATCGGCAAAGATGAGGTCGAAGTGGCCTTCGGCCACGCCAGGTTTGGTCGCGTCGCCGGTGATCTTCGTGAACGGAAGTTCGGCGAGGCCCATCGACTTTGCGACCGCAGCGGCGTTGGCCGTGAGGTCAGCGCCGATACGCTCGTCCACACACGTCGCCCGGAGAGCACCGCGGCTGAGTGATTCGAGTCCGTAGGCACCAGTGCCCGCAAAGAGATCCAGGACGGCGGTGCCAGGTACGAAGGCCGCCAGCGAATTGAAGACCGCCTCGCGGATGTAATCCGTGGCCGGGCGTACGCCGCCCTGCGTGGGGACGCGGAGCTGGATACCTCGGGCGATGCCGCCGGTGACGCGCATGACTTCAAAGTCGCGCGGAGGCGCGGAAGGTCAACGGCGTTCGGCGCCGAGCACCTGCCGCTCAGGCGACCAGCACGTGGTGCGACCACCGACGTCTTCGCGGACGAGCGGCTTCTTCGAACGCGGGCAACGGCCGCCATCTTTCCAGCGATGATTGAAGAGCCAACTGTCGGGCGGGTCGGACCAATCCTTGCCGATGACTTCCATCGCCTCCGCGCAGACCTCGCGCAGTGTGGCGTGTAATTTGCGCACCGACTTCGGCCCGAATGCTCCCGCCTTCGCCTGCGGATGGAAGCCCGCGCGCCAGAGCACTTCGTCGGCCATCCAGTTGCCGATACCGGGAAAGCGCTCCTGCATCAAGAGCACGGCCTTGATTGCTGTGCGCGCGCGGCGACGGAGGAAGACCTCGACGACCCCGACGGTGAATTCCGGCGAAAGAATCGCGGGCGGGATTTTCGCCCACCACGGAGGCACGCCGGCTCCTTGCCAGAACTGGATGAGTCCAAACTGCCGAGGGTCGACGAAGACGAGTTCTTTGCCGCCCGTCATCGTCAGCTTAAAATGATCATAGGGCGTTGGCTCGCGGTCGGCATCGCCAGCTTCCATCCGACCGGTCATCCCTAGGTGCACGCCGAGCCAAACATCGTCGGAAAAACAGAAGGCCATCTGTTTGGCCGCCGCAAAAGATTCCACAAACTTAGTGCCAGTGAGCGCCTTGGTCAGCGCCTTCGCATCTACGTTGCGTCCGATACGAGCTTTCGGATTAAGGAAAACCTTTGCGACCTTCCGCCCGACGCCGGGATTCCAGCGACGACGGAAATATTCGACTTCCGCAAGTTCGGGCATGCGCATGCAACTTGCCTCGACGGGCGGCCAGCGCAAGCCAGCGGCCATGATGGATGGACATGAAAAGGGCGCCCCCTCCTCCTGGGGGCGCCCTTGGGGCTATGAGCAACTAACCTAGGACTAAAAGGTCTTCTTCAGCGTGACGGCCGTGATGCCTTCGTAGGCGCCAGCGAAGGTGCCGCTTCCGTTCGAGTAGGACACGGTGCCGGTGAAGCCTGCGACTGGGTAAGAAAGCCCGATTGCGTAGTCTTCGTCGTTGTCAGCGGCGTTCTTGCCGTCGGTGATCCCGTAGTGGAGGCCGAGGGAGAGCCCCTTGATGGCGGCGACTTCGTAAGCGTAGTTAAGCTCGTAATACTGGGTGCCGCTGCCAGCGATGCCGAAGTAATCCGTGACGGCGTGGGAGAGCTTGGCCGTGAAACCATAGGCCGAAACTGAGGCGTTGATTTCACCCGTGTTGAGCGACGAATTACCCTCGTAGACGTAGGCGATGTAGCCGACGGAGGCGGAGAAATCCTTGCTCAGGCTGAAGCCATAGTTGGCGTAGAGGTCCACTTCGAGGGTGGTGTTTGTCCAGTTGACGTTGGAAGCCCAGACGCCAGCGGTGAAGCCGGAGGTGTGCGCGACGTCAAAACCGCCCTGCAGGGCAGTGTGGCCACCGGTCTGCGTGATGCCGCGGAAGACGTAGTCGCTGGTGTACGACAGGTTGCCCGTGGTGGTGAAAGCCGGAGCATCGGCAGCCTGGACGGCGATGGAGGAAGCAGCGGCGAGGAAGGCTACTGCGAGTTTGGTGTGGGTCTTCATGGTAGTGTTGGTTTTGGTTGGTGCTTAGGTGCGATACCTACTCAGCACCGTCCGTGCCAAACCGTTGCCCGGGACGGCGCAGAGGAAAATCTGCCTCGAATTGGTCACGCGTGTCGAAATTCGGCAGAGCGCTCCCTTTTTACCGCTGGCTAAAAAGACCCCTGGTCGCTTGATTACACTTATGTATCAAGCTGACCCCGCTCGCTACGCCCACCCATCGTTCCAGGCGCGATGCGGCAAGTCGGGGCTACACCTCCCGAAGGTCTCTCTCGGCCTCTGGCACAACTTCGGGAGCGTTGATGACTACGCTAATGCCCGCGGGATCGCCCTCCGAGCCTTCGACCTGGGCGTGACGCACTTCGATCTCGCGAATAACTACGGGCCGATCCCTGGGTCGGCGGAGGAAACCTTCGGCCGGATTCTGCGTGAAGACCTCGGGGCTTATCGTGATGAGCTGATTATCTCCACCAAGGCCGGCTACACCATGTGGCCCGGCCCGCATGGCGACTTTGGCTCGCGCAAATACCTACTCGCCTCCCTAGACCAGTCCCTGAAGCGGATGGGGATCCCGTACGTCGACATCTTCTATAGTCACCGGCGCGACCCGAACACCCCGATGGAAGAAACGATGGGGGCGCTCGCCCAGGCGGTCCGCTCGGGCAAGGCCCTCTACGCCGCCATCTCTAACTATAACCCGGCCGACACCGCCCGGGCCTGCGCCATTCTCCGTGACCTCGGTACCCCGTGCGTGATGCACCAACCTAAATACAGTATGTTTGAGCGCACCCCGGAAGCTGGCCTCCTCGATACCGTCGAGAAGGAAGGTATCGGCTGCGCGGTCTTCTCGCCGTTGGCCCAGGGCATGCTCACCGACCGTTACCTCCAAGGAATCCCAGCGGACGCGCGGGCCGGAAAAGTGCACGGCTTCCTGCGCCCCGAACAAGTCGACGCCGACCGCATGGAAAAAGTCCGCCATCTCGCCAAGGTCGCGGAAGAGCGTGGGCAGCCTCTCGCTTCAATGGCTTTGGCCTGGGTCCTCCGCGACAAGCGTGTGACCACCGCGATCATCGGCGCCAGCAAGGTGGCCCAGCTCGAGCAGTGCGTGGCCGCCGCCCATTCCGCTCCGTTCGCCTCTGACGAACTGAAGCGGATCGACGCCATCCTGGCCGGCTAAAGAGCACTCCGGGGTTGTGCCATCGAAGCCTGCCCGCAAGGTTGTGCCTATGTCCGCCGGTGCTCCCCTTCCCTTTAAGATCAGCGTCCTCGTCTTCATGCATGACGAGGCGGGGCGGCTCTTGCTGATCCAGCGCACAAAGGCCCCCAACATCGGCTGCTGGAGCCCCATCGGCGGCAAGCTCGAGATGGCCACCGGCGAATCCCCTTTCGAATGCGCCGTCCGCGAGACCGAAGAAGAGACCGGTGCGCAGGTGACGACCGACGATCTCCATCTCTTTGGGATGATCTCCGAAAAGGGCTATGAAGGTCAGTCGCACTGGCTGATGTTCCTCTTCGACTGCCGCAAGCCGCTGACGGGCCTTCCGCAAACCATCGACGAAGGGAAGTTTGGCTTCTTCGCCCGCGAAGAACTGGCCCGGACCGCCATCCCGGAGACCGACCGCACGTTACTCTGGCCTGTCTACGACGAACACCGCCGCGGCTTCATGGCTTATCGCGCCGAATGCCACCCAGGCCAGCCGCTCCAGATGATTGTCGAAGAGACGCGCGATCGGCCCAACCTCGACTGACGATGGACGCCACCGGATCCGAAGCTGAATTCAAGCGGACGAACCGCAAGCCGGCCTATCCGATCGGCGCCGAGCTCCGCGCCTACCTCTCGCGCGAAGGTCGCGAAGTCCCCCTGCCGGTCACCTATGCGGAGCTACGCGACTTCACCGCCGCGATGCCCTTGCTCGAACGCGGCAAGGATACGCTCTGGGAAACCGTCGCGTATCCGCCCGAAGTCATGAGCCACCTCTCCCGGGGTTTGCTCGAGACGTACGCTCTTCTCCGCGGCGAAGGCGGCATGAAGGTCTTCAGCCACGTCTACGTCGACCGCATCGACTTCTGCTCTTTTGGCAACTCGCAGCCGTTCCGCGTGCGCATCGTCAACGCCTATAACGAGAACCAAGACTACTTCTACGTAAAGGTTGGGGACGCCTCCCGAGTCTGCGGCCTCGAGCTCGAACACCTGCTCTCCCCTAACCGCATGCTCTACCTCACCTGGGGTGAGACCCTGGTTGAGGAGCACGTCACCGGCATCCCGGGCGACATCTTCGCCGAAAAGTGGCTTGCCGCTGACGGACACCACCCGGTGCGACTTGCCAAGGAGCTCATCAAGTTCGAGGAACGCTGCCTCGTGCGCCTCCTCGGCGACATGCGGGCCTATAACTTCGTTATCGCTGTGACGCCGGACTTCGACTCGACCGCCATCCGCGTGCGCGCCATGGACTTCGACCAGCAGAGTTACGACGGGCGCATCCGATTCTACCTCCCCGGCTCGTTCAAGGAAAACCGCCCCTTCGCCCAGCTCTGCGCCAAGCACATCAACGCCGCCTCCTCCATCCAGTACCGCCGCGAAGAACAGTCCTTAATCCACCGCCGCCACCTCGCCGCACCTGATCGGGTCAAGGACCTCCTGGCCGCCATGCGGTCCAACCCCCTCACCAGCAGCGAAAAGGCGAAGGAACTGGCCGACGGTCTGGCCGAATACCACCGCGACCCCGCCTTCCGGCAGCATGCGGATATGGCT
>CAMBGQ010000027.1 GCA_945866215.1 Opitutus sp. GAS368 | reverse complement strand
TCCAGAAGTTTAGCCGTATCACCGCCGATGCTTGGACCGAGGACTATCCGGCGAAGGACGTGCGCGCCTTCAACGTGCTCAACCAAGGATGGTCGCCTCCCGCGGCCACCGGCAGTCACCACCTCACGGTGACGTTCACCACGCCGATTACCGCGAAAGACCAGCCCTACCTGACCGCGCAGATCTATTTTGGAAACAAGATGGGCGGCGCTCCCAGCGAGGGCGAACTCTTCGCCTTCTCCGGCCACGACGACGGCACCGACCTACCGGAGTTCGTCCTGCGCATCCTCGCGACCAAGCCGACGGAACGCACCGCCGAGCAGCAGCAGGCCCTCTGGGCCTATTGCGCTAAACATTCCGACGAGATGAAAGCCGTCCGCACCGACTTGGCCAATGCCCAGGAGCGGACCAAGACCCTCACTGAACCCCAGTCGACGATGGTGATGAATATGTCGGCCAAACCGCGCGAGACCTTTATCCTGAACCGCGGCGACTACTCCCAGCCCACGGTGAAGGTCGAAGCCGGCACCCCCGAAAAACTCCCGGCCCTACCCGCGGGAGCGCCCGCCAATCGCCTCGGGCTCGCGCAGTGGCTCGTCATGAAGGAAAATCCGTTGACCGCCCGAGTGGCCGTCAACCGCGTATGGAAACTCCTCTTCGGAGATGGCCTCGTGACGACCGCGGCGGACTTCGGCTTCCAGGGTCAGTGGCCCAGCCACCCCGAGTTGCTCGACACCCTCGCGGTCGACTTCGTCGAATCAGGTTGGAATCTCAAGGGGCTCATCCGGCAGATCGTGACGTCATCGACCTATCGCCAGACATCGCGCACGAGCGCCAAGCTCTTGGAAAAAGACCCTGCCAACCACCTCCTCTCCCGCGGTCCGCGCTTCCGACTGCAGGCTGAACTCATTCGCGACCAGGCCCTGCAGGCCGGAGGTCTACTCGTCCCCCAGCTTGGCGGACCGAGCGTGAACCCTTACTCGCCCTTCGACCTATGGCGTGAAGTCAGCCACTACGGTAGCTCGCCGGCGACCTCCCAGGTCTTCGTCCAAGATCACGGCGATAAACTCTACCGCCGATCGATGTATACTTATTGGAAACGCACGGCCCCGCCGGCCAACATGGTCACCTTCGATGCCCCCAACCGAGAGGTCTGCACCATCAGCCGTAGCAACACCACGACCCCGCTGCAGGCACTCGTCACCTTGAACGACGTCCAGTTCGTCGAGGCCGCCCGCGGTTTCGCCCAACGTATCGTCCAGCGCGGCACCGATGACGCCGCCCGCATCCGCTGGGCCTTCTTAGAGGCCCTCTCCCGTCCGCCGTCGGACAAGGAGCAGGCGCTCGTCGTCCAGACTCTCGCCCGCGAGCGAGCCCGCTATGCGGCGGACAACGAGCGGGCCCTCAAAGTCCTCAGCCCTGGTGAATCCACGCGCGATACCACAATCCCGGCGGCAGAGCACGCCGCTTGGATGCAAGTGGCCACCCTCATCCTTAACCTCAGCGAAACCGTGACCCGCAACTAAAGCCATGAATCCTCAACACGAGTTCCAGAATCACCTCACCCGCCGAACATTCATCGGGCAATCCGCCCGCGGGGTCGGCGGCCTGGCTCTCGGCTCAATGCTCTTCCCTGAGCTGCTGGCCGCCGGCACGAAGACCCGCGAAGGCGGTCTAGGCGGTATTCCGCATTTCGCCCCCAAGGCTAAACGGGTCCTCTGCCTCTTCCAGTCCGGCGGCCTGTCCCACGTCGACCTGTTCGACAACAAGCCCGCCTTGCACGAGTTTGCGGGCAAAGACCTGCCTCCCTCCATCAAGGGCACCCAGCGCCTCACCGGGATGACTTCGGGACAAAAGGACTACCCTGTCCGCCCCCCACTCGTGGAAGGCAAGGCCTGCGGCAAGCATGGCACCTGGATCAGCAACCTCCTCCCGCACATCCAGACCATCGCGGATGACATCTGTATCATCAAGACCCTGAATACCGAGGCGATTAACCATGACCCAGCGATCACGTTCATGAACACCGGCAACCAGCAGCCTGGCTATGCCAGCATGGGTGCCTGGGCGAGCTATGGACTCGGCACCGAGAACGCCAACCTGCCTGCGTTCATCGCCATGGTCTCCCAGGGGACGGGCAAGAATCCCGGCCAGCCGGTCTTCTCCCGTCTTTGGGGCAGCGGCTTCCTGCCCTCCAATCACCAAGGGGTCGGCCTGCGCCCGGGCGCCAATCCGGTGCTCTACCTCCAGAACCCTCCGACCGTTGACGGTGCTCAGCGACGGGAGCTGCTGGACGACCTGGCGACGCTCAACGAAGAACGCGCCCGCGAACTGGGTGACCCTGAGACCATCACGCGCATCAAAGCCTACGAGATGGCCTTCCGCATGCAGACCTCGGTCCCTGAGCTGGCCGATATCTCACAGGAATCCAAAGCCACCCTGGACTCTTACGGACCCGAGGTGACCCGCCCTGGCTCCTACGCCGCCAACTGCCTGCTCGCCCGTCGACTGCTCGAACGCGACGTCCGCTTCGTCCAGCTGTTCCATCGCGGCTGGGATCAGCACGTCGCCCTGTCCCGCCAGCTCCCCAACCAGTGTCACGACACCGACCAGCCCACCGCGGCCCTCATCAAAGACCTTAAGGCCCGCGGATTACTCGAGGACACCTTGGTCATCTTCGCCACCGAGTTCGGACGCACCGCTTTCACCCAAGGTGGCTTCGGCAATCCGGCCAGCGGACGCGACCACCACGGCCGTTGCTTCTCGGTGTTCCTGGCCGGCGGCGGCATCAAGCCCGGCTTCGAATACGGGGTGACCGATGACTTCGCCTACAATATCGCCAAGGACGGCGTACACCTCCGCGACCTCCACGCGACCATCCTCCATTGCATGGGCATCGACCACGAGCGCTTCACCTTCAAGTTCCGCGGCCTCAACGTGAAACTCACCGGCGTCGAAGAAGCCCACGTGGTCAAAGGCGTGCTGGCCTGAGCGGAGCAACGATGCGGACACAAAGAAGGCGACCTTACGGCCGCCTTCTTTAAACCGACAAAGCCAACCTCAGCGCGTGATCGTGACCGTAGCGGGCGAAGGAGTGTTGTCCGCCGGGAGATACGGGAAGCCATTAAAGACCAGGCTGGTCACGGTGAACGTATACGTCGATGGCTTGGCGGAGAGTTGCTTGGGCATCTGGATGGTCACATAGCCGTTCACGTCCGTCTTGGCGGCGGCCTTGCCGGTGACGGAGCCGGAAACATTCACATAGACGGCTACATAGCGAAGCGGATAACCATACTGATTCACGGCCCGGATGACGCACGTTCCCGCAACTTCGACTCGCGTCCGACGGACCCAGGAGGCGGACATGGCCTCGACGTGGATGGAGTTTGCGAGCGCCGTCCCCGACACGGTGATCACTTTAGTCGCGGCGGCGGAGGCGTTGCCTTGGTTGTCCGTCACGACCAGCGTGGCGGTGTAGGTTCCAGGTGCGCCGGAGTAAGTGTGGGTCGGATTCGCCAAGGTCGAGGTATTGTCTCCAAGCGAGGCTGGGTCTCCGAAGTTCCAACTGTAACCGACGACGACGCCGTCAGGGTCGGAGGAGCTGCGCCCATCAAAGGCCACGGCGACAGGGCGGAGGCCCCCGGAAGCGTTAGAGGTGATGACGGCGACTGGCTTCTGGATGAAATCCTCCCATGAAGCCGCGAAGCTGTAATAGCCGATCGAACCATAGTCGGTATAACCCTCCGTGAAGCCGTCGCCGTTCCCGATGCCCCAAAATTGGAGATAGTAAACACCCCCGACTGGTGCGTTGAAGGTGATGAGAGACGGGGCCATGTTACCTGCCGTCCCCGCACCCGTGAAAGTACCCAAGATGGCGCCGGTAGAACTTAGCACCCTGATCTGAAGGCGCAGGTTAGGAGCAATCAGAGACACCTTCGGGGTAATGATGATATTACCACGTCCAGCGGTGATTTTAAAGAGATCGGCATCAGAGTCGGAACTGATGACGCCACCACCCGTCACGGAGATGCCAGGCACAACGGTGGCATTCGCCAACGTGTCCCCATGGTCGTCGGCCACTAGCGGGACGCCCGAAAAAGTATTGGCGATAGCGACGAGGTTATCCTGCGTGCTGGAGGCATCCTCATACTCGCCCTTGGCCCATTGATTCACCGGGCGCAGTCCGTTGCCCATGATGGGCGACCAGGAGAGCGCACCGGAACCATGCCCTCCGAAATACTCACCGTCGCCAGGGTTCTGTCCCTGGTGAACGAGGCTGACCGTGTGTCCGACCTCGTGTGAAGTCACCCCAGCAATCAAGGCTGCGGTCCAGCCAGTGGTCGCAAAAGTAAAGCACGGGGTGTCGATGTCATCCGAGAAAGAATTTAAATAAGCGATGCCGGCGGCGGAAGTGTCGAACGCCTCCGGGCCGATGACGACCCGGATGCCGTACGCGAGATCACCGCCGACGGTCTTGCGCAGGCCTTCGACGCCGGGGTCCTCGGTGGTCACGTCGACATCCCAGGGCGCGAAGTGTTCGGCGATGCGCCGGAATGATTCCTGGACGACGGCTTTCTCGGCGTCGCTGAAAGCAGGGTCCGCATCCAGGCTGAAAGGAGGCGTCGTCAAAGTGGCGCTTCGGCCGGAATTCCATTGCGTACCAATCGTGAGATGGCCGTCGAAATCCAGGTAGATTTTGCGCGTCGCGGTCGAGCGACTATGAAGCTTGAAGGTGTCTGCGAGCGGATAAGACGGCGTCGAAGTGATGGGAGTGGTGTCCGGCCCCACCTGGATCTGCATGGAACAGGCGTAGAGGGGTTTGCCCTTGGCGTCGAAATGAAGGTCGGGGTCGTGATTGCAGGCGGAACGGAAGGCCACCGCAGTCTGCGGCGTCATCTCATCGCGGAGCACGGCGGCCTCAATCTCCGCCTTGGAGACCGTGGATGCCCGACGCCATTGACCAGAGGTTTCGGCAGGCTTGGCGTTCGCCGCGATCGGGGCGGAAGGCGCGGCCGCCGGAGGCGTCGCGCGCGATGCATCCGCAAGTAACGTGGAGACTCCGCTAAGCGAGATGGCAGGAGCGGCGACGGGTGAGGCCGAGGCCGCGGGGTTGGCTTCCTTCTTTGCGGCCGCAATAGGGAGATCGGCCGGAGCCGAGGCGGCGACTTGCTTGGCGGGCGCAACCTGCGTGGCGGCGAACTCGCGGTAGCCGTCATTGGACGGCGTCAGCATGACGACCAAGGCAACGAGGACAACGGTAGTCCAGAGGGCGAAAATCAGCTTTTTGGGAGTCATAAAGAAATTCAAAGAAAAGTAGCTCGGCATGCAATCCACTAATCGCTTGCCAGCTGTGCGCCTAAATCGAGGAATGGGGTATGATTACCCGTCTAATCGCCCCCCTTCTCTGCCTGTCTGCCCTGCTTACTTTAGCCCCCGCCGCGAACCCCCCGAATGTTATCGTCATCCTCGTCGATGATATGGGCCAAACCGACCTCTCCTGCTACGGCAGCAAGTTCTACGAGACTCCTCATATCGACCAGCTCGCCAAAGACGGTGTACGCTTCTCGAACGGCTATTCGGCCTGCACGGTTTGCTCCCCGACCCGCGCCGCCCTCCTCACCGGAAAATATCCGGCCCGCCTCCACATCACCGACTGGATCTCCGGTCACGGTCGCCCCAAGGCTAAGCTGAAGATTCCTGATTGGCAGAAGTTCCTGCCGTTCGAGGAGATCACCCTCGCCGAACAATTCAAGGCCGCGGGATATGCGACTGCGAGCATCGGCAAGTGGCACCTGACGCCTGCACTGAAGGAAGGCGATGAAGCCTACTATCCTGACAAGCATGGCTTCGACGTGAACATCGGCGGCTACGCCCGCGGCTCGCCCCCGAGCTACGTCTCGCCCTACAAGATCCCCACGCTGATTGAAGGACCGGCCGGCGAGTTCCTCACCGACCGCGAAGCCAATGAGGCGGTGAAGTTCATCGAAACGAATAAAGATAAGCCGTTCTTCATCTATCTCCCGCACTACGCCGTCCACACGCCCATCGCCGGCAAACCCGAAGTCGTCGCCAAATACCAGGCGAAGGCCGCGAAGCAGCCCGAGGTCACGCAGAAGAACGCGACCTACGCTGCCCTGGTCTCCAGCGTCGATGACTCGCTCGGCACGATCCGCGCGGCGCTCAAGCGTCTGAAACTCGAAGACAATACGATCATCGTGTTCACCTCCGATAATGGCGGCCTACTCGGTGTGACCAACAACGCACCGCTCCGTGTGGGGAAGGGCTCGGCCTACGAAGGCGGAGTCCGCGTCCCCCTCATCATCTGCTGGCCGGGCGTCACCAAGGCCGGCCTAGTCGAAGCGACGCCAGCCATCACGCCCGACCTCTACCCGACGGTTCTCGAACTCGCAGGCGTGAAGCCGCTCCAGTCCCTCGTCGACGGCATCAGCCTCGCCCCGCTCCTGAAGTCCGGCGCCAAACCTGATCGCGACGCAATCTTCTGGCACTACCCGCACTACCACCCAGGAGGCGCCACGCCTTACAGCGCCATCCGCAGCGGCGACTTCCGCTTGGTTCACTTCTACGAAGACGGACGCGACGAACTCTACAACCTCGTGAATGATGTCAGCGAGACGACGAACCTCGCCACCACCGAGCCGGTCCGGGCCAAGGCCTTGCGTACGCGGCTCGACGCCTGGCTGAAGTCGGTCGACGCCCAATTCCCCACGGCCAACCCGGACTACGACCCAGTCGCCGAAGCTGCCCAAGGCAAGAAGAACGCCAAGGCGAAGAATAAATGAGGGCCATCCTCGCCGCGTTGCTCTGCGTCGGACAAGCGGTCGCCGGGGAACCTCTGCCTGGATTGCCCGAGTCTCCCCGCATCCTCTTCCAAGGCGACTCCATCACCGACGGTAACCGCGGGCGCGGCGCCGACCTCAACCATGTCCACGGCCACGGGTTCGTCTACCTCCTCGCCGCCCGGATCGGCGCCGGCGCTCCGGGACAGAACGCGACCTTTCTCAATCGAGGCGTCTCCGGTCACACGGTGCTCGACCTAGCCAAGCGCTGGCCCAAGGACACGCTCGAGCTGAAACCCGACGTCCTCAGCATACTCATCGGCGTCAACGACAGCAGTAAGGGCGTCTCGCCGGAGGTCTTTGAGAAGACCTACGACGAACTCCTGACCGCGGCACGCGCGGCCAATCCCAAGCTGCGTCTCGTGCTCTGCGAGCCTTTTCTGGGAGCCGCCGGTTCAGCCATCGATAAGTCGCCCGGCCGCCGCGAACGCCTCGCCCTACTCGTCCCCGTTGTCCGACGTCTGGCCGCCAAGCACGGAGCGACGCTCATCGATTTCCAGAAGATCTTCGACGAAGCCCAGCGCCGCGCCCCTTCCTCGTATTGGATCTGGGACGGCGTCCATCCGACCACCACCGGCCACCAGCTGATGGCCGACGAATGGGAGCGGGTCGTGCGCGCGAGCTGGCGCTGAGGCCTACTTGGCCTCAGGGGCCTTCTTGGCCTTACCCTTAACGGCGTTCTTAACCGCCGGCGGATTCCGCCTCTTCGCGCCAGAGGCAAGCTCATCCTCCACCGCCGGCACCTTGAGGTCGGTGCGCAGCTTGGCGAGACGGGCCTCGAGGTCGGCCTGAATGGATTCATAGCCTGGCTGGCCAAAGAAGCTCTTCAACTCGAGCGGGTCCTTCTCGCTATCGAAGAGATCGGTCTTGGTCTCGCCGTTACCGTAGTAACGCACGAGCTTATAGCGGTCGGTGATGATGCCGTAGTGCGGCGCGACATGGTGCGGCTGCGGATACTCGTAATAGTGGTAATAGAACTCCTTGCGCCAGTCGGCGGGAGTCTCGCCCGCGAGAATCGGCTTGAGGCTGCGGCCCTGCATCTCGGCGGGCGAAGGCAGCCCAGCCATGTCGAGGAAGGTCTGCGCGTAGTCGACATTCGAGACCAGCGCCTTGCTCACGGAGCCGGGCTTGGTCACTCCAGGCCAGCGGACGAGTAAGGGGGTGCGCACGGATTCTTCAAAGATCCATCGCTTATCGAACCAACCGTGCTCGCCGAGGTAGAAGCCTTGGTCGGACGAATAGATGACGATGGTGTTCTCGGCGAGGCCTTCGGCTTCGAGATACTTCAGCACGCGTCCGATGTTATCGTCCACCGCCTTCACGGTCGCAAGGTAGTCATGCATGTAGCGCTGGTAGCGCCAGCGGACGAGGTCTTTGCCCGATAGATTGGCCTTCTGGTAGGCCGCATTGCGCGGCTCATAATAGGCATCCCACACGCCCGCCTGCTCGGCATCGAGCTGCGGCGGGCGCACGAGCTTCACGTCCTTCGGAGTGATCGTCTTTTCCAAGGTCATGTCGTTCTCGCCGACGGCCTTGGCGCGGTTGGCGTAGTCGTCGAAGAGCGTCGGGGGTTCGGGGTAGACGCGATCCTTGTCGAAACCGAGGTCCTTGATGTTGGGCTCCCACTCACGGTGCGGCGCCTTATGCTGGCACATGAGCACAAAGGGCTTGGTCTTGTCGCGCTTGGCGAGCCAATCGAGGGAAAGGTCGGTGATGATATCGGTGACGTAGCCCTGAGTCTTCACCATGCCCTGCGCATTCTTCATCGGCGGGTTATAATACACGCCCTGCCCTGGCAGCACCTGCCAAAAGTCGAAACCGACGGGGTCGCTCACGAGGTGCCACTTACCGATGACGGCAGTCTGGTAGCCGACTTTCTGGAGGAGTTTCGGGAAGGTGACCTGCGTGCTGTCGAAGACGGAATTCGAGTTGTTATAAAATCCGTTCAGGTGCGAATACTTGCCGGTCAGGATGACCGCGCGGCTCGGACCGCAGATGGAGTTTGTCACCAAGGCCCGGTCGAAACGCATGCCTTCCTGGGCGAGGCGATCGATGTTCGGGGTCTGGTTCAGTTTCCGCGCGTCGCCGTAAGCGCTGATGGCCTGATAGGCGTGGTCATCGGAGAAGATGAAAACAATGTTGGGTTGCTTGGCCGGAGCAGCCGACAGAAGGCCGCTGACCAGACAGAGAAGAAGTGCCAGGAGTCGCATGGGGTTATGACGATTTATGAAGGCGAGTCCGTATCCGTCAATCGGTAACGCTCATGGGTAAATCGGCAGCCTATTACGATTGAAACCTTCCCATCGTAAAACTGTCTCCCATGCATGCGCCCGCTGCTTCTTATCTGCCTTTGCCTTTCGTTGACGGCATTCGCCGCACCCGATCTGACACCTTACCCGGCCAAGAGCAGCCCGAAGGGCCTGCAGGTGCAGATGGTTCCCGACGCCCTGGAACTTGGCATCCATCACGCCAACCTCAACATCACGCTCAACGGACTGCTCTCCCCCGAGAAGACAGCTAAGCCGGGCCAGCTCACCACGTCAGCCGACGGCTTCACGTTCGTGATCAACCAGAAATACGCTGAGGCCATGGATCGGCTCATCAAGCCCCTGAGTGACCAGGGCGTCGTGGTGACGTTGATCGTCATCACCTATCGCTCGCCCAACGAACGCATTCGCAACCTGACCGTCCACCCGAAGGCCGATCCGGTGCAAGGCACGACGATGGCCGCCAACACGGTGACCCCCGAAGGCCGCGCCTGCTATAAGGCGCTTACCGAGTTCATCGCCCGACGCTGGTCGGCTACCGACGCCAAGCACGGACGCGTCTGGGGCTGGATCGTCAGCAATGAAGTGAACTCCCACCACGAGTGGCATCAGATGGGGCTGACGACAACCGAGGAAGTCGCCCTGCAATACGAAGATCAGGTCCGCCTCGCTTGGGAATCCCTTCGTCAGCATTCGACCAACGCGCGAATCTATATTTCGCTGGAACACCACTGGGCGGCCAAGAATCATCGGGATCCGCTCCAAGCCTGCCCGGGTCGCACCCTGCTCGAACTGTTCGCGAAGCGTGCCCGTGAACGCGGCGACTTCGACTGGAATCTGGCCTTCCATCCCTACCCTTGGAATCTGCGCGACCCACGCACCTGGCTCGATAAAGTGTCGTTCAATGACAACACGCCGAAAGTGACTTTCAAGAATCTCGAGGTGCTCACCAAGAAACTGGCGACGCCCGAAATGCTCTACGCCGGCAAACCGCGTCGCCTCAGCTTCACCGAACAGGGCTTCGACTTGCCGCAACGCCCCGAAGGACTCACCGAACAGGCCGCGGCCTACGCCTACGCCTGGGAAAAGGTCGTGCGCCTCGGCGATGCCATCGACGCCTTCCACTATCATCGGCAGGTAGATCACGCCAAGGAAGGTGGTCTGCGCTTCGGACTCTGGAGCAACAAACCAGGCACCATCTCGGAACCCGACCAGAAGCGCCCCATCTGGCACCTGCTCAAAGCCGCCGATACCCCCGGATGGAAAGCCGCCGCCGAACCTTACCTGAAGACCTGCGGCCTGAAAAGCTGGGATGAGATAAACTTAAGGTAAGAAGCGGTTGGCGTTAAGGATCACCCGAGACCTGAGGTTATGGTATCTCCCCTCTTACTGCTGTGATTCCAACCGCTAACCGCTACCCGCTTACCGCCAATACCTTCCTCAGTCCTTGCCCACCCCTTCCCTGCCCCTCAATAAAGCCGCATGCACGGCTTCGTCATCGGTCTCGACCTCGGCACTTCAGGTGTCCGCGCGGTTGCCGTCGACGCCTCCGGAAAGATTCTCGCCCTAGGTGCAGCGACGCTACCGGCAACCAAGGCCACAGGAGCCCGCCGCGAGCAATCCCCGGAAGATTGGTGGAACGGCTGCCGCACGGCGCTCGACGAACTCAGCCAGAAGC
The DNA here is from genome assembly GCA_945866215.1 of Opitutus sp. GAS368. Classification (GTDB taxonomy): domain Bacteria; phylum Verrucomicrobiota; class Verrucomicrobiia; order Opitutales; family UBA953; genus UBA953. Next base: position 11,287 of record CAMBGQ010000027.1, on the reverse strand, counting down.
TCGACCTCTCCGCCGCCCGTGCCATCGCGGTCGACGCGACCTCCGGCACGATCTTGCCGGTCGATAATCATAATCGCCCGCTCGCCGCGGCCCGCATGTACGACGATGCCGATACAGGTGATCTCGCCGCGAAGATCAAGACGCTCGCCCCTCGCGAAAGCGCCGCCCATGGCGCCACGTCTCCGGCCGCCCGTGCCCTCGAGTGGGCCAAGCTGCCGCGACTACACTGCATCATCCACCAAGCCGACTGGATCAACGGCTGCCTCGGCGCCACGAACTGGCAGACCGACGAAAATAACGCCCTAAAGACCGGCTATGATCCGGTCAATCGCTGCTGGCCAGATTGGCTCCGCGACTTCGGACTCTCCCCCGGCCTCCTCCCCGAAGTCGTCCCGGTCGGCACGACGATCGGACACGTCTCCGCGCAGGCGGCCATCGCCCTCGGCATCCCCGAAGGCATCACCATCGCAGCCGGCACGACCGATGGTTGCGCGACTTTCTTGGCCAGCGGCGCGACCGAACCCGGTGAAGCCTCCACGGCACTCGGCTCGACCATCGTGCTCAAGCTCCTGAGCGACCGTCCCATCTTCGCGCCCGAACTCGGTATCTATAGCCACCGTATCGGCGACACCTGGCTGGCGGGCGGCGCTTCCAACTGCGGCGGCAAGACGCTCCTGCAGTTCTTCACGGCCGAACAACTGGCCGCCCTCGAAACTTCGCTCAATCCGGCAAAGCTGACGGGCACTGATTACTACCCCCTGCCCTCCATCGGCGAGCGCTTCCCGGTCGCCGATGCGAAACTCGCGCCACGCCTGATACCCCGGCCGGCTTCCGACGCCGAATTCCTGCAAGGCATCTATAAAGCCTTCGCCCGCGTTGAGCAGACGGGCTTCGCGAAGCTCCGTGAACTGGGCGGACCCGCCTTACGCAGCGTCCGCCACGCCGGCGGCGGTTCCCGGAGTGCGGCCTGGATGACCCTGCGGGCGACTGCCCTCGGCGTTCCGATGACTCCTTCCTGGAGCGAAGAAGCCGCCGCCGGGGCCGCCCGTCTGGCTTGGCGTTCCCTCGGCCACGAGATCGCCTTCGCATGAGCACGCTTTCACCCATCACTGGACTTTCCGAGATCGCGGGCCAATACGGCGCCCTGCTCGTCGACCAGTTCGGCACGCTGCATGATGGCACCGTTGCTTACCCTCACGCCGCGGAAGCGTTGCGTCGCTTCCGCGAAAGCGGCGGCAAAGTCATCGTGCTTTCTAATTCCGCGAAGACCGGCGCCGACAATATCGTTCGCCTCGCGAAGTTTGGATTCGGCCCCGAACACTTCGACGCCGTGATTACCTCGGGCGACGCCGCCCAAGCGGCGATCCGCTCCGGCGCACTGGGCACAGGCTTCGGCCCGGGCGCGAAGGTCCACATCTCCGGCAAGCCCGGCGATGACTACGGCTTCGGCGACCTTGGCTTCACCCTTACCTGGCCCGATGAAGCGGAAGGCATCATCCTCGCCTCCTGCCAGGAACCCGACCGCAACTGGCGCGAACAAATCCGCGACCTCACCCCAGCAGCCAAACGCGGCGTGACGATTGCCGTCTGCAACCCTGACCTCGAGATGCTCACGCCCAAAGGCGTCCGCCCCTCGGCCGGCGCCATCGCCCTCGAACTCGAGCGCAAGGGCGCCGTGCTTCGCTATTTCGGCAAGCCGCATGTTGATATCTATCGCACCGCGCTGGCCGCGCTCGGTAACCCGCCGCCGATGACGGTGCTGGCGATCGGCGACAGCCCAGAGCACGATATCGCCGGGGCCGCCGGTGCGGGCCTCGATAGCTTGCTGCTGCGCACGGGCATCCTCAGCGACAAAGACGACTCGTCCTTGCAGGCGCGCCTACCGAAAGGCGCCCGACGAGTCTTCTGCCTCTCCGAACTCCGCTGGTAAGCCTCAGGCCCCGCGCTGCGCGGTATTGCCCCGACCCTTGGGCTTGCCGTTAACGCAATGCAGGCACGTCTGCTCATAGACGTAATCGGAACGCTGCTGATCCTCGATGGTCAACGGCATCTGACAGTTGAAACAGATGATCGAACCGGTCTCGCGGAGGTCAGGCCCGACGCCGACGCGTTCGTCGAAGACGAAGCACTCGCCGTCGTAATGCGCGCCACCGACCTCTTCAAAGTACTTTAGGATACCGCCATCGAGCTGCAGCACATCGGTATAGCCCTGCATGGCCATGAAAGGGCCAGCCTTCTCGCAGCGGATACCGCCGGTACAGAACATCACGACGGGCTGCGACTTAAGTTCAGCGGGAAGTTTCTCCACCGCCGCAGGGAAATCCCGAAAATTCCAGATCTGCGGCACGATTGCCCCTTTGAACGTGCCCATGCGAATCTCGTATTCATTACGCGTGTCGAGCAACGTCACCGGCCGGCCCTCGTCGAGCCACTGCTTCAGTTGCTTCGGCGTGATTTTGGGGGACGGACGGCGGGCGGGATCGACGCCTTCCACGCCGAAAGCGATGATCTCCTTCTTGATCTTCACGAGCATGCGCTTGAAGGGCTGATCCGAACTCGGACTCTCCTTCGGAGTAATGCCCGCGAGACCAGGCACGGCGCGGATGACGTCAAGGATGGCCGCCAACTGCGACCGAGTGCCCGCCACGAAGAAGTTGATGCCTTCGGGCGCCAGCAGAATCGTCCCCTTGAGCCCATGGTCCATCGCAACCTCCTGCAGGCTCGTCCGCAATTCCTCCAGTCCTTCCAACGGAGCGAACTTATAACAGGAGAGATTGATGACCTCGGCGGACATTGCGGAGCAAGACGGCTAACGACGCCACGAAGGTAAGACAATGAATCTTTGCCTTTTGGCCTGCAAGGTCTAGGCCTTGGTCATCTTGGATTCGGGACTCACCATCACGCCCATCGGCTTCATCCGCTCGGGGAAGCCGTTGAAATTCGACGCCCGTCATCAGCCTGACGAGAAGCAGGCCGAGAACAATGTCCTGGAGATGCTACCCGGCGACAAATACCAAAAGGCACTGAAAGACCTCGAAGGCTTCGACCGCATCTGGCTCATCTGGTGGTTCCATCGCAACACCGACTGGCGCCCCGAAGTGCTCCCGCCGCGCGGCCCCTCGAAAAGGCGAGGCGTCTTCGCGACGCGCTCCCCCCATCGTCCAAATCCAATCGGCATCACGCCGGTACAGCTGATCGAAATCAAAAAAGGGAAATTGATTCTCGGCCCGTGCGACCTGGTCGACGGCACGCCGATCTTCGACATCAAGCCCTACATCCCCTCCTACGACTCCTTTCCCGACGCGAAAGCCGGATGGATCGACGAAGTGGACGCCGCACTCGACTCCCCGCCGGCGTTCGCGGTGACCTTCTCTCCCCAGGCCGCCGAACACATGGCCTGGCTGAAGCAGGATTGGTCGGTGGATTTCGAAGCCCGCCTGCTCGAGATCCTCAGTCGCGACCCGACCCCCCATCGCACCCGCCGCATCCGCAGCCGCCACGGAGACCTTTTCGACATTGGTTGCGGCGCCTGGTTTGCAGTCTTCGAGGTCAAGGCGTCGACTGTCCACATCCTCCACTTGAAGCCAGCCTTCCCTCTCAAGTTTCTGACCGACCCCGCCCGCCCGGAGATTCCTGACAAGGACGCCCAGCTGGCTTTCCGGGCACGTTGGCCGCAATTCACGGACTGATTCCGTGCGGTCGGTTTAATTGAGCGAAATTAAAGGCGGCATAGCCGCAACAAGATCGACTCCGCAGGGTCGTATGTTCGCTCGCAAAAGCGTCCAAACCTTCTTCCATTCATACCATGCCCCGCGCCCCCACCCTGCTGGCACTCTGTGCCCTCTTCGCCTTCCACCCGAGCTCCTTCGCCGCCGGCGAGAACCGTAAGCTCACGCTCGAGGACGGCGACCGCGTCCTGCTCATCGGCGACGTGCTCATCGAGCGAGAGAATAACTACGGAGCTCTCGAGACCAAGATGCGCCAAGAATTCCCGGGCAAGAAATTCGCCGTGCGCAACCTCGGCTACTCTGGCGATACCCCGCTCGGCGCTTCGCGCGCCAGCTTCGATCCGGTCGCCAAGGGCATCGAACAGCTCGAAGAACAGCTCGCCGTCGTGAAGCCGACTGTTGCGATCATCGGCTACGGCATGGCCGCTTCGCTCGAAGAACTCACCTATCGCAAGAACGACCCAGCCCTCAATCCAGATCCGGCCCGCTACGGCACGGATCACACTCCCGCCCGCCTGAAGCGTGAAGTCGCCCAGCTGATGGACCTCATCACGAAGCACAGCGCCGGCGGCAAAGTCCGCTTCGTCATCCTCGGCCCGATTGCCCACGAAGACCTCCGCGGCTCCCGCCCAGGCCTACCCAACCCCGCCGAACACAACGTCCTCCTCGCCGCCTACCGACGCAGCCTCGCCGAACTCGCCACGGAAAAGAACGTGCCGTTCATCCAAGCGGAATGGAAGTCCCAGGGCATCGCCCTCGACTTCGGCACCGACAACGGCATCCACCTGACCGAACGCGGTTACCGCGCATTGAGCGAAGGCGTCGCGGCCCAACTCGGATGGAGCGTGAACAAGACATCCTGGGACCATCCCTTCGCCGCCGAAGCCCTGCGCGCCTCGGTTCTCCGCAAGAACTCGCTCTTCTTCCACCGCAGCCGCCCCGCCAACTACACTTACATCTTCGGCTTTCGGAAACGTGAACAAGGCAATAACTCCGTGGAGATCCCGAAGTTCGACCCGCTGATCGAATCCGCCGAGGCCGACGCCATCGCGGTCTCCGCCGGCCAGCCGAGCACGCTACCGCCCGAGCCAAAGACGGCCAAACTCACGGAACGCGCCTCGTTGCCGCGGCCGGATTTCAAACTCGCTGACGGGTTACGCCTGACCCTCTTCGCCGAGAACCCCCTGCTCGAAAAGCCGGTCCACATGAGCTGGGACAGCTCCGGTCGCCTCTGGGTCGCGACCTCCAACACGTACCCGCAGGTCAACCCCGAAGACCTCGCCGCCGAGATGGCTGGTAATGCGTCGAAGTTCGGTCCCTCCACGGGTAACGACAAGGTCATCCTGCTCGAGGATACCGACCGCGATGGCATCGCCGACGTCTCCCGCATCGTTGCCGACCGTCTCCTTATCCCTTCTGGCGTCGCGCCCGATAACTTCGGCGGCGTCTACGTCGGCGCCAGCACCGAACTCCTCCACCTCACCAGGCCCGACACCGAAGGCGTGCTCGCCGATCGTCGTATCGTGCTCAGCGGTTTCGGCACCGAAGACACCCACCACATCATCCACACGCTGCATTGGGGTATCGATGGCCGTCTCTATTTCCACCAGACGATCTACATTCACTCGCACCTCGAGACCCCGTGGGGCCTCGTGCGCGCCAACTCCGGCGTCGCCTTCGCCTACGACCCGAACACCGAACGCCTCGAAGTCCACTCCAAGGGCCTCGTCAATGCGTGGGGTCAGCAGGAAGACCTCTCCGGCCAGACGTTCCTGACTTCCGGCGCCGATGGTACTGGCGTCCACTGGGCCTTCCCCGGCGCGACCTTCCCACCGTCCGAAGGCGCCCGTCGTCTCGTCGGCAGCATTAGCCCCGGCTCCTACCCAAAATTCTGCGGTCTGGAAATCATCCAAAGTCCGCTGTTCGGCGCCGACTGGCAAGGCAATGCGCTCACGGGCGATTTCCGCGCCCATCGCATCGTTCGCTTTGGCTTCAACGACCTCAGCACCGACGCGTCGCCGAAATCCGGCTACGTGACCAAGGAGCTCCCCGACGTCGTCCGCACGAGCGACGTGGCCTTCCGCCCGATCACCCTGAAGATGGGCCCGGACGGCGCGCTCTACGTCGCCGACTGGACCAACCCGATCATCAACCACGGTGAGGTCGACTTCCGCGACCCCCGCCGCGACAAGATCAGCGGCCGCATCTGGCGTATCCTACCGGAGAACGTCCAGCCGCTCGCCTGGCAGCCCCTGCTCGGCAAGCCGACCAAGGTACTCCTTGCCAATCTCCTCTCGCCCAACCGCTGGGACTTCGAACAGGCCCGGCGCGAACTCGCCAAACTGCCCGTCGCCGAACTGCAGGCCGCCCTCAAGGCCTGGGCCAAGGATGACGTGACGCGTCGACACGCTGCCTGGCTGCTCAGCGGCCGCACGACCGAGACCGCCCACCTCGCTGAACTTCTCCGCAGCCGTGATCCCGCCAGCGTGCAGGTCGGCCTCCGCGAACTCGGCAAATCCCTCGGCGCCCGCGGCGTGAACGACATCGGCCTGATCGCCCCCCTCCTGCTCAACGCTAATCCACGCGTACAGCTCGAAGCCCATCGCGCGCTCGCCCGGGTACGCACGCCGGAAAGCGCCCGCGCCGTCCTCGCGCATCTCCCGAAGAACACCGAGGACACCTTCCTCGATTTCGCCGCCTGGACGAGTATCAACGAACTCGCCCGTCCGTGGCTCGAGGATGTGGCGGCTCAGCCTTCGAAGGTTGAAGGTCAGGAAGCCGCGCTCGACGCGATCGTGAAAGCGATCGACCCCGGCATCGCCACGCCCTACGTGCAGCGCCTCTTCGTCGGTCGCAAGATCGACGCCGTCGGCACCGGCCCGTGGATCGAGCTGGTTGGTAAGGCCGGTACGGCCGACGAGGCCACCCTACTCTATCAGGCGCTCATCAACGATGCCTCCCTCCAGCCGTCGACCCGCCAGCGCGTCGCCCGTGCGCTCGCTGAAGCCGGCACTCGCAATGTCCGCCCGAAAGGCGATCTCGCGGGTCTGGGGACTCTCCTCGGCTATGAGACCGAAGCGCAGCTGCTCATCGAATGCGTCCGCCTCACCGGCCAATGGAAGCTCGTGCAGTTTGTCCCGCAGATCGGCGACTTTGCCGGCCGCGAGAAACAGGCCGCCCTCCGCCAGGCGGCCATCGGTGCGCTCCGTGCCATCGGCCAGCAGCCGTCGCTCAACGCACTCCGTAGCCTGACGGCCGAAGCGCGTCCGTCGGTCGTCCGTCGCGACGCCCTGCCCGCCCTCGCCGTCCTCGCCCCGGGCGAAGCCTTCAAGGCCATCCCGTCGGTCTTCGCCCAGATTGAGACGAAGCAAGAAGCCGCGGCCGTCTGGACCAACCTCTTCCAGCTGGGCGCCTTCGCCCAGCGCCTCGCCAAGGAGTTCCCGCAGGGACTCAGCATCGAACATTACGCAGCGGCTCTGCAATCCGCCCGTTCGCTCGGCCGCAACGGAGTCGCGCTGGTCAAGACCATCGAACCGCTCGCCGGCGCGAAGACTGGCCTGCGTGACTACTCCGCGGAGATCGCCGGACTGATCGACACCATCAAGAAAGGCGCCGATCCGGCGGATGGCGAAATCCATTATCGTAAGAACGGCTGCGCGATTTGCCACGCCATCGGCGGCGCCGGCGGTAAGCTCGGTCCCGACCTGAGCAGCCTCGGCGCCAGCGCCCCGCTCGACTACGTCATCGAGAGCGTGCTGAATCCCGCCGCCAAAGTGAAAGAAGGCTACCACGGCTTCGCCTACAAGATGAAGGACGGCAGTCAGATGATCGGCATCCCGGCGCGCGAGACTGCGGCCGAGCTCTTCATCCGCCCGGGTCCGGGCGTGGAATTCCCCTTGCTCAAGGCCAACATCATTAGCCGAGACAATATCGGTAGCATCATGCCCGCTGGCCTGATCGACGGCCTCGCGGGCGTACCCCGCCGCAACCTGCTGGCCTTCCTCGGCGAGATCGGTAAACCCGGCCCGTTCGACGCCAGCAAGGGCAACGTCGCCCGCCTCTGGGTCTTCGACGACCAGCCGCCCGGCGCCCTCGCTAAATCCGCCGTAGCCACGCCGGTCTACACGCTCGTCAACGGCCAGCTGACCAAGGAATTTAATCCTGGCCGGCTTTACGCGACCGCCCGTCTCACCGTCGCCGCCGCGACCGCCAAGCCTCTACTGCTCACCGGCGTCAAAGCCGCGTGGCTCAACGGCAAGGCCCTTGACCTGAAGGCCGGTGTCTCCGCCGCTTCGATCCCTGCCGGCAACCACTCGCTGACGGTCGAAGTCGATGGCAACGCGCCCTACTTCCGGGCGCAGTGCGACGACGCCAGCTTCCTCGGCGACTGATGTCCAGGGGCGCACTCATCCTGTTTGCGATTCTTTCGGCGGGTTGCCGTGACGCCTCCCCTGCGGCCCCGGGCGCAGAGGCGGAGACGCTACGTCAACGCGCGACGGCTAGCCGCAGCGAAGGTCGGGCAGAAGAGGCCGCCCAACTCCTCGTGCAAGCGATCACACTTCAGCGGACCAAGACTCGCGATGAACGGGCCGCCTCCGCCGACCTCCGCCGAGAACTCGCTGCCTTACGGATGTCCGCCGACGACTTAGCGGGAGCCGAGAAACTCTATCGCGAAGCACTGGCCTTACTCGAGACCGCCCCCCGCGGCTCCGAAGCTGCGATCATCAACCTCCGTACCCAGCTTGCGGGACTCTGCTATCGCCAAGCCCGCCTCGACGAGGCCGCGGACTTCTACCGCTCAGTGCTGGCGCTCGAAGTCGCCACGCTCGGTGAAGGCCACCCCGATCCGCTCGGCACAATGAGCATCCTGGGCGGACTCGAACTCAAGCGCGGCAAACTGGCCGAAGCCGAAGCCCTCTTCCGCCGCCAACTCACCGGGGTTCAGAAACTCCACGGAGCCGAGAAGCGTGAAACTACCTCGGTCCTGGACAACCTGGCCGACGTCTTGGAGAAGGCAGGCCAGCCAGCCGAGGCCGCCCGCCTGCGGGAAGAGGCCAAACGCATCCGCCACAAGCTCTGCGACGAGTGCTGAAAAGGGGGCCGGGCCCTTGTGAAACCAGACCCCCTAGGCATACCACAGGGGAACGCCCTATCGCCGATTGGGAATTATTTTCGTTTGCCCCGCCCCTCTTGACAGACACCCCTTGACAGCCGTGGCCCGCATTTCCCGTAAATCCATCGATGAGCTCCGCCAACGGGCCGATATCGTCGCGCTCGCCGGGGATTATACCCAAATGAAGCAGCGTGGACGGGATTGGTGGGGCCTCAGCCCCTTCAAGTCCGAGAAAAGCCCCTCGTTCAAAGTCAACCCCGAGACGGGTCTTTGGTATTGTTTCTCCACCCAGCAAGGCGGCGACGCCTTCAAGCTGGTCATGACCCGCGAGGGCCTCGACTTCCCGGAGTCCATCGAACGCGTCGCCAACCGCTTCGGCTTCAAGCTCGACTACGAAAGCGGCGGCGACGGCCGGAACGAGAAATCCTTCCGCGGCCAACTCCTCGAGATCCACGAACTCGTCACCGACTATTGGCGCCGCTGCTTTCTCGAAGACCCCGTGCACGGCGAGTGGATTCGGGATTACTGGACGCGCCAGCGAAAGTTCTCGCCCGAGGTCGCGGATGACTTCGGCATCGGCTTCGCACCCGTCGACGACTCGAAGCTCATCCCCGGACTGCTCGCCAAGGGCTACGGCAAGGACGCCCTCGCCCAGACCGGCCTATTCTTCGGCGTCGACCGCGTGCCCGACCCGCTCCGCTGGCGCTGCCGTTTCCGCGGCCGCCTGATCATCCCCATCCGCGACATCCAGGGGCGCGTCATCGCGTTCACCGCGCGCACGCTCGACATCACCCCGCAGGACGACCCGTCCCGCGAAGCTAAGTACGTCAACTCGCCCGAGACCGAGCTGTTCAAGAAGTCGCGCACGGTCTTCAACCTCGATCGCGCCCGCATGACCCGCAAGGACGCGGATCCGTTCGTGCTCGTCGAAGGCCAGCTCGACGCCATCCGCTGTCACTCGGCTGGCATCCCGGGCGCCATCGCTGCCCAAGGTACCGCCGTCACGGAGGAGCACATGCAACAGCTCCGCCGCTTCACGCAGCGCCTCATCGTCTTCCTCGACGCTGATGCCGCTGGCCAGAAAGCCGCCCTACGTCTCTTGCCCATCGGCCTGCGCGAGGGCCTCGACATCCGCTTCCTTTCCCTCCCCGGCGGCAAGGACCCGGATGAATATTTCTCGACGCACGACGCCGCCGGTTGGGCGGGCCTCGTCGCGGGCGCCCGCAGCGCGATGCAGTTTTGCGTCCAATCGCTGGTGCCCGAAGGCTCGGTCAACCTCCCGCTCACCAGCCGCCTCAGCCTCCTGGAAGCCATCTTCCCGATCGTCGAGCAAGCCGGCGCCGAGGAAATCGTCCGCGAGGCCTTGAACGAGGCCGCGCGACATGCAGGCATAGGCATCCGCGAAATGCACATGGCCTACGAACGCCATCGCGCCCAATCTCAAGCCCAGCGCCCTGCCGCCCAACTCGGTGCCGCCGGCGACCCCCCGCCCGTCCCGATTGTCAAGGGGGGGGGCTTGACAACCCCAGAGGAAGATTTAGCCCTCTTCCTTCTACGGCATGATTCCTTCTTCGTTCCCATCGCTCAGTCGCTCCCGCTGGCATGGATCGACTCGGCCGGCCGAAGCGGCCAACTCCTGATGGCCCTCCTCAACGAGGCCGCCCATGGCCACTTCGCGGGCCTGCGTGAGGCCATCAGCGCTCTGGACGACGAATTGCGCACCGAAGCTGCCCGCCTGTCCGCCGAGAGCTACGCCGGCCGCGACGACGAGAGGGATATCCTGCCCCGCGCCAACACGATTCTGAAGTCTTTCCACGGCCGCCACGTCCAGACCCTGATGCGCAGCCTCGACGCCCGTATCGCCGGCACCTCCCGCGACGACGTCGCCGCGCTCAATCAACTCCAAGCCGAGAAAATCGCCCTGCGCAAATCGCACGCGACGCCCCCCACGCTCTCTCCCGCCTGACTTTCCTCCCATGCCCGACAAGAAGAACAAGAAGACCACCGACAAACCAGCCAAAGCCTCCAAACAGGCCAAGCCCGTTGTCAAAGCCACTGCGCCCGCCGCTAAGCAGACCCCCAAGGGTGCCCCCGTCAAAGCCGCTCCCGCCGCCAAGGTCTCTGCCCCGGCTAAGGCCGCTCCGGCCGGCAAGACCACCGCTCCGGCTAAGGCCGCTCCTGACAGCAAGACCCCCGCTTCCGCTAAGGTCGCGAAAGTATTGCCGACCCCGCAAGTGCGCCCCGACATCAACGTGAAAGTCCAGCAGCTCGTCAGCCTCTCCAAGATGAACGGCTACGTCACCGTCCAGAACATTAACGAAATCATCCCCGACAGCGCCACGGACCCGGAACTGATCGAGAACATCATGAACATCCTCGATAATCTCGACATCAAGCTCCTCGACGAGGACGAGGTCGAGACCTACCGCAAGAAGGTCGAGGACTC
>CAMBGQ010000026.1 GCA_945866215.1 Opitutus sp. GAS368 | reverse complement strand
GTGACCGATGCCGAGTGGATGCAAACCACTGGCCCGAACTACGCCGACTACACGCAGTGCATGAAGTATGGCTCCGATAATGCCGTCTTCGCCGCGCGCATTCTTTGGAGGAAGCCGAATACCACTTGGAACCAACGATGAAAACTTGGATATCATGATTGTCCGAGACTTCCGTCCGACTCCGGTCTCGCCGACATCGTGCGTATTCAACCACTCCTCGACGCTATCATGAAGTGCATTGCATTCTTGCTCCTCGTTTCACTGATTCGAAGCGTCGAAGGCGCAGAGCCGCTCACCCTGCCGCTTTGGGAGGGATCGCCACCCGGCTCTAACGCCAATGCGGGCCTAGAGAAAGCGTTCAATGATGTCACATCGATGAATGTCAGCGTTCCTACCCTGACCGTGTATCTGGCGCCACGCGCGAAAGCCACGGGAGTCGCCATCGTTTATTGCTCCGGTGGCTCATACAACAAGGTATCGCACGTTTCTGACGCGGTCGGCAATGCGGATTACTTTCTCGCTCAAGGGATATCCCTCATCGTGGTCAAGTATCGCACCGCACCGCCGTCCAGCGATTGGGATGCGGCACTCAGCGATGCAAGACGCGCCATGCGCATCGTTAAGCATCAGGCAAAGAAATGGAATATCGATCCTGCGCGAATCGGTATGTTGGGTGGATCAGCCGGAGCGCATCTCATTCTGCGGCTCGCCACAAGTGAGCAGCATGGTCATCCTGCGTCGGTTGACCTCGTTGAGCGAGAGGACTGCCGCCCTGCCTTCGTCGGTCTGCTGTCCCCCTGGCCCGGCAAGAGCAAGTTCAGCGACTTCAAGATTACGGGTGACACGCCGCCGATGTTCCTCTGCTCAGCTCGCGACGACACCGTAGCCCCCACCGAATTCGCCCAAGGGATCGCCAATGCCAGCGCTCACGCAAGGCTGTGGATCATCGACAAAGGTGGGCATGCGGCGTTTCGAATCGGCAACCAGGGCGAAGGGGCGCAATGGGCCGAACGCTTCACCGACTGGATCAAACAAGGCGCATTCAACCCACCCACCCTCAAACGTTGAAATCCTCCGACTCACTCCTCGCGGGGGTGAGTACGGAGGTCGTGGGTGAGCATGGGGGTCAGACCGCCCGGAAGTCCCGCCCCAGGTCCAAGCCCAGACCGAAAACGCTTTGCCATTGGCCAGGCTGTCGGCTTTCTCATCCCCATGCGTCCCCTGCTGCTTATCCTGCTGACGGCCCTAACCCTCTCCGCCGACGCGGCTCCGAAGCCGAACATCGTCGTCATCCTAGCCGACGACCTTGGTTACGGCGACCTGGGTTGCTACGGCCACCCAACCATCAAGACACCTCATCTCGACAAGATGGCGGCCGAGGGACTACGCTTCACGCAGTTTTATTCCGCCGCCGAGGTCTGCACCCCGAGCCGCGCGGCGCTTCTGACCGGCCGCTACCCCGTCCGCTCCGGTATGGCCCACAACCAATTCCGCGTCCTCCGCGCGGTCTCAACCGGCGGTCTGCCCGCCTCCGAGGTCACGCTGGCGCAGACACTCAAGGACGCAGGCTACGCGACGGGCATCATCGGCAAGTGGCACCTCGGCGTCTGGGCCAACAACCAGCCCCAGCATCATCCGCTCGCCCACGGCTTCGATTTTCATTTCGGCCTGATGCACTCGAACGACATGAACCCGTCGGAAAAGCCGAAGCCGCCCCGCGCCAATGCGCTCGTCGACCAAGACCCGGAATGGTGGAACGCCGCCCTCTACCGCGGCCGTGAACTCCTGGAGCCGCGTACGGACCAGACTCAGCTCACCAAGCGTTACGCCGAAGAGGCCGTAAAGTTCATCGGCGCAAACAAGGACAAGCCGTTCTTCCTGTATATGCCGCACACCTTCCCGCACACGCCGCTGTTCGCGTCGGAACGCTTCAAGGGCAAGAGCTCGCGCGGCATCTACGGTGACGTGCTCGCCGAGCTCGACTGGAACGTCGGCGAGGTCCTCAAGGCCCTCAAGGCCAACGGCGTGGCCGATAATACCCTCGTCTTCTTCACCAGCGATAACGGCCCGTGGACGCTCATGGGCACCGAGACCGGCGGCAGCGCCGGCTTGCTCAAGGACGGCAAGGGCAGCACCTGGGAAGGCGGCATGCGCGTTCCTGGCATCGCTTGGTGGCCCGGCAAGATCAAGCCCGGCGTGACCGATAACGTCGGCACGATGCTCGATCTCTATCCGACCGCCGCGAAGCTCGCCGGCGCCAAAATACCGAATGACCGCAAGATGGATGGTACCGACCTCTCTCCCCTCCTGCTCGAGGAACGCACCGTGGACCGAGGACTCTTCTGCTATTACCGCGGCGAGAAGCTCTTCGCCGCGCGCCTCGGCGACTGGAAGATACACTTCATCACCCAAGGCTCCTACGGAGACCCCAAGCCCGCCGAGCACCCGAAGCCCCTGCTCTTCAACCTCGCCGTCGACCCCTCCGAGGCGCACGAGATCTCCGCCGCACACCCCGACGTCGTCGCCCGCCTGACCGCGGCCGTCGAACAGCACCGCGCCACCGTAGTCCCGGTCCGCAGTCAGCTGATCGACGTCGTCGCTAAGTAAGGCCTGTCGTCAGCCGACGAAGTCCACGCTGAAGCGCCAGCGAGGGTCGTCCCAATAATGCGGACGCCCTTCCTTCATTCGAAGCGGCGAGAAGGTGCGGACTGACAGCGTCCGGCCGTCTGGCTCGAAGGTCAGGAGCCTCAGCCAACCGTCACCGCCATTGCCGCGATGATCCGAGCCGCCGCCGAGGCCTTGCGCGTTGAAGAGCATCTGGTGGACCGCCTTGCCGGCGTCGTTGTCATCCTGCCGATAGCCGACATGGGCGCCCATCTCGTGTCCGTTGAGCACCAGGCGCAGGTTGGGCGTCTTACGCACGAGGGTATTCCAGAGGTCCTCGCCGTCATGGGTATCGCCGGCCAGGCCGGTCTTATACCAATGCGGATTACCCGGGCGCTTGCGGTTACCATCCTGTCCATCGCGCTGATTGCTGGGGAGCAGATAATCATGGATGAGCAGGATGCCGAGGTGATCGCGGAAACGGGGGCGGGCAAAGATTTCGCGTGCCCACTCGACGGCGAAGCGCCGTGGACCCCACTCCAGTGAGACGATGAGCAAATTGCGCCCGCCAGGGACCTTGACGACGTAGGCCGCGTTCTCGAGCGTGACCTTGCCGTCGCGGGTGGGCGGTCCCTCCAGGAAGATACCGCCGCCCTGGCCGTCGCACGTGAGCGGATTATGTGTCAGCGGGAAATGGTCGTTGAACTGCGTCGTACGGTCTTCGGCGTTGCGTACGCCATAATCGTGGTTGCCTGTCGCGAAGACCGTCGGGATCACGCCATCGAAGACCCTTAATGCGCGCTTGGCCGAGGCCCACTGCGACTCCGAATTCTGGTCGCCGTAGCCACCGCCTCCGCCGACAGCGATGTTGTTCTGCTCCACAAAGTCGCCCTCGTGCATGACCAGGCCGATATTCCAAGCCTGGCGATGCTCCTTCACCCATTTCGTCATCAGCTCGAAGTGCGCCTGGTTCTTGGCATACTTCGCGTAGTTCTGGGTGTCGGGGAAGACCGCGATCGTCCAACCCGCGCCCGGTCCGGCGGCGGGGTCGACAAGCTTGGGCGCTTCGGCTCCGCGGGCCGAGGCGACGAAGAATGGAGCAGCCAGCAGGCCTTTGATCAGGTTGCGGCGGGAGAACGATGCGGGGGTGCGCATGGGGGCACTATGGCCTCGTCCGCCTCCGTTTCAATCCAGCGAATCGGCTTTCCCTCCCACCCCCTTTCGGCCAAAGTCCATCGCACGGGCCTATAGCTCAACGGTTAGAGCACGGAACTCATAATTCCTTGGTTCTGGGTTCAAATCCCGGTGGGCCCACCAACTTTCACATCTGACAGTGAGTGACGATAGCACCTCGCCCTGAAGCACTGCCGGCAAACCTAAGCCGGAGGTTCTCCCAAGGGTAAGGCCTTAGATTGCTTCTTTCTGAGGAGGAAAATGGCAATGGAAATGGCAATGGAAATGACCAGGCTGGTGAGAGAAATAGCCCCTAAAGTGAAGCTGGCCATGACGGCGAAGACCGCCATCATGTGAAAGTCTTTCGCATTGAGGGCGAGGTATACTGAAAAAAACCCACTAATCAGGAAGATTAACAGGAAGATTAACAGGAAGATTGCCGAGGCGGCTTGGCCGATTTTGACGAGAAGGGGTGAGCTCATAGTGGAATTACTATGCAGAGCGACAAGGGTCGGTGGCAACACACCATCGAAAGGAGACGCAACGGAGACGAGCAGAACACGGGGTCAGGCCGTACCTTGGTTCATGGTGTAACTAAAAACGCCCTAAATGAGCGAATCGAGTTACGTCTGCTTCAGGGTACGGCCTGACCCCTGGATGGCTTCTCCCCCGGCCCACCCCCACCTCTGAGGGCAATCCAGAGGGCTCTAATGGGCCTCGCAGAACCGCCTCACTTGCCCGCCTACTTCGCCTCGATCGCTTTCTGTAGCTCCTTCGTCCGCTTCTTTCCGGCGGCGATCTGTTCGGAGGACATCTTCTTTTCGAGGACAGCAAGATTCTCGCGGGCGGAGTCCTTAAACTCGCGCCCGGGGAGGTTATAATAAGCATACGCCTCGATCTCGTCCTTCGCCACGCCTGTGCCGTTCTCGTAGCAATAACCTAGGCCGAACTGGGCCAAGGCAAGCCCCTGCTCCGCGGACTTGCGATACCACGACACCGCCTGCACAGAGTCCTTCGCCACGCCTTCGCCCTTGAGGTAGCAACGCCCCAGGCAGAATTGGGCCTGGAGTTCCCCTTGGTCAGCGCCCCTGCGAAACCACTTCACCGCTTCGACCTCATCCTTCGCCACGCCTGTGCCCCTGAGGTAGCAAAGCCCTAGGCTTAAATAGCCATTGGCATCGCCTTGGTCAGCGGCCTTGCGAAACCACTTCACCGCCTCGGCATCATCCTTCGCCACGCCTTCGCCGTATTGGTAACGATACCCCAGATTAGTTTGGCCTAGGGCATCACCTTGGTCAGCGGCCTTGCGATACCACTTCACCGCCTCGACCTCATCCTTCGCCACGCCTTTGCCCACGAGGTAGCAACCCCCCAGGCTTAATTGGCCATTAGTATCGCCCTGTTCAGCGGCCTTGCGATACCACTTCACCGCCTCGGCATCATCCTTAGCCACGCCACTACCGTAGGAGTAGCAACGCCCCATATAATCTTGGGCTACACGATCACCCTTATCGGCCAGCTTCCTGTAACCCTCAAACGCCTTCACCTCCTCCGGGGTCATTCCCGCAGAGGCCGACAAGGGCAGGAACACCAGGACGGCAAGTAGGACAGCGGACAACCAGGGGCGGGCGAGGTGCATAGCACTCTTAGAGAATGGCGAACACCGTAGTCGAGATATCTCGCGGGAGATGAATCCCCCGTCTTAATTATCCTTTTCTCTCTTAAAGTCCCTTAAAGAGGCTGAGTTGGACTTGCCAACGCCCCGTGCGCGTATCAGACAAAGCCATGCGCCTCCTGACCCTCCTCGCCGCCCTGCTCGTGATCCCGGCCTTTGCCGCCGACAAGAAGGAAAAGACATTCAGCCTCCGCGACTTCGCTTGGGGTAAGTCCATCAGCGGTCCGACGGTCACCATGGGTAAACTCGCTGGCAAAGCCGTGGTCCTTGAAGGTTGGGGCGTCAAGTGCCCACCCTGCATCGCCAGCCTCCCTCACCTGCAGGAACTTTCCGAGAAGTATAAGGACACCCTCGTCGTCATCGGTGCCGAGTGCCAGGGCCACACCGCCAAGGAAATCGCCGTCGTGACCAAGAAAGCCGGCGTCCAGTACGCCATCGTCGCTGGCATCACCAAGACGCCGATTCAGTTCTCTCGTATCCCAAAGGTCTTCGTCTTCGATAACAAGGGTAAGCTCGTCTTCGACGGCAGCCCCTCCGAAGGCGCCTTCATGGAAGCCGTCAAGAGTGTCACTGAGAAGGCTGACGCCAAGGCCGCCCCCGCGACGACGCCTGCCCCTGGCGCTAAGCCAGCCGCCGCGAAGTCGGTCTAAGCGATGTCAGCCCTCTCCGACCGTCTGCTCGAGAACCTCAGCGACGGGGTCGGCTTTTTGGAACTTAAAGGACGCCTGACCTATAACGGCGTGCTCGGCCTCGTCTGCGGCTACCACGCCTTACGCGGTGATTCGTCAAACTATGTCCCGCTTGGCCTACCCTCTGAGGGCAAGCCAGAGGGGTCTAAGGGGCCTCCGGTGGTGCTCGCTGAGACTATCAGCTGAGGAGTTGAAACAGGCAGAGCGTTGACGAGATTCTCCAGGAGAGCTCGAGGCACGAGATACACCTTCCCGCTACTGAGCCGGACGGAGACGAGCTCGAGCCGATCTGATTCCTCGTGCCGGACTTGTGCCATAAGGCCGAGAGCGTTCGGGCCTGGAGCTTTGCCGGCAAACCTAAGCCAGAATGATTATCTCCCAAGGGTAAGGCCTTAGCTTACTTCTTTCTGTTGAAGGCTTTGGCAATGAACAGGCCGATGAGAGAAATAGCCCCTGAAATTACGCCGAAGAGGAGGTAGAGCACCGCAAAAAAGTGCCCCGTTTCCCACGCGCGACGGAAGACGAGGAGAAAGTATACTGAAAAAATACCACAAATCAGGAAGATTAACAGGAAGATTGCCGAGGCGATACTCGAGGCCTTCTTGTTCATAATCCGCAACCTCCGCAGCCGGCTTGGCCGATTTTGACGAGAAGGGGCGTGCTCATAGTGGAATTACTATGCAGAGCGACAAGGGTCGGTGGCAACACCCTATCGCAAGGAGACGCAAAGGAGGCAGGGGGGTATTAAACCCTCCCCTGTAAGATAATAGTTAATACCACCCCAAGGGAGCAAGGATGGGAGAAGTGAGGGTTAACCCAATGACTTGATGCGGTCCCAGAACGGGAAGTAACCGCAGCAGAACAGAGGTCAGGCCGTGCCCTGCTTTAGGATGTAACTAAAAAAGCCCTAAATGAGCGAATCGAGTTACGCCTACTTCAGGGTACGGCCTGACCCCTTGAATGATTCCCCTCGGTGGCTTCACCCTTACCGGGCGCTGTCAGTAATTGGTGGGACAATCCTCTGCCTCTTGATTTAAGGGGTGTTGCGGTCGGCAGACCTCGGGCGTTGAATTGAGGTCTTATGAATAGATACCTGAAATTATCGCTGATTGCCCTACTCGTTTCGATGCCCCTCGCCTTCTCCGCGGAGCAAGAAAATGAATGGAATCCCTGCGAGTCACCCATGGAGGCTCTGTTTGCAGGTAAAGTGATTCTCGATATCACCCATGTTACAACCAGCGGGGATGGTAAAACCATTTACGCCCTCGCAGTCATACGCGCCAATAGGGAAGGAATGATGGGGAAGTTTTTTTTCAGATCGGTAAACGGCGGCCTCACTTGGTCGGTATTGAATAAAAAAACTAAGTAGCCCGTCGGGCAGTTCACCCCGTCGACCACGGCTTGTGGTCAAAACGGGTCATTTATGTTTGGATCCTCCTGATGACCCGCGACAAGGTCTTTACAGGGATGATTTCGGGCAAGGCGTCTAGAGCAGGCATGGCATAGGGGAACTCTTTGGTTGAGTTCATTAAGTAGTAATAGGATAAGAATTACTATGGATACAATCGTTGTAATCGTAACCCTGATGTTCTTTGCGGCGTGTATCATTGCCGCCGGCCTTTACATCAAGCTAAAGGAGACCCAGTCCGAGATTGTTAAGCTTGAAGCCGAAGTTCAACGTTTGAGCCTGGAGGCTCCGACAACGATTGCAACGGCGCAGGAAGAGGCAGCAAGGGTTCGGCGCGAGTCTGAGGCGTATGTTTTAAGGATAAAGCATGAGGCTGAAGTTAAGCTAGCTGATGTTCGCAATCTTCAGAGCGCGGCAGAAGCAGTAATTACGAAACGAAAAGATGAAGTTGAGCGAAATCTACACCTTAAGTTGGCCGAACTGAGGCAGCGGGAGGAGTCATCACAGCAAGAATTAAATGAAAAGGCCGTGGAGTTGGCTAAGCTGCAGAGCTTGGTAGTCGCTGAGCGTAACCGGGTGGAAGGTTGGCAGGATCAATATATTCTACCGGTGCATGAATTACTAGATTCACTGGCAGACCATGTTGGCTGGGCTGAAGCTGGTCAGAAACTTAAAGAAGCTCGTGAGGCGTCCAGACTTATGGTCAAGGAGCGGAAAGCCGTGACGTGCACTTGGGGCAACATTGAATACCAGAAGGACGCCATTCGGCTAATGTTGGAGGCATTTGATAGCCAAGTTGATCTCGCACTGGATAAGGTAAAAGGCGAAGAAAACGTCGGGAAAGTAATCCAAGAAATCAAAGACATCGCCGAGTCATTGAATGACTACGCCTACCGATGCATGCGTGCAGAGATTACGGAGGACTACATTGATCGCCGCCTTGAAGAGGCTAAGTGGGGTTGCCTGTCTTACGAATTAAGACAGCGCGAGCGCGAAGAACAACGCGAGAAAGTTGCTCAACTAAGAGAGCAGGAAAAGGTTGAAAGGGAATTGAGAAAGCACGTCGTGAGGCTGAAAAAGAGGAGGAGATAACTCGCCGCGCGTTACTTAAGGCCCAGGCCGAGGAACTCCAGCGCGAGAAGGATCGTCAGCAGGATTATGAGCGTAAGCTCAAGGCCATGGAGAGGGAAATGCGCGAAGCCTCTGAAAAGGATGAGGACGAGCGTAAGGCCCAAGAAGAGGCTATCCGCCTACAAATGGCAAAATTACTGGAGCAGCGTGATCAGGCCTCAGCCGAGGAACGTTCAAAGTTTGAGGCTACTCGGCGTGAGCTAGAGCTCCGCATTCAGGAAGCTGAAGATAAGAATAAACGCGCACTTTCGATGGCCCAGCAAACAAAGAGGGGCCATGTTTATGTCATCAGTAACCATGGTTCGTTCGGCGAAGGCGTACTGAAGATTGGCATGACCAGACGCCTTGATCCTCTGGACAGAGTATGGGAGTTGGGTGATGCCAGTGTTCCTTTCGAGTTTGATATTCACGCACTAATTTCGAGTGACGACGCCCCCGGACTTGAGAGCAAGTTGCACAATGAAATGGCCGTCGCGCGTATCAATAAGGTCAATCTAAGGAAAGAATTCTTCCGGCTCACTGTGGCCGAGGTTCGGTCGGCTATTGATACTTTAGGGGTTAAAGCCGAGTGGACTATGGCCGCGAAAGCACAAGAGTACCGCGAAAGTCTGGCATTAGATGAATCCTTTAAAAAAGATCCCGCGGCCCGTCGTCGCTGGCTTGCCGAGTATCACGGCGAAGAGTCCGCAGACTAGTTGCTAAGGCCTGACCCCGTAGATGGCCCGCCGGCAAACCTTAGCCAGAAGGATTATCTCATAGGGGAAGGCCTTAGCTCACTTCTTTCTAAAGTAGTAGCAGGCAATGGCAATGAACAACCAGATGAGAGAAATAGCCCCTAACCCTTTGGCCACCCATTCGGTGATGTCCCTCTCATAAAAACCATTACTCATCTCTCGACTGTCGAGGAAAAGTTTTACTGAAAAAAACCCACCAATCAGGAATATTAATAATCCGCAACCTCCGGTGCAGGCGCGGGTGGATTCGGATTCGTTATCACTTTGTGACTTCACCTCGGGCTCTGCTGGCAACCTCAGCCCCTCGGAGGTATCAAGCTTGGACAAAAGCTCCCCCTCACCCCCCATCCCCTCGTGCCAATAGAAGTCCGTCTCCTTGAGGGTCCCATAGACGAGAAGCCGGATGGCCTCCTTTGCCTCATAGGTGCCGATCTCTTTTCCGTCCCGGGAGATTTTGACGAGAAGGGGTGAGCTCATAGTGGAATTACAATGCAGAGCGACAAGGGTCGGTGGCAACACCCTATCGCAAGGAGACGCAAAGGAGGCAGGGGGGTATTAAACCCTCCCCTGTAAGATAATAGTTAATACCACCCCAAGGGAGCAAGGATGGGAGAAGTGAGGGTTAACCCAATGACTTTATGCGGTCCCAGAACGGGAAGTAACCGCAGCAGAATAGAGGTCAGGCCGTGCCCTGCTTTAGGATGTAACTAAAAACGCCCTAAATAAGAGAATCGAGTTACGCCTACTTCAGGGTACGGCCTGACCCCTGAATGGCCCATCCTTGCTTCTTGGCTTATAAGGTTCTATTAAATCCCTACCCCATGAAATACGGCCTCGTCTTGATCTTCGCCTGCTGTGCGCTTTGCGCCCAGGATAAGCCTGCTTCGCCGTCAGGTTTCCAGACCATCACGAATCCCAACGACGAGAGGCTAAAGATTTTTGAGGAATTAAATATAAAAGCTAAAGCCGGCGACACTAATGCCCTCGCGAGCTTGGGTGATTATTATTTTTACGGACAGTTTCCTGTAGTCCTAAATACTGAAATAGCGAAAGAGATCTGGACCAAGGCCGCCTCCCTCGGTTCAGCTGAAGCTGCAGCAAGGATGCAAAATCGATTTCATCAAAACTCAACCGATTCAGAAGAAGTTATCGAGAAAACGAAATGGTCCATCATCACCTACGTTTTAGGCAGGATAAGAGTTTACGGTGAAACGAAATACCCTGCCCAGTATTCGGGAGTTTCAGACTCATCCTTCGGAGAGGCAAAAGCCCGGGCCGCCGCTTTTATTGCAGAGGTAAAAATATCTAAGCCACCCTTGAGCAGTAGCGGAACGGCCATGAGCGCGACGGCTGCGAGCGCGACGGCTGCGAGCGGAAAGGCTGCGAGGGTCCCTGCTCTCAGTTTTGAGAGCCTTTCGCTGTTTGATAGGCATCGGAAAAATGTTTGCTCGGCATACCTCAAGGCGGCGTCCCCCATTTACAATAAAGGCGAGGCTGCCTCCAGCGTTGAAAAGGAGGCTTTCACGGCTGCGGCAAAAGAACTCGTCAGACTCCAAAGCTACATAGGGAAACGGCGCCGCTTGAGCCTCGACGCTACGCGAACTTCGGCGACGCAAGGCGTTGATTACGAAACTATCAATGATTGTTATGCGAAAATGTCTGCCGCAAAAATTGCGACCAGCTTACCCGCTACCCGCGCTGAACTTAATGAAGCCTCAATCTACATCAACGCATTGGGGAAAATAATGCAGCTACCTGTCAGCTTTTACTGAGGACGCTAAGCTAAACCTCCCGCGACACTTTGCCCACGGGCAGAATACGTTCCCACAATCTTTCATCCGCGAGACATGATCCGCTCCCAGAAGGGGAAGTAACCGCGGGTGGCGTGCGGGAAGTGCTCGGCGTCCCATGCCCTTCTGCGCCAGATCAGGGGGATGCCGGCGGAGGACAAGGCTGCCTCGAGGGCGAGTGCTTCGGCCAGCCAAGGGCCGACGAACGGTCGATAGGCGGCGACGGCCTGTAGCTGGTTCAGCTTGGCCCATTCGACCACCGACGCCGCCAGATCGGATGTCGGGCTTGAGGAGACCTCGGATCCGAAGTGGCTGCCGGCGCGCGTCGCACCGTCGCTAAGTGCCGTCTGCGTCCAGGTGGAGACTTTCTCCGACCATCCGGCACGGGCGCTGATACCAGTAGACCACGAGGCATTGATAGCCTGAACCTTCAATCCGGCCAGCTCACCCTGCTCGACCGTGAGGTCTTCGGGATGCACCCATAGGCCGATTCGATCATAAGCCTTTAGCGAAGCGACCTGCGCCGCGTCTTCGGTCCACGCCGCCACCTTGGGTAAGGGTTCCTCCGTTATAGTAAAAGGCGCGGAGGCGAGCTGGCTAGCCTGCGGCGCATGTTCCCCGTCGGTGTAGAATGCGATGTTGTCGCCCTTGGCGACGTAGGTCTTACCTGGCGTCTGCAAACCGGCGACCCAGCGCCAGGAGAGCGTGTTACTCGCGACGTCCCCATCGAGCAGGTGCTCGTAAAAGAACGCCGCTCCGAGCTCCCACGGCAGTTTCAACGTAAAGATCCAGATCGAGGCGAACCACATGCGGGCGTGATTATGCAAGTAGCCGGTAGTCACGAGTTCCTGCGCCCACGCATCGAACCCCGCGATACCGGTCTTCCCGGCGAGAGCAGCCTCCAGCCTCGAACGTTGTTCGGTGGTCAAAGATTCGCGTAGGCGAGGCACGGACTCCACCCAGCGCGACCATGCTGCCGGACGCTGCTCAAGCCAACCCTTCCAATAGGTCCGCCAATAGACCTCCTGCACGAACTTCTCGACGGCGGGAAACGACCACCGGTCTCTGGCTGCGGCGACGATCTCCGACTCCTGCAACAGACGCTTCTGCACCCAAGGAGAAAGACGTGAGATGTTGTCATGCCGGGGCCGGACGTAATTACGTTCGGCCGCATAGCGTCCTGCAGCCGGAAGAAATTCATCCAGACGCGCCAAAGCGGCGGCACGGGTCGGGATGAAGGTCAGTGGCTCAGCCATGGCCTGACCTAAGCGGAAGCCTCGACCTCCGCAAACGGACCACCCATAATGTCGTCTCAGGCAGTCAGGCGAGAGGCTCTATCGCCAAAGGGGCTTGGCGGGCAGAGCACGGGGTCTAACGGGCCTCGCAGAACCGCCTCACTTGCCCGCCTTCTTTACGTCTTCGGGCGGCTTCGCCGCTATCTTCGCGTCGATCTCTTTCTGCAGCTCCTTCACACGCTTCTGTCCTGTGGCTATCTTGCCTGACGACATCTGCTTCTTAAGCATGGAAAGGTTCTTGCGGGCATCCGCATTAGTTTTCCCTGCGATACTCCAATAAGCATACGCCTCAATCTCATTCTTCGCCAAGCCGTCGCCGTAGAAGTAGCACATCCCCAAGATATTTTGGGACGAGGCATCACCCTGATCGGCGGCTTTCCGATACCACGACGCCGCTTGCACGAGGTCTTTCGCCACGCCGGCGCCGTAGAAGTAGCACGCACCCATGTTGTGTTGGGCCGAGGCATCCCCCTGTTCGGCGGCCTTGCGATACCACTTCGCCGCTTGCACGGGGTCTTTCGCCACGCCTTGGCCTGCGCGGTAGTACCACCCCAGGTTGGCCTGGGCCGTGGCATCACCCTTCTCCGCCTTCGTCATCTCGTCCTTAAACGCCTTTACCTCCGCGGGAGTCATCCCAGCGTGCGCCGATGAAAGGGCCAACAAGCCAATCAGAGCTGTCAGGAAGGACTGGGTAAGATATTTCATACTCAAGATCATAACAGAATTCCCGCGCCAGCGTGCATCGATAATCCTGATGGAAGGTATCAGCGGCGGCGCCCCCGGATCTCGAGCCTGACGAGGGAGCTTACCTGACCGCATCCTTGGCCTGCTTCGCCGTCCGCCTGGCGGAGAGCGCCGCGGCGAGTTCCGCACCGCGCACCTTACCAGCGACGATAGCCGAAGGCGAAAGACCCGCCACCAGCTCCGACATCCCGGGCTGCTTCAACCCAGCCAGACTCGCGTAGGCGTAAGCATCTGCCTCGTCCCTTCTGACGCCCTCCCCTGTCGCATAGCAGCGGGCGAGGTTAGCCTGGGCGGGCGTAAAACCCTGGTCAGCGGAGAGCTGATACCAAACCACCGCCAACTGGCGGTCCTGAACGACGGCTTGTCCGATATAATGGCAGACTCCGAAGTTATTCTGGGCGAGCGCGTCCCCCCGCTTCGCGGCGGCGCTGAGTTCGGCGAACGCATGTGGGCTCAGCACCCGCTCCCTCGGCTCGGCAGGCACGTCTGAATCGCGACTCATACCCACCGTCGATCCTATAGCCCAAAACACCCCCCCAATCACGACCGCACCAAAGACGATAACCGCTCCGATGCCAGAGCCAGGATCGTTGGAGTTAGAATATTGAGAGTCGTGTTTGGGTTTTCCAAAATCGCTGGTCTGGCAACCACTGACCCCAACCATGCAGACAAGGATCCAGAGGAGAAGTACTCTGGTCTTACGCATCAGATTGCCGGAATCATTTTGACCCAGCGAACGTGAGCCCGGCGACGTGTTCTCAGGGCGTAAAACCTTCATAGTTTTTTGATCTCTTCGGCCCGCCGCCGAACTGATGTGCGGAAGGCGGCGAAAGCCTCCTTCGTTAGGCGTTTCTCCGTATTCGACTCGATGTAAACCAAGCTGGCCGCAGCCTGCACATGAGACGGAGCGGCCAAAGACCACCAGGCGCAGGCCTCGATATCGTCACGCCTCACCCCGATTTCATTGTAGTAACAAAGACCGAGTTCGTTCTGGGCTTCGGCGAACCCCTGCCTACCCGACTTTTGCAGCCAGAAGGTCGCCTGTCCAACATCCCGGATGGCCCCTCGGCCACGCAGATAGCAGAAGGCTAGCTCGCACTGGATCGCCGCGTCTCCTTTGACCGAAAGCACCTTTAGTTCTTCGAATCGGTGGACCTGCGACAATAGCTCAGCCTCGTGGGCTTCCGCGGCCGACTCCTTCTTCTTTTCAATCGCAAACAATGCGACCTCATTTGCGAGAATGAGAGGAACTAGATAAACAAATAGGGGGCTCGCATCGCCACCATTATTATATGGGCGGCTAGCGCACCCGGTAGTCGCCATCGACATGAACACCAAACCCGCCAGTCCAGCTAGGAGGCTGGCCAGCCTAGGGCCTGCATTGCGGGATTTCATCACCGGAATGATACCACGACGGCGCCGACGGCGTTCATCGATAATGTCGATGGCGGGTATTCATTGGAGGCCATGAGACCTGATTCGAGCCCGGTGGATCGGCGTGTCATTATAAAACTAATACAACCACACCTCTGGGATAGCAATGGTCCGACGGGTCTAACCGCCAAATAACGCCCCAAACAGGCTTGGCAGGACTTCTGGCCCTGATAAAAAGGTCCACATGCGCCCCCTGCTCCCCGCCCTGCTCTGCCTGGCTTCATTGGCCGTGGCTGAGGAAAAGCCGAACCTGCCTTTGGTCGACCTGTCGGGACAGAAGGAACGTCAGGTGGTCGTGGGTGCAGGAACGGAGGCGATCTACCAAGGCCACCCGACGACCCTGTTGCTCCCCAACAGCCAGACGATCCTCTCGGTCTGGTGCATCAACCACGGCGGATCCGCGGGCCCGATGGCTCGGAGCGACGACGGCGGCCTGACCTGGACGCGCCTGGACACCCAATTGCCTAAGGGCTTCTCGACCCACCAGAACTGCCCAAGCATCTACCGCATCATCGATCCAGCCGGCAAAGCCCGCCTCTGGGTCTTCTCCGCCGCTCTCGGCAAACGCGGCGGGCCCGGGATGCCCAGCATCATGAGCGATGACGAAGGCAAAACCTGGAAAGAAATGCCGCCGCTCAACTTCCCCTGCGTGATGACGTTCAGCAGCGTGGTGCGCCTTAAAGACGGTCGCACCCTCGGACTCTATCACCGCGGCCCGGGCGGCGCCGACAAGTCCCCGCTGGTGACGCTGCAGACGATTACCTCTGACGGCGGCTTCACGTGGTCTGAACCCCGCATCGTCGCCGAGGTCGCCGGCAAGAATCCCTGCGAGCCGTTCGTCTTCCGTTCACCCGACGGCAAGGAACTCGCCTGCCTGCTCCGCGAGAATACCCACAAGAGCCGCAGCCTGATGATGTTCAGCCAGGACGAAGGCGCGACGTGGTCGACGCCCGTAGACACGAACTGGGGCCTCACAGGCGATCGCCATAACGGCGTGTTCACTTCCGATGGCCGGATGGTCGTCTGCTTCCGCGACCAAGCTCTCAACAGCCCCACGAAGGGGCACTTCGTCGCGTGGGTTGGCACCTACGATGACCTGAAGGCCGGCCGACCCGGCCAATCCCGCATCAAGTTGCTCCATCACTACGGCAAGCGGGCTGGAGACTGCGGCTACCCCGGCGTCGAACTCCTCGCCGACGGGACGATCGTGGCCACGACCTACGTGAAATACACGTCTGGCCCCGAGCAAAACTCGGTGGTCAGCGTGCGTTTCAAACTCAGCGAGACCGACGCCCTGCTGAGGCGTTAACGCTTCACGGGCTGCTGGCCGGCAAGGGTACGACCGTTGGGACGGTCGACGCCGACTTTCACCATATAGGTGCCAGCCGCGAAGACCGGGGGCGCGTATTCCTTCACACCTGAGAGACGGCGGACATAGACCGTCTCGCCAGTTTGCTCATGGATAACTTGGACGACCGCGCGGTCACCTTCAGCGCTGAGGTCGATCGTCGGCAGGAAACCCGTGGGCTTACGTCCGTCGTTGTCGGCCAGCACAAAGGTCTGCGGCCAGCCCGGGAACTGTTCGCCGTCCCCCTTGCGCGAATCGCTGAAGCGCGGCCAGCACTCGAAAGTGACGCTCTGTTTGGCGAGATGGAAACGAGCCACGCCGTAACCGTCGGCACGCTGGCGCTCGTCCTGGACGTCACCAGGATTGGCGTAGGCGACGACCGACATCTTATTGCCAAGTCCATCCAGGAAATCACCGGTCCAGGGCAAGGGGCTTCCGACCACGGCATTCGGGCCGGCTTTCTCATCCTTCGGATGCCACCAGCGCCCGTAGATCGTGTTCACGAGGGCGGGACTGGTCAGCGAGTAAGGTCCATCGCCGAAAGCTTCGATGCCGTGCTTGACGGTGACGGCGAGATGCTGGTCGCCGCAAAGGTGGACGGCCTGCACGCGACGCAAGGCACGCAAGGCCTCATCGCGACCCTTCTGCGGCCAGCCGTTGCAATCGAGGTCAGCCAACAGACGGCTATCCTTTCCGCCATGCATGTGGACGGCCCCACAGAAAGCCGAGGCGGACAGGACGGCTTTATGACGCACGCCCACCCAATCCTCGGACCACGCGGCGAGGAACTTCAACTGGCGATCGCCGAGAAGCTCCAGGCCGGGCAAATTGATGCTCTTCGGGTCGTATTTCTCATCGGTGACGTGATCGGGGCGCGGGCCTTGCGAAGGAATCTTCCCCTGCGGGGCCGACTTGAACTTACGATCCTCGAGGATGGCGAAATCGATGCCACCGACCTTGAGGCGGGTGTAGTAGACGCTGATGCCCCGCTGGACGGGAGTCGGGTCATAAGCATCGGGCAGGTGCCACGACTGTTGACGCTGGACCATGTTCACGTAGGTGACCGGGTAGAAATAGCCGCCGTCAGCCATGCCAGCGACGGTGGACAGCTTGCCGCCCTCGCCCCAGAGGTTGGGGTGGCCGACGTCATGGTCGTCCGGAATACAAATCGTCGGGCGATCCTTCATCACGTCGCGAAACTGCAGACCGAACTCAATCCAGCCGGCGGTGTGCTCAGTATGACGGTAAGTCTGGTCGCCAGCGAAGAACAAGAGGTCTGGATTCTGGCGGATCAGGTTATCGAGAATCTCTGGCCGGGCGCCCGTCGTGCGGCTAGAATTGCAGGACATGTTGGCGACGACGATGGCGTCCTTGTCCGTCGGATCGCGTCGCACGAGCCCTTCGAAGGCGGCCTTCTCACCATGGCGCACGCGATAGGCCACATCCTTGGAGCCATCCCAGCCTTCGACCCGGAAGTGAGCGCTCCAACCAGGGAAGACCACTTCGGTCTTGGCCGCCTCGACCCAGCGACCGTCACGCTTGAATTCTAGACGCGCTTCCTTGGATTCCTCGGGGTAGAGAGGATAGAGCTGAGCGGACAGTTTCAGCACGCCCGCTTGCTGGGTGTAAAGGGTGAAGGCGATGACTTGGTCACGCTCGACCAGCATAGTCGGCGCAGCCGAACTGGCGGCAGCCTTCTTCTTGGCTTTGGCCGCAGGACGAGGCTCCGCCGCAGGACGAGGCTCCCACCAGGCGCCGACCGCCAGCGAGTCGAGGCTCGGAAACTCCTCCCCGAAAGGCTTGACCGTGTGGGCCGGCGGAACCGGGGCGCCCAAAAGGATCGAAGTAGCGAAAAACAGTAGGAATCTCATGGCGCTCTGTGGATACCCCTTTTCGCTGAAAAAGTTTCCCTGCACGAGCCCTTTCGGCTTAATCCTAAAGTATGAGACGACTGCTACCCCTGCTCTTAGCCCTGACTGCGTTCGCAGCCGAGACGGGCCTACCCGTCCAGAAGTTCCAGCAACTCGACACACTGCTACCGGCCCCCTCCCCCCAACGCCTCGCCACGGGCGCCCCCGGCGCGGGCTATTGGCAGAACCGGGCTGATTACGATATCCGCGCCGAACTCGACGACGAGAAGCGCACGATCACGGCCGTGGCCACGGTGACCTACCATAACGCCTCGCCCGATACACTTGACTACCTCTGGGTCCAGCTCGACCAGAACTATTTCTCCCGCGGCGCCGATTCGCGGACCGCCCCGAACACCAAGCGCGGTATCGACCTGAAGAAGTTCAGCTACACGGCCCTCGACCGGCTGCTGGCCTACGAGACCTACGACGGTGAACTGAAGATCACAAAGCTGACCGACGCCGAAGGGCGCGGCCTCCCACACGCGATTGTGAAGACGATGCTGCGCCTCGATTTACCCAAGCCCCTCAAACCCGGTGCGGACTTCGTCTTCAAGATCTCTTGGTCCTACCCGATCAATGACGCCAAACGCATCATGGCCCGCACGGGCTACGAGCACTTTAAAGAAGACGGCAATTGTATCTACACCATCGCGCAGTGGTTCCCGCGCATGGCCGCGTACACCGACTACGCTGGCTGGATCAACAAGCAGTTCCTCGGCACTGGCGAATTCACCCTTGAATTTGGTGACTACAAGGTGGCCCTGACTGTCCCCGACGACCACATCGTGGCCGCAACTGGCTCCCTTCAGAATCCGGAACAAGTCCTCACCCCGACCCAGCAGGAACGCCTCGCCCAGGCCCAACAGGAGACCAAGAAGCCAATCTTCGTCGTCACGCCCGAAGAAGCCAAGGCCGCCGAGCAAGGCCGCCCCAAGGGCAAGAAGACCTGGCTCTTCCAAGCCGAGAACGTCCGCGACTTCGCCTTTGCCTCCTCTCGTAAGTTCGTCTGGGACGCCATGGCGGTCGCCGACACGAAGGTGAACGGCAAGCCCGTCATGGCGATGTCCCTCTACCCCAAGGAAGGCATGCCGCTTTGGGACAAATACTCGACCCATGCCATCGCCCATACGATCGAGGTCTATTCGCGCTACACGTTCGACTACCCCTACCCGGTGGCTTGGTCAGTCAACGGCGCCGTCGGCGGCATGGAATATCCCATGATCTGCTTCAACGGCCCCCGCCCCGAGAAGGACGGCACCTATCCCGAACGCACCAAGTACGCGCTCATCGGCGTCGTCATCCACGAAGTCGGGCACAACTATTTCCCGATGATCGTGAATAGCGACGAGCGTCAGTGGACTTGGATGGATGAAGGCTTGAATACGTTCGTGGAATCGCTCGCCCAAGCCGAGTGGGAAGACGATGGCAAGCCACGCCGGGAAAACCGCGCACTCCTAGAATATATGCGCGGCAAGGAGCGAGTTGCCGCCATGACCAACTCCGAGTCCATCGCCGACCTGGGTCCCAACGCCTACGGCCAGCCCGCCGCCGCGCTCACCATCCTCCGCGAGAATATCCTCGGGCGGGAGGCCTTCGACCACGCCTTCAAGGCCTACGCCAAGCGCTGGATGTTCAAGCGCCCCACCCCGGCCGACTTCTTTCGCTCGATGGAAGACGCCAGCGGCGTCGACCTAGATTGGTTCTGGCGCGGCTGGTTCTACGGCGTCGATCATGTCGACGTCTCCATCGACGAGGTCCGCTGGCTGCAGCTCGACACCCGCGACCCGGCAATCGAGAAGCCCAAGGCCAAGGCGGAAAAGGAAGCCCTACCCCAGACGCTCACCAAGGAACGTAACGCCTCTCTGCCGAAGCGCGTCGATCGCTTCCCTGAATTGAAGGACTTCTACCACGGCTACGACGAGGCCACGGCGCTGCCCAGCGAGAAGAAGAAATTTGAAGCCCTGCTCAAGGAGCTCGAGGAAGCCAAGATCGACCCGAAGCTGCTGCAGACCAAACAGAACATCTACGTCCTCGAGATCTCGAATATCGGCGGCTTGATCACTCCCGTGCCACTGAAGCTCGAATACACAGACGGCTCGACGGAAGAGTTGCTGCTGCCGGCCGAGTTCTGGCGTTTCAATACCGAAAAAGCTTCCAAGATCCACGTGACCGCAAAGGAACTGCGCGCGGCCACCTTCGATCCCCGCCAGGAACTGATGGACACCGACGTCGAGAATAATTTCTGGCCGCGCCGGCTCGTGAAGACGAAGCTCCAGCTGTTCAAGGACGAGAAGCCCGCCAACCCCATGCGCGAGTTGACCAAACCGGAAGCCGAAGCGCCCAAGGCCGACGCGCCAAAATAGACGGCTAAATTCATCTGGGAACCGCGTCCTCCGCCGTCTGTCTTAATCGGAGTCCTCATGCGTAATGCCTTCCTCGCCTTTTGCCTGTTGGCCGCCCTTGGCTTCGGCGCCTGGCGTGCCCTCGCCCCCACCCCTCCTTCGAAGAACCCGATGGAGCGTATGAAGACCGCTAGCCCGATGGAGACCGTCCGCATCGCTAAGCCCGTCGCCCCCGCGCCCGTTGTCCGCTCCGCCCCCGCGGCCCCCAGCCAGATGACCGCCCAGCGGGCCAAGATGGAAGAGCGCTTCTCTGACCTAAAGGAAGAAGGGCGACGTGTCCGCGAGACCCTACTCGCGAGTGACCCGAAGGCCGCTCAAGCCTATAACGAAGTGGTCAGGCGCCCGGAATACCGAGCGCTGCTCGACCGGCGTCACCAAATCGAAGCCGCTTGGGCCGCCGCCCCGGAGAAAGATCGCGATGGCATGCTCAACGAGATGAACAGCCTCCGTCAGCAAGGCTTCACCCTGATCCTTGGAGAGATTCAGCGTCTTCAAAGCCAGCCGGCCGCGCCCACGGCCAACGGTACGACGACGTCGACTCCGGCCGCAGCCTCGGCCCCGGCCGCGCCGGTGGTCTTTCAGTAAAGGGCCTCAGGAGCCCCAGCTAAAACGTTCAGGCACCCAGGCGTATTGGTCGCCCTTGGGCACGACGGTACCGATGCCGGGCCAAGGCAGGTGAAAGCCGAAAGCACGGCTCTTCTCTTTGGCCATCCGGGCGAAAAGCTTCTTGCGCGTCTTGACCGCGGTCTCGGGATCATGGTCCATGGCGACGGTCCAACCAACGTTGTCGAACATGAGGATGTGGTGATGAACGACGTCGCTGATGTGCACGAGTGATTCGCCTTCGGAGCGACTCTCGAAGCAAGCATGGCCGTCGGTGTGGCCGGGGGCAGCGAGGACGGTGACGGCCTCATGGAAGAGCTTCTGTTCGTCCTTGGCGATGACGAGCTGGTCCTTGAGGATATCGAAATTGCGGCAGATGGTCTTCACCATATTCGGCAGGGGCTTCTTATCGCGCATGGACTTAGAGAAGTCAGGGCTCGGTCCGCGCCAGAAGTCATACTCTTCCTGGAGCAGGTAGATCTTGGCGTTAGGGAAGGCCGGTTTGCCGTTGTCGACGAAGCCGTCGAGGTGGTCGGAGTGCGAGTGGCTGAGGAAACCAGTCGTAACTTGCTCGGGCTTGATACCGAGCTGACGCAGGCCCTCGGCGAGCCAACCGAAATTCGGATTGGGGTGACGCTCGCCAAAACCGGCGTCGATCAGCGCGACTTCGTCACCGATCTTCAGTCCCATGATGTTGACGTAGAGCGGGAGCGCATCGAGGCGCTCGCGGTTTAACTCCAAGGCCGCCTTCATCGTCGGGCGATCGGACTCCGGCCACATGAGCTCGAGGCCCTGCTTGAAGAGCATATGGCCATCGCTGATCGAGAAGGCCTCGATCTTGCCGATGTTGAACTTGTAGACGTAGGGATTTGGCGGGCGCTTGCCGGTCGCCTTAGGCGCATCGGCCGCGGCGAGACGGGAAGCCGTGGCGAAGCCGGCCAGCGCGAAGGCGGCGGCACCGAGGAATTCACGACGTGAAGAAGGCTGGATTTCAGAGGCCATAGGGAATGGCCAAAATCTACCCCATCGCCCCGCCCCCTCCAGCCCAAAGGTAAGGTGAACACCCGGGGCTCGCCCACGACGATACAGATTGAAACCCA
The DNA here is from genome assembly GCA_945866215.1 of Opitutus sp. GAS368. GTDB lineage: Bacteria > Verrucomicrobiota > Verrucomicrobiia > Opitutales > UBA953 > UBA953. Next base: position 974 of record CAMBGQ010000026.1, on the reverse strand, counting down.
TCCCGCTCGTCGTTGTCTAAAGACTAGATGCATCGCCCCCTGCAACTCGCCCTCTTCTTCAGCCTGAACGCCTTAGTGACCGTCCAAGCTGAGAACACCCAGTTCAACCGGGACATCCGCCCGATTCTTTCCGAGAACTGCTTCAGCTGCCATGGCTCCGACGAGAAAGCCCGCAAGGCCAAGCTCCGACTGGACCTCCCCGAAGATGCCACGCGCGAGCATAAGAACGGCACGCCCATCGTGGCAGGGGACCTGGCGAAGAGCGTCGTCTGGGAACGCATCAATTCCACCGACGAAGACGACGTGATGCCTCCGCCGAAATCCCACCTGAAGCTCACGGCGACCGACAAGGCGAAGGTCAAGGCCTGGATCGAGCAAGGTGCGAAGTATGAGGAGCACTGGGCCTTCGTCGTCCCGAAGCGCCCCGCCCTGCCGGCCGCGAACAAACTTCCCGCGATTGATTACTGGGTCACCCAGAAGTTGACCGAAGCGGCCTTGCAGCCTTCTGCTGAAGCCGACCGCTTCACACTCATTCGCCGCGTCACGCTGGACCTGACGGGCCTGCCCCCGACCGCCGCCGAAGTCGAAGCTTTCGTTCAGGACAAAAAGCCTGACGCCTACGGCCGACTCGTTGACCGCCTGCTAGCCAGTCCACACTTCGGCGAACGCATGGGCCTCGATTGGCTGGATGCCGCCCGTTACTCCGACACCAACGGCTTCTCCATCGACGGAGGGCGTCACCTCTGGCTCTGGCGCGACTGGGTCATCCAGGCCTTCAACGACAACAAGCCCTACGACCGCTTCATCGCGGAGCAGATCGCCGGAGACCTCATGCCGGATACCGACGACGGCAAGCTCATCGCCACCGGATTCCAGCGCAACAACATGAACACCCACGAGGGTGGCACGATTGCCGCCGAGAACCTCGTCAACTACAACGCCGACCGCGTGAAGACCCTCGGTGAATCCATCCT
>CAMBGQ010000025.1 GCA_945866215.1 Opitutus sp. GAS368 | reverse complement strand
ACTGTTTATCTTTCCCTATGACGGCAGCTCGCCACCTGGCGAAAACCATCTCATGATCACCCATCAGAGAGCTGCCCGAGGATACATTCTGGTGATCATGGGCGCATGGAAACACTCGTTCCCTTCCCGAACACGATAGTTAAGCATGCAGCCGCCGATGGTAGTGCACCCCCGCTGGTGTGCGAGAGTAGGTCATCGCCAGGTTTACGGACCCCGGTCTCCGCAAGGAGGCCGGGGTCCCCTCATTTACGGAGGTCGCGCCGCGCCGGCCGGGCCCGCGGCCCCTCAGGTGCGGGCCGCTAGTTCCCCGAGGGTCAGCCGTGAGCCCGCCGTCTCCAACAACGCCTGCTCGATGGCCAGGAGGGCTTTGGCGGCTGGGTCGGAGGTGAGGTCCGGTTCGTCGGTACCACCGGTCGTGCGCATGTCCACGATCGACCAGAGTTCGCCCACGGTCATCTGATCGATGGGCCGGGCCGGCTTATGCCCGCTCTCCGGCAGCTCCGCCGTGAGCAGGCCGGCATCGCGTAACATCTGCAGGCAGTCTTCCGCCACGCCGGCCGGCACGCGGGCGGTGGCGGCGATATCATCAGCGGTCGGGCCTGGCCGGGCGCCCTGATAACGCCGCAGGGTCTCCGCGACGCACACGAAGGCGAGCGTGCGGCGCGCGCGATGGCTGAAACTATCCCAGACCTTGTGGCGAGAGAGGGTGCGCCGGTTCTGGTAGGCGTAGGCGATCTGGCCGCCGATGAGCACGAACAGCCAGCTGAGGTAGCAGCCGAACATCAGGACGAGGACGATGCTGAGTTCGCCGTAGAGGCTCTGGAGCTCCGTGACCATGTCGACGTAGAGCGTGGCCAATCGGTGGTTGAGGACGATGAGCATGGCAATCGCCAGGCCGCCGACCGCCGCCGCGCCCCAGCGCACCCGCGCGTTCGGCATCATCCGGTTGAACGCGGTGAACGCGAGCGTCAGCAGAGTGAGCGAGACGAACAGCGGGCCACGACCACTCACGAAAGCCGTCAGCGACTCGCCGCCGGGCAGTCGTTGGAGCCAGCCCGTCAGCCAGGTGGCGCCCGCGCCAAGCGTGGCCACCAGCGAGGCCGCCGAGAGCATCATCAGCGTGGTCGCGCCGACGAGGAAGAACAGCACGAGGAAGAGCAGGTAGTTTGCACAGCGATCGCGCCAGCTCCGACCGCGCCGTACGCCCCAGATCCCGTTCAGCGCATCCTCGACGCGGCTGAGCATAAGCACCGCAAGGCCCAAGATCAGCGCCAGCCCGATCACGCCGGCCTGGCCGCTCGCCGCGTTCTTCAGCAGCCCGTCGACGAGTCCGTCGAGGTCTTGATTGATGTCGCGCAAGGTCACGACCTGTCCCGGTTGGGCGGCTTGCGTGCTCACCTGCGGCGCGACGTAGCCGATGACGGCGACGATCGCGGCCTTCGCCGGATTATCCGCTTGCGCGCCGGCGCGAGAAAGAATGAAGCCCGAGATTGTGAGCGCGAGCGCGAGGAGTGGCCCCAGCGACATCAGCGTGTAGTAGGTGAGCGCGGCTGACTGCTGCGGCAGGCGGTTGGCGCGCGCGCCGTGCGCGGTGGTGACGAGCACGCGCCAGCTGGACATGAGACCGCCGCGCCAGCCGTGCAGCGCGAGCGACGCCGGCGTCCAGCACGCCGTGAAGAAGCCTTCGTCGCGGCGGCCATCCGGGGGAGCGGCGGGGGATCCAGTAGTCATCTCAGGAAAGTGGAGCAGGGCAGGGTGTTTCGCAATCCCCCCCTCGGCGCCCCCCGTGAACACCGTGAGCAAGACCAACAACCGGGGTTTGCGGCCAAGGGTCGCCCCCGATTTTATTGGGGGAAACACCTCACGGCCGCCTAGTTATCAAAAATCTGTTAAAAACCCGCATTGTGAATAAAGTTTTTTCCCTAACTCACCAAATGACAGAGGCTTGCATAAAACACTACATCTAGTGGTGAAATAAATTTGCAGCCCCTACATCTAGTAATTTACTCCCTGACATACCAATCACCTAGCGGCCTCTCCGGTCACTATTAAGACCCTTTTCCCCTAAACTCTACTCATGGAAACCATCACGATCAAAGTCGGCCAAAAAACCTTCGTCCTCGACAAGACCAAGGCCGAAGAAGCTTTCGCCAACAAGCGCGTCATCAACGGCCGCGAGTCGATGTTCTTCAACATCCTCCCGCTGAAATACCAGTGGGCGTACGACCTCTACAAGACGATGAAGAACAACCATTGGGAGCCCGAGGATATCCCGATGCAGAAGGACTGCGAACAGTGGCGCGACCAGACCGGGCAGATCACCGAGATCGACCGCTGGATTGTCAAGATGGCCATTGGTTACTTCTCCGCCGCCGAAGGTATCGTCGGCGACAACATCATCCACGTCGTCCGCGAGGTCGTGACCGCCCCTGAGCTCAAGCTCGTCCTGGGCCGCCACGCGCACGAGGAGAACATCCACGCCGACTCGTTGGTCTACATGATCTCTTCGCTCGGTATCAACCCCCACGAGTGCGAGGCGATGTTCGAGGATATCCCGACGATCGCCAAGAAGGCCGCCTTTGTCGTTAATAATTCCCGCGCGCTGCGTCGCAAGCTCGACCTCACCAAGCTCGAGGACAAGCAGGCCCTCGCCCACAACATCTTCCTCTTCGGGCAGTGCATGGAAGGCACGCAGTTCTACGGACTCTTCGGCATGGTGCTCTCGCTGGCCCGCCAGAATAAGTTCCCCGGCATCGGCCAGATGTTCCGCTACACGCTGCGCGACGAATCCAACCACATCGACCTCTTCCGCAATCTCCTCGCCGAGCTGGTCAAGGAGAACCCCGACGTCTGGACGCCCGCCTTCAAGGAAGAACTCCGCCAGCTCATGGCCACCGCCGTGGCGCTGGAGAAGGATTTCATCCGCGACTGCCTCCCCGTCAACGGCCTCGGCCTCTCCGCCAAGGAGTTCGAGCAGTACATCGACTTCATCGCTGATCGCCGCCTGCGTAATTGCGGCCTCGATCCGCTCGTCGCCGAGACCAGCAACCCTTTCTCCTGGCTGTCCGAGATGATGGACCTCAAGAAGGAGCAGAACTTCTTCGAAGGACGCGTCACCGAATACCAGAAGCAGGGCGCCCTCGGTTCCGTCAACGACGACGAGCTCTAATCGCTTCCTAGGCAGACCCGGGCGTCACCCCCTCCGCGCCCGGGACCTGTCCTTTTTGTTCTTACCTACCTTTTCCCGTTTTTCAAACCATTGCGAAGGCCACCGCCGACGCACCCCATCTTTGTTTTTTCCTCTCCTCCGCCCCCTTCCCACCCCCCTTCTTCAACATGAATTCCGAACTCCCTTTCTTCCGCGAAGACATCGCCCTCAAACACGCCGCCCGTTCGCCGGTCGACGGTAAGCCGCGCTTCAATTGGCGTGAATCCCTGCCCGTCGCCACCGGTGGCGTCTCCGGCCTCGATGCGGCGCAGATCGCCGACATCGTCGGCGCCGCGCTCACCGATCTCCTCATCGCCCGCCAGGAACAGGATATCTTCACCGAGTCCAACCGCCAGTTCGTCGCCGCCGTCGCCAGCGACGTCGTCCGCGTGCTTTCCCATTCCGGCGTCCAAGTCAGCGAAGCGCTCGTCCTGCAGGCGATCGAGGACGCCCTCGTGCGCTATAATCGGCACGACGTCGCCAAGAGCCTCCTCTTCGCCCGCGGTGGTCTCGAGGCGGCCCCGCTCGGGTCCCTCGTCATCACGACCCGCCTGATGCGGCGCAACGGCCACGTCGTCCCGTGGCTGCCGAATAAAATCACGACCGCCGTGCGCATGGCCTTCCTCTCGATCGAGCAGGACCCGGCCCCCTGCGAGCGCGTTGCCGCTGCGGTCACGCGCCGCGTCGCCGACCTCGGCCAGGCGATTGTCGGCATCGAGGAGGTCCAAGACCTCGTCCAAGAGGAGTTGATGCGTCAGGGCCATTTCAAGGTCGCCCAGAACTATATCCTCTACCGCGCCCAGCGCGCCCGCCGCCGCGAGGACCTCGCCGCCCAACCGGTCGTCGTCGACGACCGTCAGGAGTCGATGCTCCTCGTCAAGAACGCCGACGGGTCCACCTATCTCTGGAACGGCGACGAACTGCGCAAGCGCATTGCCTTCGCTGCCGTCGGCCTCGAGCTCGTCCGCACCCCGGACCAAATCGAGACCGACCTTCGCCGTGGCCTCTTCAACGAGATTAACGAGGTCGATCTCCGCAAGACCATCGAACTCAACGCCAAGACCCTCGTCGAGGTCGACGCCGACTTCGCCAAGTTCGCCGCCCGTATCTGCCTGTCCTACATCTACGAGGAAGTCCTCGGCTGGAGTATCACCCGCGATGGCGTCGACCAGCTCAAGGAGTTCCACCGTGCGCAGTTCGCGGCCTATATCGATCGCGGTATCGCCATCGGCCGGCTGTCGCCTGACCTGCGCAAATACGACCTCGCCAAGCTCGCCGCCGCCCTCGATCCGATGGCCGACCTCGATTTCGAGCTCCTCGGCGTGCAGACGATGTACGACCGCTACCTGATCATCGACAAGACGGTGAAGCCGGCTCGCCGCCTCGAGACGCCTCAGTTCTTCTGGATGCGCGTCGCGATGGGTCTTTTCCTCCGCGAGGAGAAGAGCCGCGAGGACTGGGTCATCCGCCTCCACGCGCTCTACAAGTCCCGCCGCTTCTGCAGCTCGACCCCGACGCTCTTCAACTCGGGCACGCTCCATAGCCAGCTCTCTTCCTGCTACCTTTACCAGGTCAACGACACGATCGAGTCCATCATGATCCGCGGCATTGCGGAGAACGCCTTCCTCTCCAAGTGGGCCGGCGGCCTCGGCGGCTCCTGGACCTCCGTCCGCGGCACGGGCTCCTACATCAAGGGCACCAACGGCGAATCCCAGGGCATCATCCCCTTCCTCAAGCTCCACAACGACCAGCTCGTCGCCGTCAACCAGGGCGGCAAGCGCCGCGGCTCCGGCTGCGCCTACCTCGAGACCTGGCACAACGACATCGAGGACTTCCTCGAGCTCCGTAAGAACACGGGCGACGACCGTCGCCGCACGCATGACATGAACACGGCCAACTGGATTCCCGACCTGTTCATGAAGCGTCTCAAGAACCGCCAGCACTGGACGCTCTTCCTCTCCAACGAGACCCCAGACCTCCACGAGACCTTCGGTATCGATTTCGAGAAGCGTTATGTCGCTTATGAGGAACGCGCCAAGAAGGGCGAAATCTTCGGCAAGGAGATGCCCGCCCTCGAGCTCTGGAAGAAGATGCTCGGCATGATCTTCGAGACCGGCCACCCGTGGATCACCTTCAAGGATCCCTGCAACGTTCGCTCCCCGCAAGACCATGTTGGCGTCATCCACTCCTCTAATCTCTGCACGGAGATCACGCTCAACACGAGCGCCGAGGAGACCGCCGTCTGTAACCTGGGCTCCGTCGTCCTCGACTCGCACCTCAAGGCCGATGGCAGCATCGACCACGCGATGCTCCGCGAGACCATCACGGTCGCCGTCCGCGCCCTCGACAACGTCATCGACATCAACTTCTATCCGACCAAGCCCGCCGAGGTCTCCAACACCCGCCATCGCCCGGTCGGCATGGGCGTGATGGGCCTTCAGGACTGCCTCTATCGTCGCGATATCTCTTTCGCCTCCGACGCCGCCGTCGAGTTCAACGACGAGATCATGGAGGCGGTGGCCTATTACGCCTACGAGACCTCCTCCGACCTCGCCGCCGAACGCGGTACCTACAGCTCCTACAAGGGCTCCAAGTGGGACCGCGGCCTGCTCCCGCAGGACACCATCGATCTCCTCGAGCAGGAACGCGGCGAGCCGATCGAGGTCAAGCGCGGCGGCCTGATGGATTGGGCGCCGGTCCGTGCCAAAATTGCGAAACACGGCATGCGCAACTCCAACGTCCTCGCCATCGCCCCGACCGCCACGATTTCCAACATCGTCGGCAGCTCGCCGTGCATCGAGCCGACCTACAAGAACCTCTTCGTGAAGAGCAACCTGTCCGGCGAGTTCACCGAACTCAACGGCTACCTGGTGCGCGACCTCAAGAAACTCGGCCTCTGGAGCCAGGAGATGATGCAGCAGATCAAGTATTTCGACGGTGAGCTCAAGGACATCGCCGAGATCCCGCAAATCATCAAGGACAAGTACCTCACGGCCTTCACCATCGAGAATAAGTGGCTCATCGACGCCGCCGCCCGCCGCCAGAAGTGGATCGACCAGGCGCAGTCGCTCAACCTGTTCCTGCCGACGGCCGATATCAAGATGCTCTCGCATATGTACCAGTACGCCTGGCGCACCGGCCTCAAGACCACCTATTACCTCCGCAGCCTCGGCGCTTCCAACATCGAGAAGGCCACGGTCGAGAAGGCGACCAAGCCCGAGAGGTCAGAGCCAGCCGAGCCCGCGAAGAAGGTGCCCACCGACGCCGAGAAGAACGCCTGCTCCATCGAGGCCATGCGTACCGGCGGCACCTGCGAGTCCTGCCAGTAAGGGGCGAGTGGAGGACACGAGGGCCTGAGGACCAGAGGGCTGGAGAAAGAAGGGCGTCCGCAAGGACGCCCTTCTTGTTAGGGTAGGGGCAGCACCGCGTGCTGCCCAGTTACTCGTTCTGTCTTGATGCAAGGGAGACCGGAAACCGGATAGGATGCTGCGGTCATATGCCCCAGCCAATCACCCGGTCCCCGGTTTCCCTTTGAGTGTCTTTTTCTTTTCCTCCGGCCCTCTATCTTCCCTCCATGTCCGACATCGCCACTTCCGCCGGCAAGGTCCGCGTGCTGTCTCGGGAGGATTCTTTCGCCGAGCTCGCCCGCCGCATCAACGACCTGGCTGCCCGCGGCTCGGCTTCCGTTGGCCTGAGCGGCGGTTCCACGCCCAAGGCCTTCTATGTCTGGGCCGTCCGCACTGGCGCCCTCACGGCCGAAGCCATCGCCCGGATCGACTGGCACGTGAGCGACGAGCGTTGCGTGCCGCTCGCTTCCGACGACTCCAACTTCGGTCACGCTCTCCGCGGCATGCTCGACCCGCTCGGCATTCCCGCCGCCCGCCGCTTCCCTTGGCCGGTCGAACTGCCCCCAGCCGAAGCTGCGACCGCCTACGAGGCTGCCTGGGCCCAGCGTTCGCCCTACAAGGCCTTCGACCTCTGCATCCTCGGGCTCGGCGATGATAGCCACATCGCTTCGCTCTGGCCGCAGTGTCCTCTCATCGGCCGTCGTTCCGGCCCTCGCTTCACCGCCACGGAATGGCCGGGTCGCGGCTGGCGCCTGACCATCACCGAAGCGGGCCTGGCGCAGTGTGGTGCCATCGTCGTGCTCGTCGGCGGCGCCGCCAAGGCCCCGGCCTTACGCGAGATCACCTGCGGGGAATTCGCGCCCAAGCTTCATCCCGGACAGGTGCTGCGGGCGCACGCCTCCCGGTTGACCTGGCTCGCCGATCAAGCGGCCGCCGCCGGCCTCTGAGCCTTACTTGACGGGTGGGGTGACTTGGCCTTCCGGGGGGCCGGAACTGGCGCCCTCGGATTCCTGTGGATTGGGTCCTTTGCTCGCCGTTTGGCCATTCCTCAGGACTTCGATGGTCTTGTGCCCGGAAACGTGAATCATGAGCGTGTGGGTCACGAAGCGGTCATCCTCATCTTCGGTGGGTTTCTCGAGCACGAAGTAGAGCCGCCTCATTTTCTCGCTCAAGATTAACGGGGCCCGGTAGAGGATGCGGAGTTTGCCTTCCGCTTCCGGCAGGCCGAGGTAGAAATTTACGACCTCGCGTTTCGTCATCACCAGCGGACTGATCGCCCGGGCGGACGGCTCGGCGGTGAACGTCTTGTTGCCCATGCTGCAGATGAGTCGGGACTTCGCGTAATTGTAGACATGGAAGCCACCGAAGGGAAAGGTCTCCACATCGATGTTGAAGGTGCGGACGAGCACGTTGCCGGGGCTCGGAAACATGATACCCAGCACTTCGCGGTCCGCGGCTCCCAGCGGGAAGGAGGTGAAGGGCGCCCACCCCTCGACGGGCTTTGCCCCCGGCTTGCCGCTCGGATCCGGCACCAGCGTCTTGCGGACGATCGCCACGGTCCCGGGACCTTCGTAGAGGATGGTGCCACTGGCATTCATCGTCGGCGGATTGATGGGGGTGACCCCGAAGTCGTCTTGGACGCCGAGCTCAAGGGTATCGCCCTCAGCGAGGGGCGGCGATTCCCACCAGGTGAGGGTGAGGGCGCAGGTGCGTTCGGACTGGCCTCCGGGGCGCGCCTTGGAGGCCTTCTTGCCGGCGGCGGACGGGCTGGCCGATTTCTTCGTCTCGGGTTCGGCGGCGGGCAGGCCGAGGGTAAGGGCGGAAAGCAGCAGCCCCGCCAGGAGTTTCCTGAAGTTCATGGAATTAGATTTCGTTGGCGTTCAGCCAGCGGATGGAGGTCGCCTTGAAGCGTCGTCCGAGGATGCGGTTGATATGCCAGTTCTCCCTCTCGAAGGGCGTGGCGTTGGTCGGCAGTCTGAGGATGCCGCCGGCGTTCAGGCTCTCGTAGGGATCGACCATCGGGAGCGAGTCATACTCCTTGGTGGTGGCGCCGTTGACACGGTAGGCAGATTTACGCCGCGTGGCCTCATCGTAGCCTGGTCCGCGTGAAGAGGGGAGCATGAGCTGGGCGGTGCGCTGGACGACGACTTCGATCCAGGCGCGCCCGATGGTGTTGCCGGCGTTATCAAGGGCCTCGCCATAAGCGCGGACCGTGAAGGTGTCGGAGCGGGCCGTGAGGTTCGGGCCCACGGTATTCAACACATCCATCTGGTTCACGATTTGCGGTGCGCCCACCGCCGCAACGACCTTCTGGTCATTATTGGTCTCGCTCATCGAGGCGACGTTCGGGAACCGCGCGGCGGTCGGATTGGTCGCCTTTTTCAGGACGCCGAGGGTACCCCCCCCGTCCCCGTTCTTGTCTGTGAAATTAGCCCGACCTGTCCCCGAACGGCCGCCGGTATTACCATTTGGGTCGTTGAAGGACGTGGATAAATTGAGCTCCCCCTGAGCCGCGAAAAGTCCGTCGGCGACCAGGCCGGCTGAATTGCCAATAGCGGCGCTGTTGATGCCGGATTTATCGATGGCCGCTTGGAGCGCCCCTTTCAGCCCATGTCCGCGCAAGGCGGTGAGGTCGGAGTCCAGCAAGCGTCGGTTGATAAAGTCACCGAGCGACATGAACGGTCCGCGGTCGCGGACTTCCTTGACGACTTCCGCCGCCAACTTGTCGATTTCCGCGTCGCTCAACTCACGGTGGTCGTTCCAGACCCCCGCCGGCGTGGTGGTCGGCTTGAAGGAGCGCGCGAAACGGGTCAGCACGGTGCCACTGGCCGGCGAGCCGTCGGGCAGGGTCTGCCCGCGCATGCCGGCCAGCACGGTTTTCCAGGCCTGCTTGGAGGTGGAGTTGACGTTGAAGCCGCCGTCGTAGAGGGCATTGCGTGATAGGTAGGCGGGATGGGGGAATTCCGTCGCCCCCGGGAAGGTGCCGTCGGCCACCGCTGGTCGGTTATCTGGCTGGAAGACGACACGTTTATTGGCCAGCGGGTTATAGCCGGACTCCAGCGCGATCTTATAGTCCCGGAAGGATGTCACATCATAACTGCTGATGTCACCGGTAGCTTTCTTGAGGGCGGAGGCTTGGTCCTGGGCGACGTCGGTATCGGTCTCCAAATCGGGTCCGGAGGGGAAGGCAAAATTTGATCCGGGTAGCGAGTAGGAGTTCGCCGCGAGATTGAGGCCGCTGAAATAGTAACTATCCCAGAGGGCCAAGTTGGCGAGGAAGGCGTGGTCGGTGCGCACGTTGGCGCGGTTACGGATGATCCGGGTCCCTTCATGGATCCCGACCCAGCCGTTTTCAGGAATAGCCTTGTCCTTGCCACTTTGTGCCTTCGGTCCGGGCCAATCGGTGACTTTGGTGAGATCCATGATGCCCGGGTGGGCGAACGAGGCCCCGACGGTGAGGTCGGCGTCGGTGTTGACCTGCGCGAAGCCGACGGAGCCAAGCTGGGCCAGCGAGAGCAGGGGGCGCCGCGGAATCGGGAACAGGATCGTGTCGGAGCGCGTGTTCGAGGAGGGACTCACGCTGCCACCCCAGTAGGCGTTGACGTTGTTCGCCGCCAGGGCGATCTGCGGTTCGGAATCGATCCTGCGTTGGGAAAGCACCCACCCGATTGGGGTGTGCGCCTTACCGTCGTAGCCGAAGAGGTGCGCCTGTTGCGACCGCACACTCAGGAAGAAGGGCGACATCGGGGCCCTGACCGTATCCGCCGGGGTGGTGAGGTTGGTCAGCGACCCGGAGTTGAATTTGAAGACGCTGCTGGTGGCGGAGGAGGGATACCAGACGTTGAGCGTCCGCTCGGTCATCTCGGCGGAACGTAGGACGAAATCCGTGAGCAGGAAGGGCTGCTTGGTATCGCCTCGGTCCGACCAGACAGGAGTATTGAGGCGTCCACCGAGCGAGTTGGCACGGTGTCCGGCAGTGATTTCCGGCCGGCCAAATTCTGGGTCGCCGTCCTGCGGGCCGAAAGACACCTGAGTGTTCTGGGCGTCGATGTCCCCTCGCCAATTTATGCCCGTATGAGAATTTTGGACCAGCCCCGTCGAGATGCGGTAGTCAGGCAATCGAGGGCTGAGACCGACGTTAGGTAAGTTTTTCCACTCTTCATTGTATTGAATGATGTTGTTCCAGTGGCCGTTATCGTTGCCGTAGTTGGGCCAGCCCGCCGTCAGGGCTTGGAAATTGAGGAGCAAGGATTCGTCGACGAGGTGCTGTCCCTCGGCGGTGACGGATCCTTCTGACACGTAGTTGCTCACCGTCCCGGCCGCCTCGTTGTAGATCGGGTTTGCGGTGCGGGGGGAGCCGAACCAACGCCTGGTCGGGCTCAGGGCTTGCCCATCGATACTGCGGTTGTTGAGCAGGTAGAAATTCCAGTGCTGGTGACCGCTGACCGCGGTCGTCCCGTTGCGGACCCGAGGAAAGACATAACCCGGCTCCCCCGGCTTGCCCTCTTCGCCGACGACGCGGTGGTCATAGTTCATCCAGCCGGAGTTACGTGCCCGGAAGGATAGGTTCTTCGAGCCAGGAGGATTGGGGGCCGGCGGAAAATCCAGGATGGTCTTCAGCGATTTCGCATCCCCTTTCCAGGTAGGCAGGCCGTCGCGGATACGCCGGGAGTTTTTGACGTCGTTCCAGAGGGTCAGCGCGTCCTGAAACGCCGAAGGGTTGACGTCGCCAGCGCCGCCGGCGTTCTTATAACAGTAGTTGCCAAGGAAACCGAACCACGGGGTGGCGCCCTCGCCAGTCGGTATAGGGGCAACCCAGGTTTTTCCGGTCGTACGGTTGATCTGACTGAAGCCCCAGGTCCAAAGCCGCGGGTCCGGGGTAGTTCTGAGATTATAGACGGAGGGAATAGGCCAGTCGTTGAATTGGCTGGGGATATCCCCGAAGCGATAACGGACATTGGCGAACGGCGTCATGCGATAGAGCGCATTGCTTCCGAGGTCATAGCCGAAATTGTTGGTGGTGATCGTGGTATTGATCTTGCGGCCAGACTGGGAGGCGCCGGGGATATTCTTGGTGCTGATCGTCTTGACCTCGCCGGGCTCGAGCCGGAACTTTTGCCCCGGGTTGACGAGCCGGAAGGAAACCGAGCGATTCTCTTCGCGCCCATCACCGAGGGCGATTTCCCCGAGCAACAGGTTATGACTCAGCGTTTCTCCGACCCAAAGGGGGTCGGCCAGATTTTTTGTGCGGGGCAACTGACTGCCCAGCCGGTAAGGATCATAAAATTGCCAGTGGGTGTCCCGGAAGAACCAGTTTTCGAGAACCACGTCGAAGATGTAGGGGAGTGAACTGCCATTGGTGACCATGGCGATGCCTTCGAACTCGATGGCTACATCGTAGGGGTTGTGGACCATCACGACCGGATCGACCGTCACGCCGATGGTGCCGAGGTTGAGTTCGCCATTCTCGTCGAAGGAGTCGGCTTGGTCGAAGATACCTGAGAACACCATCGAGAAACGGACGATGCTTGGCGCCAGGCTCATCGAGGTCGGCCAAGTGCGGGTCGTGAGCTGGGCGTTCGCCAGGTTGTCGAAGTAGGCGTCGTTGCTGGCTGGGCGAGGGAGGGCGATGCCCATCCGGTCGTGGTTCGTGACGACGTTCGTACCAAACCCCGCCAGTGTCGCATGGTGGTGCTGGATGATATTGGGATAGCGCAGCCGTTGTTCGGCTTGGAAACTCGGCGAGTCGCTCGGGGCGCTCAGGTTGTTGCGGTAGTAATATCGGTTATCATCGAGGGCTCCGCCGCCTTGGTAGAAATTATCCGGCCTCGGGGCGAGGGCCCGGGGGGCTCCCCCTGTGCCCGAGCCGGAAAGCGACGGGGTCTTCTGGACGGGGGCGAACCGGTTGCCGGAGGCGTAAGTCAGCGGTTCGACGCCACGGGCGAAGACGGCGTCGGGCGCGGCGGTGGGCTGGCCGCGGAGGGTCCCCGAGGTCTTGCCCGCTTGTTCGAGCTCACGCTTATACATACGGTAGTAGTTGCGGTAGAGGTCCCAAGTCGGTCCGCGGGTGATGCGTCCGGTCAGGTTCTCGGGGTGGTCTACGGCCAGTTCGGACCAAGGCAGGACGTTGATGCGTTCCGTTAGGGTGTTGATCGTGCTGGTCACCGTCCAGGTGGAGGTGGTCGCGTTGGGGCTTCTTTCGGTATTGGCGAGAAGCCGCGAGACCGTGTTACCGCTGCTGCCGGGGTAACTTTCGAAGAAGGCCGAACGCAACGGAGCCTCGTAGACGAAGCCTAGGCGCTCGGGGCTTTCGCTCTGGGCGTTGGCCGCCGTTCCGCTGCCGCCATTGCGCGCGCGCAGAAGTTCGTAGGAGCTGCCGAGCAGATTTTTCACAAAGCGCGGGGCCCACTCGGAGGCGCGCGGCGAGGCGCGGAGGAGCTGGCTATCCGAGCCCAGCTTGTCGACGAGGTTGGGGCGGTTGTAATCCAGGTCGACGCCCATGCCGTTGGCGCCGATGACGGCGGTCGTCAGGGCGGCGTTCGGAGCGCCGTGGAACAACGACTGCTTACGAAGACGGTAGTCGGTCGTGATCGCCGTGTCTTTCTGCCCGGGATAGAGCTCGATACCGCGATACATCGCATAGGGCAGTTCGAACGCGGTCGAGAGGTCGACCTTCACGCCGCCGTTATAGGTGTCGGTCAGCGTGGAATAGGAGAGGGTGGTGATGTCATGCCAGAGGAGCTTGGCCGCGAGGTTCATGGCGTCACCGGCGGCGACACCGCCTTGGCTGACCGCCCAAGCGGACAGCCCGGAGGTACCGACGGCCTTGGCCAGTTGGTAGGCCTGCGGTTTGCCAGCGGCGTCCGCGATGTCCTTGGCGCGCCATACGTCGAAATTGAAGCCGGCCGGTAGCGCGCCCTTGGTGTTAACCCCTTCTTTCAAGGGGTCGCCGGCGCCGCCGAGGACGCCGAGCGAGTTGCGCTGATTGGCCGACGCCGCGAATCCTTTGTCCCAATCCTCCGTGGAAAGCCAGGCGCCCCCCGTGGTCGCGGCGTAGAAGTCAGGGAGGTTGATCTTGGCCTTCACGCCTTCATCGCCGATCCAGAAAGCGTAGCGGCCGTTGACGCCGAGCGACTTGGTGGGGTCGCTGAACGCCGGTCCGGGCATCGGCTGCGGGCGCGCGTCGACCGCGCCGAAGTAGTTCCGCCGGAAGCCGGTGGCCGTGCTCGGGATGTTGACCGAACCGAACGAGACCAGCGGGATGACCTTGGTCGAATCAGCGTCGATCGGATTGGGCAGGATGTCGTCGATGTAAGCGCGGACTTCGGCGAGTTTGCCGGGAGCGACTTCATTGCGGGACACGCCTTGGGCGTCGATATCCACCCGGAAGTAGTCGCGGTTAGGTACGAAGTTGGGCGTCGTGCCGGAGAGCTCCGGCGAGGCGTTCTCGTCGAACGGGGACGCCAGCCAGCCGAGGAAGAGGCGGGAGTCCGCCGGGTTGGCGACATCCCAGTCGCGGACTCTGCTCGAATCGGCGCCGCCCGTGGACCAGACGCCAGTGAGGTAGCGCTTCTGGTGATGGAGTTTGGCGCTCAGCGGGGCGTGGTTATTCGTGCGATCCGGGCGACCGCGGACCGGGGCTATGGTCGGGGCATCGTTATTTCCCGCGTTAATCTCGTTGTCCGCAAACATGTCCGCGCGCATGGTCACGCGCTGGTCGGGGCCGGCGAGCTGTTGCAGCTGGCCGATGGCGATACGAGCCGAAGCCAAGGCGTTGAAGCGCGCCCTCAGGTAGCCAGAGTGGCTTTGGGCGAGCCGGCTCTCGATCTGCAGGAAAGAGGCGAGAACGATTACCATCATCACCATCGCAGCCATGATGGTCAGCGACAGGACGAGGGAGAAACCAGAGCGTTTAAGTCTCATAGTAAAAATTGGGGTGAATTTATGGTAAATACCCCCAGGTTAATGTCAAAGGATTGGTTATTCCCATTCATTCCAAACGAGCGAATAAGTTCAAAATTAATCATTTAATATGTATATAAATCATTAAATGTCATTTAAAAGAGCGTTCTTGCACCTCTTTAAGATTTGGGGAGGCTCTTAGGGTGCAAACCCTACTTGAAGGTGCCGGGCTTTTCCTCTGGCCGCTTGCCCTGTGCTCCTTGCTGGCTGTTTTCCTGATTACCGAACGGGCCCTGGCGCTTCGGGTGTCGCGCGTCGTTCCCGATGGAGTTCTTAAATCTGTCTTAAATGGTTCGCTGGATCAGGTCGATGCCGCCGACGGCGAGTCCGTCGCGGGCCGGCTCGTGCAGCGTTGGAAGGACGGCGCCTCGGGCGAAGTGCTCAAGGCGTGGACGCGCAACGAGCTCGTTCGCCTCCATCGTGGGCTCCACCTGCTCGACAGCATCGTGGCGGCCGCGCCGCTCCTCGGTCTGCTCGGCACGGTCACCGGCCTCGCGACCCTCTTCCCCGAACAAGGCCTGCCGGATTCCCAGACACTCACGCGCGGTGTCGGCCTCGCGTTGAGCACGACGATGATCGGCCTCTGCATTGCGATCCCGGCGCTCATCGGCGCCAACTGGCTCGGCCGTCGCATGGAGATTCTTTCTTCCCGCCTCGACGTGCTCGTCGAAGCGCTGGAAGCCCGCCGTCGATGAGCCTCGTCGTCGCTCGCCGCCGCCGCGCCGACATCAACGTGGTGCCGCTCATCGACGTGATGGTGGTGCTGGTTTTCTTCCTGCTCATCAGCAGCCGACTCGACCAATCCAGCACGATGGCAATCATCCCGCCGACGGCTTCCGCTGGCTCCGAAGGCACGCCGGCCACGACGCTTGTCGTGGGCGTCGACCGCGACGGTAAGCTCTACCTCGAAGGCAATGAGATCGCTTCCGCCGCTCTTGCCAAGGCTCTCGTCGACCACGCGCTGAAGTCGCCGGGTACGGAAGTCGTGATTGTCGCCGACGAGCGTTCGCTCACTGGCGCAGCTGTCGGCGCGCTCGACGCGGTCGCCAAGGCCGGGCTGAAGCCGCGCCTGCAGACCCGCCAGCCGCGCTGATCAGGGATAGGAGGACTCGAGGGGGATGCTTTGGGTAGGGCGGTCATTGCCATGACCGCCGTGGGACGAGAGACGTCATAGGTTCAGAAAATCATGCCCGGTGAGCGGACCTTGCGTGGCGAACGGCGGCGATGGCAATCGCCGCCCTACCTCAGCTATCTGCCTCTTTAATCGCCTCGTGTCCTCGAGCCCTTGCGTTCACGAATGTCTCTTGCATTGTACCTACCCCTAGCCCTGATTTGCCCTCGAGTTCTCGAGACATCCGGCCCTCGTGTCCTCCATCATTCCCTTCCTATGTCCAAGCGTCCCTCTGAAGCCCTCCGTCTGCTGGAGGCCTACACGCAAGCCCACGGCACGTCCGGCCACGAGGACGCGGTCCGCGCAATCTTTGTCCGCGAACTCCGCGGCCGCACGCTCCAGGTCGATGGCCTTGGCGGCGTGCTCGCTTCGCCGGCCAAGGAAAAGAAAGGGCCCCGCGTGGTGCTCACGGCGCACATGGACGAGATCGGTTTCCTGGTGCAGGCGGTCACGCCTGATGGCTTCCTTCGTCTGACGCCCGTTGGCGGCTGGCCCGACGGCGTCCTCGCCGCCCAACGTCTCCGCATCTGGTCGCGCTCCGCGCAGAAGGAATTCATCGGCATCGTCGCCGCGCTCCCGCCTCATCAAGGCGGCGCCCAGACTGCCTCCGCCGATAAGGTGCTCGTCGATATCGGCGCGCGCTCGGCGGAATCCGTCGCCCGCCTCGGAATTCGTCCCGGCGATCCGGTCGTGCCCGAAGGCCCATTCACGGCCCTCGCGGAGCCCGGTCTCTATTCGGCGAAAGCTTTTGATAATCGCGTCGGCATGACCGCGCTCACGCTCGCGACGCATGAGCTCGACGCCTCCGCGACGCCCTGCGATCTGCTCGCGGTCGCGACCGTGCAGGAAGAAGTCGGCTGCCGCGGCGCGAGCGTCGCGGCCCGTCTCGCCAAGCCCGACGTCGTCATCGTCCTCGAAGGCCCGCCGGCCGATGATCTGCCCGGACTCGCGCCGCAGGGTGAGACGCAGGGTGCCCTCGGCGGCGGTGTGCAGGTGCGCGCCTACGATCCGACGGCGATCATGAATCCGCGCCTCGTCGACCTGACCCTCGAAGTGGCGGCCGCGAAAGGCATCCCGTGCCAGCTCGCGGTCCGTCGCACGGGCGGCACCGATGCGCGTTCCTTCCAAGCCCACGAACTGGGCGTACCGGTCATCGTGCTGGGCGTCCCCGCGCGCTATATCCATACCCACAACGCGGTCATCGACCTCGCCGACCTCCAGGCGTGTGTCGACCTTTCGGTGGCGCTTGTCCGCCGCCTCGACGCGAAGACGGTGAAGAGTCTCACGCAATACCTGTGAGCCTCCGTCGCCGCCCCCGCCTAGCCGGGGGTGCCGGACGCGTCTTCTGGCCTGAATCTGCACAATCCGCTTGAGAGGGGAGGGGGCTCCGCTGACAGTAGGTCCATGTGCGCGGACAAGAAACCCGCCTCAGCCTCCGGCAAGGAAGGCTTCGAGGCCGAACTGAAGAAGCTCGAGCAGCTCGTCGAGTCCCTCGAGTCCGGCGATGTCTCGCTCGACGAGCTCGTCGCGAAGTATGAGGAAGGCATGCGCCTCCTGAAGTCCTGCCAGAAGTCGCTCGAGGCCGCTGAACTGCGCATCGAGCAGCTGGGCAAGCGCGGCGAAGATTCGCAGGGCTGATGTCGCTCCTCGCAACCATCCGCGGGCCAGCAGACGTCAAAGCCCTCGCTCCCGAGCAGCTGCCGTTGCTCGCGCAGGACATCCGTGAACGTCTCGTCGCCGTCACTGCTAAGAACGGTGGTCACATCGGTCCCAATCTCGGCGTAGTCGAGCTCTCGATCGCGCTGCACCGCGTCTTCGGTACGCCGCAGGATAAGTTCGTCTTCGACGTGGCCCACCAGGGCTATGTCCATAAATTGCTCACCGGTCGTAACGGCGCCGACTTCGATGGCATCCGCACGACCGGCGGCTTGAGCGGCTTCCTTAATCGCGAGGAGAGCCTGCACGACGTCTACGGCGCGGGCCATGCCGGTACGGCACTCTCCGCCGCCGTCGGCCTCGCCAACGCGCGTGATCGCCTCGGTGAGGATTCGCACGTCGTCGCCCTCATCGGCGACGCGGCCCTTACCTGTGGTGTCACGATGGAGGCGCTCAATAACGCCGCGAAGTCCACCAAGCGCCTAGTCATCGTCCTTAACGACAATGAGTGGTCGATTGATCGCAATGTCGGCGCGGTCGCCGATATCCTCAGCCGCCTCATCGTCACGCGCCCCTACAACAATTCGCAGAAGGGGCTGAAACGACTGCTGGGCAAGACGCGCTTCGGCACGAAGGTCTTGGACTTCGGTCGTAGTTTTAAGCGCCACGTGAAGAACTGGTATACGCACAGCTCTTCGCTCTTCGAGCAATACGGCGTGCGCTACGTCGGTCCAATCGACGGCCATGATCTCGGTGCGCTCGAGCGTTACCTCAATTTCTGCAAGGACTCCACCGGTCCGATCCTCCTCCACGTCCGCACGGAGAAGGGACGCGGCCTCGGCGCCGCGCTCAAGAACCCGGAGAAATTCCACGGCACCGGAGCCTTTGATCCGGAGACGGGCGACTCGCTCGCTTCCGGCGCTCCTGGCGCGCCCAAGGCTTGGCAGGATGTCTTCGGTGCGCTGCTTGTGCGCGAAGCCAAGGCCGACTTCCGCGTCGTCGGCATCACGGCCGCGATGCCATCCGGAACGGGCCTCAACCAGCTCAAGAAGGAACTCCCCGGGCAGTATCATGACGTCGGCATCGCCGAGGAGCATGCCGCGCTCTTCGCCGCTGGTATCGCCGCGCGCGACCTCCGGCCGGTCTGCGCGATCTACTCCACCTTCATGCAGCGCGCCTACGACATGGTCATCCATGACGTCTGCTTGCAGCGCCTCCCGGTCACCTTCTGTATGGATCGCGCGGGCGTCTCGCCGAGCGACGGCCCGACGCACCACGGTCTCTTCGACATAGCCTACCTGCGCTGCGTCCCGAACGTCACATTGATGCAGCCGAAGGATGAGGATGAGTTCTCGGATATGCTCCACACCGCACTGAAGTCCGGTGCCCCGATGTTCATTCGCTACCCGCGCGGCGCCGCCGCTGGCAAGGCGATCAAGGCCCAGCCCGCTCTTATTCCGCTCGGTAAAGCCGAAGTCCTCCGCGCCGGCGTCGACGTCCAGCTCTGGGCGCTCGGCACGATGGTGCCCGAAGCCCAGGCCTTGGCCGATAAACTTACCGCCGAGACCGGACTCTCCGTCGGCGTGGTCAACGCGCGTTTCGCCAAGCCCATCGACGCCACCTTGCTCGTCGAGCAGGCCAAGTCGGCTAAGCTCATCGTCACGCTCGAAGACGGCGCCGTTACCGGCGGCTTCGGCACGGGTGCCCTCGAAGTGCTCGCCGAACACGGCGTGCGCACGCCCATCGTTCGCCTCGGCTGGCCTGATCGCTTCGTCGGTCATGCGAGTGACGTCAAGACGCTCCGTGCCGCCAACGGCCTTTCGCCCGACCAGATGCTGGCGACGGTGAAGGCGGTGCTGAAGTGAACGGGTAGGAGCGGACGCCGCTTCAGAATCCCCTAGCCACCAGCAGCCGGGTTTCGGAACGGCTGGTGTCACGGAGATTGCGCCCGTCGTCGGTCGAGGGCGACCCGCTGACCTGCCAGAGGTGCGTGCAGACGATGGAGAAGCCCGTCATGCGATAGGAGACGCAAGGGCCGACGCAGAGCGACGAGTTCGCCAAGGTGCGGAAGCGCGTCCAGCAGCCTTCGGCGACGGCTTCGACGCCGAAGGACCAATGGTCGTCGGCCCGATAGGCCAGCCCCTGCGACCATTCCAGCACGCCGCAGGTGCCCTCGGCGTCGTGCACCAGGCCGGTCGAGAGATTGGTCACATAGACCCACTGGCTGCGGGTGCCGAAATCCCGCTGGAGGAACAGGCGTCCGACGTAGGAAGTCTCGGTCCGCTCCTCGCCGCTCGCCGCATCGACGCGGCTGTAACCGAAGGCGCCCGCCCAGGCGGCGTTCCATTGATCGGGCGCGGCGACTCCGATCAGGCGCTTGTATTCGACCGCGAAGCCTTCGATGAAGGAACCGCGGAAATCCGCCGAGCGGAGGACGCCGCTCGAGAGGATGAGGTCGACATGGCTGATCTCGGAGAGTCCGATCTCGAGCTGGGTCGCGAGGTCGTAGCCGCGATAGCCGGCATCGAAACCGGTGCCCAGGTCCAGCCCACGGCGCATGGCGACCGACTGCTGTAGTTCGAATTCACCGTGCTTCGCGGCGCAGGCGTCGCCCGAGCAGCCGAAGGGATTGTCGTTCGCCTCGGCGGAGGCCACGCCTAGGGCTGCGCTGAAGAGGAGCAGGAGACGGCGTTTCATCGTAATGATTTCTTTGATCCGGCCGGGCGGTTTCAAGCGTAATCAGGGAAGGGTCGGCTCAGAACTCGTAGCCGACGCGGAGGCGAGTCTCGTAGGGCGACTTCTTGGTGACGTTGAGGTCACCTTTGTTCGCCGGGGTGGCGGTCACTTGGGCCAGCGCCGTGAATGTCACGAAGAAGCCACCTTGCTGGTAGCGGGCACATGGACCGACCATTACGGCGGTATACTGGTGGTCGTTGAGCTCGGCCCACTCGGCCTCGATGATGGCTTCGGCACCCACATACCAGTTTGCGGCGAGCGCGTAGGCCACCCCTTGGGTGAGCTTGAATTTCACCGTATCGGCGCCCGTCGCGGTCACGCGCTCGACCTCGGCGATGAGATTGGCTGCGTAGATCCACTCGTCATCCGCGCCGAAATTGTGCTGCAGGAGGAGCTTCGTCTCGAGCTTCAGCTGATCGCGGTGGGTGCCGTCCTTCGAACTCACTTGGGAGTAGCCCGGCTCGATGTATAGTGCCACGCCCCAATCTTGGGTGTCGGGATTTGCGAGCATCCGCTTGTAGGCGACTTGGAAGCCGTCGAAGAGGAGGCCGTCGCGCCCAGTCCGTTCGAAGTAGCGCGAGTTCACGTAGAGGGAGACCTGCTCGTTGGCCGAGATGCCCCATTCGATTTCCGTCTTGAGATCGAAGCCGCGGTAGCGGGCATCATAGCCGCTGCCGAGGTTGCGGCCGAGGCGGGCGGTCATCCACTGGACGATTTCTACCTTCCCGGGCTTGAGGGTTTCCGCCAGGTAGGAGTAGCCGAAGGGATTATCGCAGCCGAGGGTCGTGGCGGCTGAAACGAGCGCGAGTGTGGTGAGAAGGATTTTCATGAGAAGGGAGACGTTAAACTTTATCGAGAATGGGTCTCAATCGCAACTTGAAATTGAGTCTCAATCTCATCTCATTTTCACTTGGGTGATGAAAAGTTGATTTTTGTGATAAATTTGGAGATTTTATCCATCCCCTGATGCCCCTCTTTATCGTCATACCTGTGCGTAATGAGGAGCGCCGGCTGGGGCCTGGCTTGGCTCGGTTGGCCGAAAGCCTGCAAGCAAACGCCTGTCCGGACGCCCAGATTGTGGTCTCGGACAATGGTTCGACGGATGGGACCCGGGCCGTGGCCATCGACGCTGCCGCGAAGATTCCTTTTCGCGTCGTCTATCACCGGGCGACCGACCGAGCCGACAAGGGTGTGGCCATCTTCTCCGCGTGGGAATCCGCGCCAGAGGGCTACGACGTCCTGGCCTACTGTGATACCGATATGGCGACGGATCCCGAAGCGCTCGTGCGCGGCTATCGGCTCATCGCCGAAGGCAAGGCCGACCTCGTCGCCGGCTCGCGTTGGCATCGTGACTCCGAGGTCAACGGACGATCTTGGAAGCGATCCCTCATCTCCGCGACGCTCTCGTGTTTCTGGCGGATGCTGCCTGGGGCTCGCATGACCGATCCCGGTTGCGGACTGAAGCTCGTGCGTCGTTCGACTTTCGCCACGCTCAAGATGCCCGCCGACGCGCGCGGCTTCTCTTTCGGCGCCGAAAGCTTTGTGCGCCTTGCGCGCACCGGCGCCCAGCTCGTCGAGATTCCCGTCAAGTGGACCGACGATGACGCCGGCCGTATCCGCCTCGGCAAAGCCGCGGGAGATTACGCACGGGCGTGGGGGAGACTAGTTTCGAGGTCCTGAGGACCGGAGGGCTGGAGGTTTTTGAGGTACGGGCAGCACCGCGTGCTGCCCTAGTCTGCCTCGGGTAGGGCGGCCATTGCCATGGCCGCCGTTCGCAGAGGCGCGTGCGAATCACCGGGCAGAGTCTTTCGATATTCCAACCTCCGTCCGCCCACGGACGCGACGCAGTCGCGCCCCTACCTCATACCCAAGCTAATCATCCGGTCTCCGGTTTCCCTTTGAGTGTCTTGATCAGCGCTGCCCCTTCCGCCGTTCCGGTCCCCTGGGCTTCTGCGTCTGGCGGTCGTCGTAAAGGCGGAAATCCACCTGGCGCTTGAAGCGATCCACGCGGTCGACGGTCACGGTGATGACGCCGCCGGGCATGAACTTCCGGCCGGTGCGGCTGCCGACGAGCATGTTACCGCGGTCGTTCAGGCGATAGTAGTCGTCGGTGAGCGTCGACATGTGCACGAGGCCGTAGGCCTGCGAGGCGTTGAGCTCGACCATGAGTCCGTGGGGCTTCACGTCGGTGATGGTGGCCTCGAACGGCCGCTTGTCCGGGCGGGCGGCCTCGCGTTCGAAGAGCTCGAGGAGCTTGATCTTCACCGAATCGCGTTCGGCTTCGGAACTGTTGCGCTCGGTAATCGAGATGTGTTCGCAGGAACGCGTCAGTTCGCCGATACCCGGTGAACGCAACGGCTCCTTCGGGGCGGAACGCACGCCTTGCTTCTGGATGTAGGCGTCGAAGATGCGGTGCTCGAGCAAGTCGGAGTAACGGCGAATCGGCGACGTGAAGTGCGAGTAATGTAGCTTCGCCAAGCCGAAGTGGCCATCGGCCGACGGGCGATAGCAGGCCTGCTTGAGCGAGCGCAGGAGCTGGATGCGGATGGTGTAGCCGTCTTCGCGGTCCTTGAGGCTTGCGAGCAGTTTGACCATCTCGGATCGGTGGGTGAGATCGCCAACCTGGAAGCCGTTGCCGGCGAGTTCTTCGCGGAGGGCGGCGAGTTTCTCGGGGTCGGGGTCGTCGTGCACGCGGTTGACGTGCGGGACCGCGGCCTTGTCGAGCGCCGTGGCGACAGACTCGTTGGCGAGGAGCATGAATTCCTCGATGAGCTGGTGCGATGAGTCGTGCTGCACGACCTCAGTGCGGTCAGCCCAGCCGTCCTTGTCGCAGTAGATCTTGATCTCCTTCATCTCCAGGTCGAGCGATCCCGTGCGGAAGCGTTCGGCGCGGACTACCTTGCCGATGCGCCAAAGGTCATCAATCATGCCCTGAATCAGGTCCAATTCGGCGTCGGTAAGTTCGGCGAGCGGACGTCCCGGCGATCCGGTCTGGTGGGGCGGCGGTGCGGGGAGGGCGCGGATTTCGTCCTTGGTGAGGTGCTGCAGGAAGCCGTAGGCCTGCTTGTAAGTGAGACGCTTGACGCTCCGGATGACGGAGTTCGCGAACTCGGTCTTCACCAGGCGAGCATCGGGCGTAAATTCACAGATGACGGTCTTCACCAGGCGCTCCTCGGCCTCGACGAGCGAGCAGAGTCCGCTGGAAAGCGCGTGCGGGAGCATCGGGATGACTGTGCCGACGAGGTAGGTCGAGTTGCCCCGTTCGCGCGCCTCGACGTCGAGGGGCGAGCCTGGCTTCACGTAGGCGGAAACGTCGGCGATGTGGATACCTACGCGCACGTTGCCATCGGGCAGGCGCTCGACGGACAGGGCGTCGTCGAAGTCCTTCGCGTCGTCCGGGTCAATCGTGATGGTTGGGATCGCGCGGAAGTCCTCGCGGCCGATGCGGTCGGCCTTGGACACCGTCTTGCCGAAGGCGTTGGCCTCGGCGGCGACGGCGGGCGGGAACTCGGGCCGGAGACCATAGCGGCGCAGGATGGCGAGGTATTCAGCCATCGGCGTGTGCGTGGCGCCGAGGACTTCCGTGATCGTACCGGTCGGGCTGAGGTTACGGCGTTCCCAGGCGTCGAGGCGCACGACGACCTTGTCGCCGGGCTTCGGGGCGGGCGTCAGGCCAGCGCGGGCGGGGTCGCGCACGATGATCTCGCGTGAAATGCGGGGATCGTCCGGGGCGACGAACCACTGCAGGCGGTTGTTGCCGAGCGTGCCAGTCAGCTGGGTGAGGGCGCGCTTGGCGACGCGGACGACGGACCCCGTCCCCCAGTCGTCGCCGTTGCGGTCGCGGCGGTTCGTATTGAGCTTCACCAGCACGCGGTCGCCGTGGAGCGCGACATGCGTGTCGGTGGCGTCGATGTGCAGCTGCTCGCGTGGGGGTTCGCCTGGCACGGCGTCGAAGACCACCCGGGCGGAACCGCTTGCGCGGAAGAGGATGGTGCCCTCGAGTAGGTCGGCCGCGGGCTTGCGGGCCGCCCCGCCGGCGGCCGCCCCGCCGGAGGGCAGGGCGAGCAGGTGGCCTTTGACGGTCACGACCGCACCCGCCTTGATGAGGCGCGGGATCGTCTTGCTCAGGCGACGAAGGTCTTCCTTGTCGCCGCCGAGGGCTTGGACGATGGCCTCGAGGCGCATCGGCTTGTAGCCGGGCTTCCCGAGGAACTTCAGCAGGACTTCTTCGGCGCTCATGCGCTTTCGTTCGTGCCTCCGAGCAGGCTGCCTAGGTAGGGCATGAGCTGCTTCTTGCGGCTGACGATGCCCGGGAGGTCGAAGATGTCCGGCGGCCGCTTCTGCGGGTAGGTGATGGCCTGCACGACTTCGGCGTCGCCGCGGATGAGGAACATCGAGCTTTGGGTGTCGATGTCGGTCACGAGCAGGCAGGAGAAGCTCAGGCCGTTCTCCATGCGGTATTTCTCGAGGGCCTCGAGGAGCGCGTCTTCACACTTCCAGAAGTTGGTGAATCCGAGTTCTTCGACCTGCGAGACGGAGAAGCGGCGTTCGCCTTCCTTGTAAAGCTTGCAGTCGGCACGGACGGCGGCGGCGGGGCTGAGGGTCGATAAAACCGAGCCGGCGTTGAAGATCATGTCAGCGAGCGAGCGCGCATCGGCGTCCGCGAGGCGGGAGAGCCACTGGAGCAGGTCGGCGTCGAGCGGCGTGGTGGTCGGGCTCTGCAGGAGCAGGGTGTCCGAGATGATGCCGCACATCATCAGGCCGGCGATCTGCGGCGTGGGCTTCAGGTCGGCGGTGCGGAACATGTCCGCGACGATCGAGCAGGTGGAGCCGAGCGGGCGGTTGATGAAAAGGATG
>CAMBGQ010000024.1 GCA_945866215.1 Opitutus sp. GAS368 | reverse complement strand
AGGATCATCCCCATGGCGGAGGTCACCGCATTACGGCTGAGGACCAAGAGAAGGGCGGCCCCGAGGGTCAGGGCTGCGAAGAAAATAAACAGGCCATCCGGCATGGGTCGGAACGTAGGGCGGGGGGAGGTATTGGAAAGGAGAAAACGCCCCTAAACGCCCTTTTTGGACGCTTGGTAGGGTTGCCATCGGCGGCCAACGGGGCTTGGCCCCGATCGGGCTTCTCCCGCCTGAGGCCTCAGCGCGGCCGGTGCCGGCGCATCACGCAGGTGGGGTGCCGGGCGAGGATTTCTCCCTCGTCGAAGTGGGTGGTCCAGTCCGGGAAAAAGGCGTCGGCCGCGGGTTCCATGTCCACGTGGGTGAGGATGAGCTCGGCGCACCAGGGCAGGGCTTCGGCGTAAAGCGCGGCGCCACCGGCGAGGAAAAGGGTCTTGGTGGGTTCGACGAGCGCGGCCTCCTGCCAATCCTTCGCGACAATCACGCCAGGGGCACTGAAGCCGGAACGGCTGAGCACGACGGTGGTGCGGCCCGGGAGCGGACGGCCGATGGACTCGTAGGTCTTGCGTCCCATGAGGAGCACCTGGCCCATCGTCGTGGCCTTAAAGAATGCGAAGTCTTCCGGGATGCGCCACGGCAGCTTATTATTCAGGCCGATGCCGCGATGGCGCGCGACGGCCGCGATGGCGATGAGCGGGCGGCCGAGGTCCACGACGTCAGATGGCGACGGGCGCCTTAATCGCCGGATGCGGGTCGTAACCTTCAATCACGATGTCTTCGAACTGGAACGCGAAGAGGTCCTTCACCTCGGGGTTGAGCGCCAGGCGGGGCAGGGCACGCGTCTCGCGCGAGAGCTGCAGTTCGACCTGCTCCACGTGGTTGGAATAGATGTGCGCGTCGCCGAAGGTGTGCACGAAATGACCAGGTCGGAGGCCCGTGACCTGCGCGATCATGTGCGTGAGCATCGCGTAGCTCGCGATATTGAACGGCACGCCGAGGAAGAGGTCCGCACTCCGCTGATACAGCTGGCAGCTGAGGCGCCCATCGGTCGAGACGTAGAACTGGAAGAGCGTGTGGCAAGGGGGCAGGGCGACCTGGTCGGCTTCCTGCGGATTCCAGCCGGTGACGATGAGGCGGCGACTCGAGGGGTTACGTTTGATCTCGTCGACGATGCGGCGAATCTGGTCGACCCCATCGCGCGCGTAGGTGCCGTCGGGCTTCTTCGTCGCGCCGAAGTTACGCCACTGGTGCCCGTAGACCGGACCGAGGTCGCCTTCGCCCCGGCCAAACTTCCCGCACTGCTCGGCGGTGGCCCATTCGTTCCAGATGCTGACGCCGCGCTCGGTGAGCCAGGCGTTTTCGGTGCTGCCAGAAAGGAACCAGAGCAGCTCGTGGGTGATGGACTTCAGGTGGACCTTCTTGGTCGTGAGCAAAGGGAAGCCTTCAGCGAGGTCGAAGCGGAGCTGCGCTCCGAAGATGCCGATGGTGCCCGTACCGGTGCGGTCGCCCCGGATTTCTCCGTGCTGCCGGACGTGGCGGAGCAGGTCGAGGTAGGCCTTCATGGGTCTCGGTTATTCTCCCGGAAAGCCCCCGCCGCAACACGGAAAGCCGAACCTTTCACCCTTGCCTCCCCGCCCTCCGGAAGACACCCCTTGCGGGTAGCCAACATGAGCGAAAAGCCCGACCTCAACGCCATCTCCCATGACCTTCACGCGGTCCGGAAGGAGAAGTTGGCCCAGCTCCGCGCCGCGGGCGAGGACCCCTTCCGCGCCGAGTGGGAGCAGACTCATGTCTCACATGATTGTCTGGGTCTCCTGCCCGAAGGCGTCGAGGAAGGTCCCGAGGTCTCCGTCGCCGGCCGGATCGTCGCCCTGCGCGTGATGGGCAAGGCCAGCTTCGTCAAGCTCCTCGACCGTGGGGGCGTCATCCAGACTTACTTCACCCGCGACGCCCTGGGCGACGCCTACGATGCCCATTTCAAGAAGCTCATCGATTCCGGCGACTTCGTGGGCGTCCGCGGCAAGCTCTTCCGCACCAAGACCGGCGAGATCACCGTCCGCGTGAGCGCCTACAAGCTGGTCGCGAAGGCCCTCCGCCCGCTGCCCGAGAAGTGGGCCGGCCTGACCGACGCCGAGAAGATCTACCGCCAGCGCTACCTCGATCTCGTCGTCAACGAGGAGTCGCGCCGCCGCCTCCTGGTCCGCAGCCGCGTGGTCGAATCAATCCGCCGCTTCCTCTGGAGCCGCGAGTTCACCGAGGTCGAGACCCCAGCCCTGCACGCCATCGCCGGCGGCGCCGCGGCCCGTCCGTTCGAGACGCATTCCAACGCTCTCGATTGCGACTTCTACCTTCGCATCGCCCTCGAGCTGCACCTCAAGCGCTGCCTCGTCGGCGGCATGGACCGCGTCTTCGAGATCGGCCGCGTCTTCCGCAACGAGGGCGTCTCGGTCAAGCACAGCCCTGAATTCACGATGCTGGAGGCCTACCAGGCCTATACCGACTACCGTGGCATGATGGAACTCGTTCGCTCGATGATCCAAAAAGTCTGCGCCGAAGTCCTCGGTACGACCACCGTCGTCCGCCCGGACGGCGTGGCCATCGAGCTCGGTGGCGAATGGCGCGAAGCCAAGTATAAGGACCTCATCCTCGAGCGCACCGGCGACCCGCAGTGGTTCGCCCGTACGAAGGAAGAGAAGATTGCCGCGTGCAAGGTCCTCGGTCTGCACGAGCCGCGCATCGATTGGGAGGACTTCGAAGTCACCAACGAAGTCTTCGGCAAGCTCATCGAGCCCGGCCTCATCCAGCCGACTTTCGTCACCCACATCCCCAAGGAGCTCTGCCCGCTCGCCAAGGTCACCCTCGGCGACGACTCGACCATCGACGTCTTCGAGCTCTGCATCAACGGCCAGGAGATCGCTCCGGCCTATTCCGAGCAGAACGACCCTGGCGTGCAGCGTCAGATGTTGCAGCTCCAAGCCGGCGCCGAGACCCAAAAGATCGACGAGGATTTCCTCCTCGCCCTCGAGCACGGTATGCCTCCTGCGGGCGGCCTCGGCATCGGCATCGACCGCCTGGTGATCCTGCTGACGGGCGCGGCCAATATCCGCGACGTCATCCTGTTCCCGACGCTCGCACCCGAAGCGTCGGCCTGAGTCCTTTCCCTTGCCCTGGTTCCTTCATCTCGCCCTCCGCCAGCTCTTCCCCCCCGGTAAGCGCTTCCCGGCGTTCGCGATGGTGTCGATCCTCGGGGTGGCCCTTGGCGTCGCCTCGTTGCTGGTCGTGCAGACGGTGATGAACGGCTTCGGCGAGGAGCATCGCCTGCGCATCCGCGAATCCTTCGGCGACTGCCAGGTCCTCGCCGCTGGGACGATCGAGAATCCGGAGGCGCTCGCGAAGCAACTCGCTGCGCACCCCGAAGTCGCTTCGGCCACCCCCTATGCCGAAGGGCCCGCCCTGGCCCGCAATGCCGATTTTTCCGGTATCGCCCAGGTCCGCGGTATCGATCCCGCCGACCCCGGCCAGCCGGCCCGCAAGTACGTCTATGATGGTAGCTTCGACGATCTCGACGATGGGCGCATCATCCTGGGCGTCGGCCTCGCACGCGCCCTCCGTGTCCGCGTTGGCGACCGCATCGAGATCTGGTCGCCCGCAATGGCCGAGCGCGCCGAGAAGGGCAAGGCCCCGCTACCCGCCGAGTTTGAGGTTTGCGCGGTCATCCGCACTGGCTTCACCGAAGTCGATAACGCCGCCGCGCTCATCCCGCTGCGCCGCTTCCGTGAGATCTGGAATCTCGGCCCACGCGCCCACGGGCTCACGCTTAGGCTGAAGCAGCCCGCACTCGCTGAGGCGACCGCCGGGCGTCTCGCCGTCGGCCATCCCGAACTGCGTTTCCGCCCGTGGCAGGACATCAAGAAAGACTTCCTCGCGGCCATTCGCTTTGAGAAGACGATGCTCTTCTTCCTGATGTTCATCATCACGCTCGTCGCGTCGTTCTCGATCGGCAGCACGCTTTTCTCGGCCGTCATCCGCCGCACCCGCGAAGTCGGCGTGCTCGCCTCGCTCGGGGCGGGGCGCTGGCAAGTCGTGGCGCTCTTCGGCCTGCAGGGGCTGCTTATCGGCGCGCTCGGCACATTCTTCGGCTTCGTGCTCACTTGGACGATCCTCGCCTTCCGTGGCGTGATCCTCGACGGGATCAACTCCTTCTTCGGCGACGGGGATATGGTCGCCAACATCTACCAGTTCTCGAAGGTGCCGCTCCATTACGACGCCGCCGATTTCGTCATCGCGGCGGCCTTCACCTTGTTGACCACGGCAATCGCCGGCCTCGTGCCTGCGCTCTGGGCCGCCGGTCGCAAACCCTCGGAGGCCATGCGCGATGCCTGACGTCGTCCTCCAAGCCCGCGGCCTCGCCAAGGCTTTCGCTTCGCCCGCTGGTCTTCTGCCGGTGCTCACGGATGTCTCGCTCGAGATCTTCGCCGGCGAGTCCGTCTCGATCCGCGGTTCCTCCGGCTCAGGTAAGACCACGCTCCTCCAGTTGCTCGGCGGGCTCGACCAACCGGATGCCGGCGAAGTCCGCATCCTCGGACCAGGCGCGACGCTCGTCGCGCCGCGCTCCTCGCTCGGCCGTGGTGTCGGCTTCGTCTTCCAGAATTACCAACTGATGCCGGAGCTCACCGCGCTTGAGAACGTGGCGCTCGCCGCGCGCATCGCCGGTGTGCCCGCCGCGGCGGCGACCGCGGCCGCCCGCGCGCTGCTCGGGCAGGTCGGTCTGGGGGCGCGCCTTGAACATCTGCCTTCAAAGCTTTCCGGCGGCGAATGCCAGCGCGTCGCCCTCGCCCGGGCCTTGGTCAACCGCCCGTCGGTCATCCTGGCCGACGAACCGACCGGCAATCTCGACGAGCGCACGGGTGCTGAGATCATGGACCTCCTGCTGGGCGTTGTCGCCGAGCGTGGCGCCGCCCTGGTCTTAGTCACGCATAGCCGTGAGTTTGCGGAGCGCGCCAGCCGTCGCTTCGTGCTCTCCGGGGGCCTACTTACTCCTGCCTGATTTGACAAGCGGGCGGGGCGGTGTTGTCTGGGCAAGACATGAACGCCGCCCTGACGCCTGCCCAGCTTCTCGCTTCCCTTGAATGGCGTTACGCCACCAAGGCCTTCGATACCCGCAAGCTCCCGGACGCCACCTGGGCCGCGCTCGAGGAATCCCTCCGCCTGACGCCTTCGTCGTATGGGCTCCAGCCTTGGAAGTTTTTCGTCGTTACGGATCCCGCCGTCCGCGCCAAGCTCCGCCCGGTTTCCTGGAACCAGACGCAGGTGACCGATGCCTCGCACCTCGTGGTCTTCGCCCGTCGTACCGAAATCACCGAAGCGGACGTCAACGATTTCTTCCACCAGATGGTCTCCGAGCGCCAAGCCGACCCGGCTAAACTCGAACCCTATCGTCAGATGATGATGGGCGGCGTGGTCAACGGTAAGGACGCCGGCGCCCAGAAGGAATGGGCCGCTCGCCAGGTTTATATCGCCCTCGGCCAGCTTATGGGGGCGGCCGCGGCACTCGCTGTCGACACCTGTCCGCTCGAAGGCATCGACCCCGTCGCCTACGATGGGATTCTCGGGCTCGCCGGCAGCGGCTATGAGGTCGTCGTCGCGTGCGCCGTGGGCTACCGTTCCGCCGAGGATAAGTATGCCGCGTTGAAGAAAATCCGTTATCCGGCCAGCCGCGTGATTGCGCGCGTCTGATTAGCTGCGGGCCGACCAGCGCACGAACTCCTCATCATCGGTCAGCACCTGCGGGTCGCCGTATTCGGTCGAGAGTAGGCTGCGATACGCCTCGTCGGCGAAGCGCCGGCAGTGCAGCAACACGCGTGCCGAATGGCCGGGCGCGCGCACGAGTCGCCCGAGCGCCTGGTTGACCTTGCGCATGCCCGGTCGGACGTACGCCAACGAGAACGCGTCTTCGACGCCGGCTTCGACGAACATCTTGCGACGGGCTTCCTGGAGGGCGTTGACTTCTGGCAGCGCCGGGCCGATCACGACCGCTGAGCGGATGCGCCCGCCGAGCATGTCAACGCCCTCGCCCAGCGAACCGCCGAGGATGAGGCAAAGGATTGTGAAGCGGTTGAGCGAATCCTCGACGAAACGAGCGGTGCCATCAGGGCCGAGTCCGCGGGGTTGCAGGGCGATATCGGCCTTCGGGTCGAGGTCACGCACCTCCTTCGCCACGGCTTCGGCGTATTTGTAGGACGGAAAGAACGCCGCCACCGCGCCTTCCTGCGAGAGGCGGAGCAAGGCGGCGCCGGTGCGCGCCAGGTGGCCTTCGCGGGTTTTTAGGCGCGTGTCTACGCGGCCGTCGATGGCGACGGTGTAGGCGCCCTGACGCCACGGCGCGAGGGCCTGGACGGTCACGAGATGGTCGGAGTCGAGGCCGCAGTCGGTGGCGAGCGAGCCGTGTGGTCCGGGCGTGGCGGTCATCAGCAGTGCGTGGCCAAAGGCGCGCAGACGCTCGCCGGTGGCCTTGGCGGCGGAAAGGCAGTCCAGGCTGAGCAAGCCGGGGCGCGGCGACCAGAGGAGCCAGCCGAGGTCGGCGGCTTCGAGGCGATCGGACCACGAGGCGGCGTTCCAAACGGCTTGCTTGGCCGCGTCGGGCAGGTCGTCGGTGTTGAATGGATGTTCGGCGGCGAGTACGGACATGCGTTCCGCGATGGCCATCGCCTCGAGGCGGTCGTCCGGCGAAATCGCGTCGGCCTTCGGCAGGCGATGCAGGAAGTCGGCCCACATCTGCGCGGTCTGGCACCAGGCTTCGGGCGCCCGGAAGCGGGTGAGCGTGAAGGCGAAGTCGGCCGCGGCCTGAGCGTCATCACGGAGCGAGAGGCATTCTGCGGCGCGGTCGGGGAGGTTATGGGCCTCGTCGACCACCAGGACCACATCGGTCATGCCCCACCCCGGCACGGTCTCGAGGGCCGCGCGGTTGCGGGGGGAGAAGACGTAGTTGTAGTCGCAGATCACGACATCGGCGTGCCCGAGCATCGCCTTAGTGATATCCCACGGCGGCACGCCAGCGACGCGGCCAATCTCGCGGATGCGCCGAAGATCAGCGGCTTGCTCGAGGAGCTGCTGTGGATCGATCTTCGCGTTGGCCCAGTTCCGCCGAATTTGCTCGGGGTCGTCGGTGATGCCTTCCACCTCGTGTTCCGCGCGGGGGCGCAGGACGACCGCGCGGAGTTCTTCGCTCCGGGCGAGGCGGCGCAGTTCCGCGAGTACTTGAATTTGGCCCGTGCCTTTGCCAGTGAGGTAGAGGAGGCGGCCTGCGCGGCCGCCGCGGAGGAGGCCAAGCCCATGGCGGAGTGCGGCGGAGGTCTTGCCGAAACCGGTCGGCGCCACAAGCAGGCGCGTGGGCGAGTCGAGACCGGCCTGATCGAGGTCGGCGCAGCACTGCAGCCATTCCGGTCGCGGTTCCTTGAACGGCAGTCTGTCCGGCAGGTTGAGAAGCCGGGCGTGACTGGCCCGCCGGTTCTCGGCGTGTGCGGCGAGCGTCTCCGCCTGTGTGAGCAAATCGGCTTCGGCGGAGCGGGGCAGTGCGACTGGCTGGCGCGTGCCGTCAGCGGGGTCGATGAAGATCAGTTCGCCTTTCACCTCGCGGGCACCGGAGCCGAGCCGCGCCGCGTGGCAATAGGCCGCGAGCTGCAGGAAGTGGTGGGCGAAGCGGCCGACGAGGAACTCCGGCTTGCGCGGCAGCTTGAGGCTGATCGTCTTGATCTCGCGGATGCGGACCTCATGGATCGTCTCCAGCCATTGGTCGGCGCGGCCCGTGATCGCGATCGTCCAGCCGAGGGCGCTGACCTCGCAGGCGACGGAGCGTTCGAATTGCCAGCCCAGCCCTTCGGCCTCGGCGACGTGCCGCATCGTCTCGTGCCATTGGCGGCCTGCTTCGGCGCGCCAGGGAGCGCCGCCGGCACCCGCGCCGGGCCCAGGTCGGAAGGTCGCGAACTCCTGCGCACTCAGTTCGACGCGCCGGCCCTTGATGTCGATCCGCATCAGGGCAAAATGAAATGGGCCTCGCCAGCGGACCAGCGTTCGAGGTCGGTGGCGAGGGTCGCGACGGTCGCCTCGTCGGTCGTCTGCGCGTCGAGCGGCTGGCCGAGGATCGCTGCCACCTGAGCTTGGCGGGCGCCGAGGCGTGTGAACCACTGCTCATGGACGCCCCACCCGCCGTCTTTGAGGATGAGCCAGAGGCTCTTGAAATAGGCGCAGTCAGCACGGGGGCGCGCGGCCATCGCGTCAAACGTCTCGAGTGCGATGCGGTAGCAGACCTCGGCGGATTCGGGCGGCGGCGGGTTTTTGCGCAGCATCGACGCGAGGCGGCAGGCGCGCTCGAGCGTGCGGTGGTCGCGGGCGAGGCCAGCGCGGCGGGTGAGCAGGCGGTAGTCGCGGGCGAAGCGCATACCCCCGTCTTTCGCGCGCTCGAGGCTGATTTCGCCCTCGTCGAAGAGGTCGGGTGCCGTCGTCTCCTTGCCGCGGTGGGTGCGCAGCAGGCAGCGCAAGACCCCTTCGGCGGGTTCGAGCAGCGTGAGCAGGGAGTGCGACTCCCCGGAGGGATCGCGACCCAGCACCAGGCAGCGGAGGCTCGACGCGGACATCCGGCCTATTGCTTATCGGCCGGCTTGGGGAAGACGGAGCCGAAGCTCATGAGCAGACCGAGGGCTTCGCCGACCGTCAGCTTCGTCTCCCGAACTTCCTCTGGCGAGAGGTGCAGGATGACGCCAGTGGTCGGTGCCGGTGCGGCCGGGATGAAGACATTGACGACCTGTTTGCCGATGGCCTCGCTGAAGATTGTCGGCTGCTCGTGGGTCACGAAGGCGATGGTCCACATGCCCGGACGGGGGAACTCGACCATCACCACGCGGCGGAAGGTTTCTTTGTTCCGGCCGCTGAGTGCATCGACCATCTGGCGAATCGTGCCGTAGAGGGCACCGAGGCCAGGCGTCCGCTCCAGCATCGCGGCGAACCAGCGGTGCAGGACCTTGCCGAAGAGCCGTTTGGAAAGGTAGCCGACCACGACCAAGACGAACAACATCGC
This sequence comes from Opitutus sp. GAS368, assembly GCA_945866215.1. GTDB lineage: Bacteria > Verrucomicrobiota > Verrucomicrobiia > Opitutales > UBA953 > UBA953. Next base: position 15,943 of record CAMBGQ010000024.1, on the reverse strand, counting down.
CAACGCCGAAACGAGGACGAGCAGTTGGCGGTAGAAGCCGACGTTGAAATCAGGGATGGGCTGCTGGGCGTATTTCCATAGCATCTCCAGACCGATTTCGGCGACCGGCTGGATGAACTTACCCATCAGGTCGAGCAGGACGGACACCACATAGAGCGTCAGACCGATCGGCAGGAGCAGGAAGAGGCCGGTCAGGAAGTTGTGTCCCAGGCGGGAGGCAAAGGTACTTTGCTCGGGCGATTCGCTCATAAGTGGAAGAAAACGGCTCGGCGGACCCATGGCAAGGTCGCTCGGAGCTTTATGAGGTTGGAAAGCGAGTTTGCCGCCTTCTGGATAGTCTTATGAAGAGATTCCTCCCCCTGCTTGCTCTCGCCATCGCAATCCTCCCGGTCAGCCTGTCCGCCGTGGAAGATGCCTACCCTCGCACCTCGTCGGGCGACCTCGAACTCAAGACCTTGCCGGCGGCCCGCTGGATGCGCACCGATTCCGCGAAAGATTATTTTTCTGCGGACAACGGGCTCTTCATGAAGCTCTTCCGCTACATCGACTCCAATAAGATCCCGATGACCGCGCCGGTCGAGGCGGGCATCACGCCTGGCACGATGGTCTTCTACATGGATGCGGCCTCTGCCCAGCGCGCGGACCTCGTGGAGACGGAGCAGGTGAAAATCACCGCGGTCCCCGAACGGCGGGTGGCCGCAATCGGCATCCGCGGTTCCTATAGCCGTGAGAATTACGAGGAAGCGTTGACCGCACTGAAGGCGTGGCTGGCGAAACGGACCGATGTGAAAGCCGCCGGCGAACCTTACGCGGTCTACTGGAATAGCCCGTTCGTGCCGTTCTTCCTCAAGCAGTCGGAAGTGCACATCCCCGTCGCGCCGGCGAAGTGATCAGGCCCAGGCGCGTTGGCGCCAGGCGAGGCCTTCGGCGATTTCGCGGGTGAGCTCCGGGCCCCGGAAGATGAGGCCCGAGTAGACTTGCACGAGGCAGGCGCCTTCGTCCATGAACCGGCCGGCGTCCTTGGCGGACAGGATACCGCCGCAGCCGACGATCGGGAGGCGGCCGTCGGCTTGCTTCGCGAGGAAGCGCACGACCTGCAGGGAGCGTTCGAGGAGCGGCGCGCCACTCAGGCCGCCCCGGCCGGGCGAACACGCTTCGGTGCCCGCCGGGCGGGTGGTCGTGGTGTTCGTGGCGATGATGCCGGCGAAGCCGCATTCGCCGACGACGCTCACGATGTCGGCCAGCTGGTTGGGGTTGAGGTCCGGGGCGATCTTGAGGAGCAGCGGCACTGGTCCGCCGGCGACCGAGCGGTTCTCCTGCGCGAGCGCGGAGAGTAGCGACACCAGCGGGGCGCGGTCTTGCAGGGCGCGCAGGCCGACGGTGTTCGGGCTGCTGATGTTCACCGCGACGTAGTCAGCGAGGGGCGCGAGGAGCTTGAAGCAGGTGAGGTAGTCTTCGAGGGCCCGTTCGTTGACGGTGGTCTTGTTCTTGCCGATGTTGATGCCGAGCGGGCAGACGCGCTGGCCGCGGCCGGGCTGCTTGCTCAGGCGAGCATGCAGGGCTTCGGCGCCGTTGTTCGGGAAGCCGTAGGCGTTCACGACGGCGTTGAGCTCGGGGTAGCGGAAGACGCGGGGCTTCTCGTTGCCGGGTTGCGCCAGGGGGGTGACCGTGCCGACTTCGACGTGCCCGAAGCCGAGGGCCGCCGCTCCGCGCCAGCCCAGGCCGTCCTTGTCGAAGCCAGCAGCGAGACCGATGTGGTTCGGGAATTTCAGGCCGAAAGCTTCGATCGGGCGGCCGCCGCGCGGGGTCAGGGAACGCTCCATCAAGGCACGTAGAGGGGCGAGGGATCCCAGGAGACCCATGCCGAAGAGACCGAGCTGGTGGGCCTTCTCCGGGTCCAACTTGTAGAGGGCCTTGGTAATCACCTTTTCATACAGGAAAGACATACCCTTTAGTTAAGGGGGGAAGAGGCGGAAGGAAAGCGGAGAAGCCTGTCATTTAGGCCCGCTATCAACCCCTCTTGACTCCGGTCCAGACATGGACACATCACCCTCCCATGTCCGTGACTACCTCAAGGCTTCTCTGGTGCACCATCCGCTTCAAGGAAAAGGCGGGCAACTGGTGGGTGAAGGATAATTCCGACCCCAAGCACTACGACCCGGACGGCCTGGGTATCCTTGATCCATTCCAGCTTCCCTGGGTCTTGGACATGATGGACCCGCTCCGTGAATACGGATTATCCAACGAGATCCTCGAAGCGGCCTTCGTGCCTTTCCAAGCCCAGGAAATCGAGAAGGACCAGACGGTCCGCCTCGTCCGCGTTGCCGAACATATTCTCGATTCGGAAGAGCAGCTGTTCGCTTTGCCGAACATCAAGGACGGCGACAAGGGCGCCTATGCGGACTTCCTTGAGCATGTCATGCGCCTGCGCGTGAAGCTCATCAACGACACCATTAAGCTCGAGCAGAAGCTCACCGTCGAGGACGTCGATGAACAGCTCAGCGAACTGCGTAACCAGGCCATGATCGAAGGACGCGATATCCACCCCTTCGAGGAGATCACCGACATCCTGGAATTCGTACCGCCAGGCCATGAGGTGCCGGTCGACGAAGACGACGACGATAAGCCTTCTCGGACCCAGAGCGCGGCTGAAGAAATCGCCGACCTGCCTGATGTTGAGACAGAGGTCGACAAGGACATGGAGAAGAATCTCCGCTGGGATGACGAAGAAGAAGGCGCCGAGGAAGGCGAAAAGGACGGCGAGGCCGGCAAGGGTCCGCGCAAATCCGGCCGTCGGCGCTAAGCCGCGGCTTATTTGGACGCTTCGGCGGCGGGCCTAACGGCTACCTGCGGCTCGAAGAGCCAGAGTCGGCGCGACGCCATGTCCACCGCGATGGGGTGGGCCCGGAGGAAGTCGTTACCCAGCAGGTTATGCTCCTGATCGCGGACGAATTCCACGTTCGTGAGCGGGGCTCCGCCGATCTTCAGGGACGAAATTTTGCACACCTCAACGCGGGTGAGCGAGGTGCCGCGTACGGTGGCGACCGGGAGGAAGCCGCGGAACTCGGTCTGCCCGCGGAACTTGAGCGAACTCATGTAGGATTTGGTCGCGCCGGAATCGATAATCATCGGGACCTTTACTCCCTCGACCTCGATGTTGACGCCGCAGTGACCGCCGCGGCTATAGATGGGCACTTCGTGGGCCGCAGAGGTGTCGGGGATTTTGCCGAGGATCATGACCTTGTTACGGAGGTCCATGTAGAAGGGCTTTCCAAAAAGGATGTCCGCGCCCAGCAGCCCGTCGATGTCCATGCCGTCGAGCGGCAAGATGGTCACATGGAAGTCGCGCCAGGTCACTTCGCCCGCCTTGAGCTCATCGACGAGTCCGAAGGTGGATTCGCTCCGTCCGGTGTTTCCCATCGTGGGTAAGCTGAAGGCCTCGGTGATGCCGCAGCGCTGCGCCGCCCGCGGCGTGATTACCGCGGTGCCCTGACAGCCGGTGTCGACGCCCATGACGACGGGGACTCCGTTGATGAGCATGCGGAGGGTCGGGATGGCCTTGATGTTAAGGCGAAACTCAGCCGTGCCGCTGGGCGGAAACTCATCCTTGGGCTTTTTGAGCTCTTGGGCGGGCAGGGTGATCGTACCGCCGAGGCTGAGGCAGGCTAAGAGGGTGCGCAGGGTCTTCATCTTGGGGCGGCGGCGGGCGCAGGTTTATTTGCACCCCACGTGGTTAACCTTGGCGGATTTCCGGACGAGGTCGACAAGGACCTGCGGTTTTTTGGCTCAGGCGCCCCGGCGGCGTCGCCAGACGTAGGTCAGGGCGAAGAGTAGGCCGCCGAGGCCGACGGCCCAGTCGCCATGGCGCACCCAGAAGGTGTCGGGCTGACGGGTCCGCGAAAGACGGATGGGCGCGGTCGGGCGGGCACCTCGGAAATAGATGCTCCCCGCCTCCAGTACGGGGAAAGCCCGGCCCAGCGGGTCGATCGTCCCGCTCCAGCCGGCGTTACCGCAACGGATGACCGGCAGGCCCGTGGCGGCGGCCATGAGGACCGAATGGGCCGCGTGTTGGTAGGCGCCGGCCTCCCGGCCATACCAAGCGTCGTTGGTGACCACGAGGAGGACATCGGCGCCGGCTTGGGCGTGTTGGCGGGCGAGCGCGGGGAAGACGTCCTCGTAGCAGATCAAGGCACCGGCCATGAACGTGTGACCGCGACGCGTGGTCAGGGGCAGGAGCGAAGGGCCGGTACCGGCGATGCAATCCTCGGAGATGGGCACCACCTTGCGCAGGGGCAGGAAGTCGGCGAAGGGCACGTATTCGCCGAACGGCACGAGATGGCGCTTGGCGTAGACGGGCTTCTGCACGCCCTCCGCCGTGATCACCGCGACCGCGTTACCGTAGCCGGTGCCGCGGCGATCGAGTGCGCCGATCACCAGCGGGGTGTCGGTGGCGAGGGCCAGGGACTTGAGGCGCATCAGGTAGGCTTCGCTTTCCAAGGAGAGCGGGAGCGCCGCTTCGGGCCACAAGACGAAGTCGACAGCTTTGTTCGCCGCGACCACCGCGGTCATCCCTTCGACCAAGGCGAGATGTTCCTGGAGCCGGCTCGCATCCCATTTCACGTTGGGGTCGAAATCGGTCTGGACCACGCCAGCGACCAAGCTGATTTTTTCCGCCCTCCGCTGGGTGCCGTTGGCGACGATCAACGCGAAGAAGCCGAGCGCAACTGGCACTAAACCGAGGTAGAGTTCGGGCGTGAGGCGACGGAACCAGCCCATCGGCCCGGCCGGCCTTAGCGCGGAGGCCTCTTGATAGGATTCGACGAGGCGGACGATCCACCGCGCCAGGCCGAGGTTGAACAGGACGAGGCAGAGGGAAAGGCCGGTCGGCCCGACCCAGGCGCACAGGCTGAGCATCACCGGATTACCAGTCTGCGAAGCCGCCAGCGGCAGCCAGCCGAAGCCGGTGAGAATCTCGCCGCGCGTCCATTCGAGTAGGCCCCAAGCGCCGGCGAGGCCGCCGATCGCGAGCAGGCGCGCCGGGAGCGAAGCGCCCGCGCAGGCCGGGAAGATCCAGCGGGCCAGCAGCAGCCAGACAAACGGGTAGAGCGCGCAGTAGGCCGTGAGCAAAACGAGGCCGAGCCAGCCGAGGGGCGGGTAGACGTGGCGGAGCCAGACAAGGAGTGCAATCCAGAGCAACCAGCTCGTCACGAAGCTCGCGCGGCGCCACGTGCGCCAGTCGGGTCGGAGCGTCGTCGCCAGCGCCGCCGGCACCAGCGCGACAAACGCCCAGAACGGATGGCCGACGGGCCCGAACGAGAAGAAGAGCAGCAGGGCGGTCAGCGTGGCGCCGAGCCAGGCAAGCCGGCCGGAAGCTGGGCTGCTCGCGGCCGTCCCGGTCATTCCGAGAGCGTCTCGACAATCTCCCAGCCTTCGTCGCGGACGAGCGCTTCGGCTTTCTTCCACTTCAGGTCCTGGGTCTCGGGTCCCTTGCGGATGCGGACGACGGCGTTGCGGCCGATCTTCGGAGCCAGGCGCCGGAAAGGTTCGGGCTTCGGCGCGTTGGCCGGCGCGGTCGCGTTGCCAGCGGGGGCGGCGGATGCGTCGGGGTCGGCGGGTCCGGTGGCCTTGGCCTGCCCTTGGGCGCGGCGCATCAGGGCCTCGAGGGCCTCCATCGAAGATGCGGTCCGGAACAGGCCGGAACAGGCGTCGGTGCGCAGCTGCTGCATCAGGCGTTCGAACGCCTTGAAGGCCTCGGTCTTGTATTCGTTGAGGGGATCTTTCTGCGCGTAGCTGCGCAGGCTGACGCCGCGGCGCAGGTCTTCCATCTCCGTGAGGTGGTTCTGCCAGTTACGGTCGATGGCGCGGAGCAGGACGGAGCGTTCGAGGTATTGGAGGATGGCCGGCGATTCGTGTTCTTCGCGGCTGAGCTGGAGCGCGCGGACGCGGTCCGTGGCGAGCAGCGTCACCTGGTCCTTCGTGCGGGCGAGGATGTCGTCGAGCTCGATCCGCATGTGGAACGTCGTGATATACCAATAGACGAAGGCCTCGGCGGCGCGGCGGTCGGCTTCGCCGGTTGCATCCGGGAACACAATGTTCAGGCGTTCCTCGATTTCTTCTTCGACGATGCTGAGGACCGTCGCGCGGCTGTCGGCGGCCTTGAGGGTCTGGTTACGGAGTCCGTAGATGATCTTGCGCTGCTGGTTGAGCACGTCGTCGTATTGCAGTAGCCGCTTCCGCATCGAATAATTCTGGCCTTCGACGCGCTTTTGCGCCGTCCCGATGGAACGGTTGAGGAGCGGGTGCTCGAGCGGTTCGCCTTCCTTGAAAGATTTCTCGAGCAGCGAGGAGATGATGCCCGCGTTTGAGAAGAGGCGCATCAGGTCGTCCTCGAGCGAGACGAGGAAGCGGGAGCGCCCCGGATCGCCTTGGCGCGAGCAGCGACCGCGCAGCTGGCGGTCGACGCGCCGGACTTCGTGGCGTTCGGTTGCGAGGACGTAGAGGCCGCCGAGCTCGCGGATACCTTCGCCGAGCCGGATGTCGGTGCCGCGGCCAGCCATGTTGGTGGCGATGGTCACGGCGCCGGGCTGGCCGGCCATCGAGACGATGTCGGCCTCGGCCTCGTGGTGCTTGGCGTTGAGGATCTTGTGGGAGACCTTGGCCATCGCGAGCATGCGGCCGAGGGTCTCGGAGGCCTCGACGGAGGCGGTGCCGACGAGCACGGGCTGACCGCGCTTATGGGCTTCGGAGATTTCCTTGATGGCGAACTGGTACTTCTCCTTGCGGGTCTTGAAGACGATGTCGTTGTCGTCGACGCGGATGCACGGACGGTGGGTCGGGATGGCGACGACCGTCAGGCGGTAGATGTCCTGGAACTCGGAAGCCTCGGTTTCGGCGGTACCGGTCATGCCCGCGAGCTTCTGGTACATGCGGAAGTAGTTCTGAATCGTGACGGTCGCGTAGGTCTTATTCTCCTTTTCCAGTTCGACGCCTTCCTTGGCCTCGACGGCTTGGTGGAGGCCGTCGGACCAGCGGCGTCCTTCCATGATGCGGCCGGTGTTTTCGTCGACGATCTTCACCTTGCCCTCGTGGACGACGTATTGCTTGTCCTTCTCGTAGAGTACGTAGGCCTTGAGTAGCTGTCCGATGGCGTGGATGTCCTCGGAGGCCCGGGCGTAGGAGGCTTCGGCTTCCGTCCGGAGTTCGGCGAGGCGCTCCGGGGACAGCGACGTGTCGCGGTCGAGCTCGACGTAACGGGTCGGCAGGTCGGGCAGCACGAAAGCATCGGGCTCGCCAGGACGGAGCGTGTCGCGGCCGAGCTGAGAGAGGTCGGCCTCGTGGTTGCGTTCGCTGATGGCGAAGTAAAGGCGTTCCTTGAGGTGGAAGCGGCGGTCCTTCTCGATCTCAGAGGCCAGCACGCCTTCGTGTTTCTCGAGCAGCTTGCGCCAGCGCCCGTTCTCCATCAGGCGGAGGAAGATGCGATTGCGTGGCATGCCGTGGGCGGCGAGCCAGAGCTTATCGAGCGCATCTGGAGAGGGGTCCTTGTCTTCGGGGAGCTTCTCGAGTTCTTCGCGGGCCTCGTTCATCAGGCGCGTGACGAGGCGAATCTGCAGTTCAACGAGGCTGGCGACCGGTTGGCGGAGACGGGGGAAGGCCGGTTCGCGTTCCTCGGCGGCGGGTCCCGAGATGATCAGCGGCGTGCGAGCCTCGTCGACCAGGATAGAGTCGATCTCGTCGACGATGCAGAAGTAATGGTCGCGCTGGACCTGCTCCTCGGGCGAGAGAGCCATGCCGTTGTCGCGCAGGTAGTCGAAGCCGAACTCGGAAGCGGTGCCGTAGGTGATGTCGCAGCCGTAGGCGGCCTTGCGGTCGTCGCTCGGCATCTGGTTCTGGATGCAGCCGACCGTCAGCCCGAGCCAACGGTAAAGGTGGCCCATCCACTCGGAGTCGCGCCGGGCGAGGTAATCGTTGACCGTGACGAGCTGGCAGTTCCGACCCGTCAGAGCGTTGAGGTAGAGCGGCAGAGTGGCGACGAGGGTCTTACCTTCGCCGGTCGCCATCTCGGAGATTTTGTTCTGGTGGAGGGCGATGCCGCCGATGAGCTGGACGTCGAAATGCACCATCTCCCATGCCAGCTCGTGGTCGCAGACCATGGCCTGGGTGCCGCAGAGGCGACGGGCGGCATTCTTGACGACCGCGAAGGCCTCTGGAAGGAGGGCGTCAAGGGATTCCCCTTTGGCGTGGCGGGCCTTGAACTCGGCGGTCTTAGCCCGAAGCGTCTCATCGGACAGCTTCTGATACTCGGCCTCATAGGCGTTGATCCGCTTGACCAGGGGAGCGCACTTGCGGAGGAACCTCCGATGGTGGCTGCCGGCGAAGAGCTTGAGTAGGCTAAGAAACATAGGTCCGAAAGCGACAGGGAGCAAACTCCGACCCCACCCCCCTGGGCAAGCCTTGAGTCGGGTTGTTCACAACAGGTTTTCCGTCTTGCGGCTTTGCCCCTGCCCTCAAGATGGGAGATGCTCATGGCTGAAAACGTTATTATTCTAGGTACAGGCTGCGCCGGTTTGACCGCCGCCATCTATGCCGCCCGTGCGGGCCTGACCCCCTTAGTGCTCGAAGGCGGCCAACCAGGCGGCCAGCTGACCACGACCTCCGAGGTCGAGAATTTCCCCGGCTTCGTCCACGGCGTCGATGGCAACGAACTCATCACGAACATGAAGGGCCAGGCCGAACGCTTCGGCGCCAAGTTCGCCTGGGATCGGATCGACTCGGTCGACTTCTCCGGCCCGGTCAAAAAGCTTAAGGGCGGCGAGGCCACGTATGAGGCCCAGTCTGTGATTATCGCCACCGGCGCCTCGCCTCGGCATCTCGGCATCCCGGGCGAGATGAAATATTACGGCGGCAACGGCGTCACCACCTGCGCGACCTGCGATGGCGCGTTCTACCGCGACGTGCCCGTGGCCGTCGTCGGCGGCGGCGACTCCGCCTGCGAGGAAGCCCTGTTCCTCACCCGGTTCGCTTCCAAGGTCTACCTCGTGCATCGTCGCGACTCCTTCCGCGCCTCGGACATTATGGTGCAGCGCGTCAAGGCCCACGCCAAGATCGAGCTTGTCCTCAGCGTCACCCCGCAGGAAATCCTCGGCGAAGCCAAGGTACACACGCTCCGCGTCATCGAGAAGTCCGGTGCCGTCCGTGACCTCGCGGTGAAATGCGTCTTCGTGGCCATCGGCCACGTGCCTAATTCGCAGGCCTTCACGCCAGCCCTCGAGGTCGACGAGGGGGGCTACTTGATTGCTGGAGCCAACACCGTCAGCACCAATATCCCTGGCGTTTTTGTCGCGGGTGATTGCTCGGACCACGTCTATCGCCAGGCCATCACCGCCGCTGGCATGGGTTGCCGCGCCGCGATTGAAGCCGAACGCTGGTTGGCGGGACTCTGAGCCTTGCGACGGAGTCGCAAGCCCTAGGTATTAGCGGTTGGCGGTTAGCGGTTGGGAAAATGCATCGAGGTAGGGGCGCCACTGCGTGGCGTCCGTTCGAGACCGTAGGGGTGAATCGTAGTCGGTTCTTAGCTAAGGTCGTCGACCTTCCGTGTGCGCGTGCGAACGGACGCGACGCAGTCGCGCCCCTACCCAATGCAGCCCCAAGTATCTGGACCTGTACCTGTACCTGAATACCCGCACCAGAGTCCCGATGACCGAGACCCGGGACCTGAAATTGTATCCACCCGCCACCCGGGGCCGCCACCTGCCACCCGAAACGAATGCAATCCTCCGGTTTCCGGTCTCCCCTTGTCCACGTGTCCCCTTGCCCACGTGCCCCCTCGAAATAAACGCTCCGCGTTTATTTCGTCAAAATCTCCATCGCCGACTTCTTCTGCGGGATGAAGGGCAACACGTGCTCGGTGTAGGGCACGATGACGTCGAGGAGGTAAGGTCCGTCGTGATCGAGCATCTCGCGCACGGCGGCGCGGAGGTCTTCGCGCCGCATGACCTGGCGGCCCTTGACGCCGAAGCCGTTGGCGATCTTGACGAAGTCAGGGTATAAGCCGCCGGGATTATCGGGGCTGCCGATGTTCTGCGCGTCGCCCAGAATCGTGTGGCCGCGGCTGCCGGCGTAGAAGCGGTCTTCCCACTGCACCACCATGCCGAGGTGCTGGTTATTGAGGATGACGACCTTGGCATTAATCTTTTCGATCTTCATGCACGCCAGTTCCTGGATGTTCATCAGGAACGAGCCGTCGCCATCAATGTCGATGACCTGGAGGTCTGGGTGGGCGACCTTGGCGCCGATGGCGGCCGGGAGGCCGAAGCCCATCGTGCCCGCGCCGAGCGAGCTGATGAAGCGGCGGGGTTCGCCGAAATGGTAATACTGCGGGGCCCACATCTGGTGCTGGCCGACGCCGGTGGCGATGATGGCCTGGCCCTTGGTCTCCTGGTAGATGACTTCGACGGCTTCCTGCGGAAGGATGTGCTTGGTCTTGCGCTCGTAGCTGAACGGATACGGGTGCTCTTTTTTCCAGCCGTTGATGGTCTCGTACCACTTCTTCAGGTCGGGCTTCTTGAAGCCCTTCTTGGCGAGGGTGACCATGCGGCCGAGCGCGTACTTGATGTCGGAGTGGATCGGGTAGTGCGCGAATTTGTTTTTCTGGTGCTCGGAGCGGTCGATGTCGATGTGGACAATCGTAGCGTCGGGGGCGAACTTTTCGATGGCGCCGGTGATGCGGTCGTCGAAGCGGGCGCCCATCGTGATGAGGAGGTCGCTCTTGCAGACGGCCCAGTTGCCGGCGACGGTTCCGTGCATGCCGTACCAGTAGAGGGACTGCGGATGGTCGCAGGGGAAGGCGCCGAGTCCCATCAGGGTCGAGGCGACGGGGATACCGGTGGCTTCGGCGAAGGCGCGCAGCTCCTTATGGGCGTCGCCGGAGAGGATGCCGCCGCCGATGTAAAGCGCAGGTTGCTTGGCTTTCTCGACGAGGCGCAGGACCTGCTCGAGCTCGCTGTCCGGGGCCTTGGGCGGCGTCGGCAGGCCGGGGATGGAGACGTCGTCGGGATTCTTCGGGAAGACTGGGACCCATTCCTGCTGCTGGATGTCCTTCGGGATGTCGATGACGACGGGGCCCGGACGGCCGGTCGTGGCGATCTTGAAGGCCTTGTACATGATGCTCGGCAGCTCGTTATAATCGAGGACGAGGAAGGAGTGCTTCACGATCGGCAGGGTCATGCCGTAGAAGTCGGTCTCTTGGAACGCCGCGCGCCCGATGAACTGTTGGTAGACCTGACCGGTGATGCAGATCAAGGGCACGCTGTCCATGTGCGCGTCAGCAATCGCGGTGACGAGGTTCGTCGCGCCTGGTCCGGAGGTGGCCATGCACACACCGGGCTTGCCGGTCGAGCGGGCGTAACCTTGGGCCATGAAAGCGCCGCCTTGTTCGTGGCGGGGCAGGATGGTGCGGATTTTCTTGGAGCGGGTGAGGCCTTGGTGGAGCTCCATGGAGGCACCGCCCGGGTAGGCGAAGATGGTGTCGACACCGAGGTTCTCCAGGCAACGGACCACGACGTCGCACCCGCGCATCTTGACGCCGGTCTTGGCCGAGACGGCCGAAGGGGCGGTGGCGGTGGATTGCTTGGCGGCGTTCTTTTTGGGCATGGTCTTAGGGGGCAGGTCGAGCCTGCAGGGAATGGGTTAGAAAAGGAAGCGGGCTAACGGGGGCAAGTGTGAATAAGTGGCTGAAATAGGGGTAGGGGTAGGGGCAGGGGTGGGGGTAGGAAAAGTCAAAGGGGTGGGGGTAGGGGTAGGGGCGGTAAAATAAGGGCGAAAGGGCTATTTTGCCTAAATTTAAGCATAATAGCCTACCCCTACCCCTACCCCTACCCCTACCCCTACCCCTCAGTGTCAGAGGTGTCGGATGCAATTCAACCCCGCGACCTGGATCGGGCCGTGGATCGCGCCTTGGAGGTAAGCATGGGCGATGGTGACGGCTTCCGAGAGGCTCTTGCCCTTGGCGAGCTGGGCGGTGATGGCCGCCGAAAGGGTGCAGCCGCTACCGTGGGTGTCCACGTTGGGCGCGCGGCGGGCCTGGAAGACCTTGGTCTCGCCGGTCGGCCAAGCGAGGCAGTCGGTGAGGTCGTCGCCCTCGGCGTGGCCGCCCTTGAGCAGGAAGGGCACGCCATAGGTCTTGGCGAGCTCGAGTGCCTCGTCGGTGCCGCCGAGCGATTTGCGGCCGAGGAGGATTGTGGCTTCGTCGAGGTTCGGGGTGACGAGCGCGGCGAGCGGAATGAGCCGGGTGCGCACGGCGGCGATGGCATCCGGAGCGAGCAGGGTGGCGCCGCTCGAAGCGACCATGACCGGGTCGACGACGGCAGGGATGCCGGACGATTGGATAAAGCCAGCAACGGCGAGGACGATTTCAGCGTTGAGCAACATGCCGGTCTTGAGGGCCTTCGGATGGAAGTGGGCCGCGACCTGCACGCACTGTTCGACGACGAACGCCGCGGGGCTGGCCTGCACGCCGGAGACGCCGTGCGGATTCTGTGCGGTGAGGCACGTGATGGCGGTCGTTCCGAACACGCCTTGCGAAGCGAAAGTGAGCAGGTCTGCCTGAATTCCCGCCCCCGCGCCGCTGTCGGAGCCGGCGATGCTGAGGGCGACGGGGAGTTCGCGGTTGATGGCGGCGGGGTGCATTATTCGGCAGCGGGGCAGCTGATTATTTTACTTAGGTAAGCCGAATATCGTCTTGTCGCAAGGTCTTACCAGAACGATAAAGAATTACGCCTGCAACAGTGAGCAAGCCTGACCCTCATGTTTCTGCCTACCCCACCGAAGACGGCATGCTCGCCTTGGAGCGGCTGATCGTGGGTCGCGAGTGCAATGGCTTCGATCGTCTCTCGCCCGCCCGCAAGTCTCGGGCCTTCGCCGAGCTGATTCACCTCGGCTACGCTTACGGTAAGGCCGAGGATGTCGCGGGCCAAGATTTCCCGAACGTCACCATCCAGCGCGTCAGTTCGCGCGGCCACCGGCTCCGCAGTTCCGCCCGGGCGGCGCGCGTCGGAGGCAAGGGCAAAGGAGTCACGATTCTTTGGCTCTTCGTCGCGCTCGCCGCGGCACTCATCGGTTGCTTGCTGCTGATATTCAGGGTGCTCTGACCCGGCGGCCGGCGCAAAAAAGGGGCGCACCTCGCGGTGCGCCCCTTTGCTTTGGCCGGGTCGACTGGCTTACTTCTTCGCGGCGCGCTTTTCCTCGATCGCGGCCTGAGCAGCGGCGAGGCGGGCGACCGGCACGCGGTAAGGCGAGCAGGAGACGTAGTTCAGGCCCACACGGTGGCAGAACTTGACGGACTCGGGTTCGCCGCCGTGTTCGCCGCAGATGCCGAGCTTGATGTCGGGCCGGGTCTTGCGGCCCTTCTCGATGGCGATCTGGACGAGCTGGCCGACGCCGGTCTGGTCGAGCGTAGCGAACGGGTTCTTCTTGAAGATCTCGTTCTCGGTGTAGGCGCCGAGGAAGTTGCCCATGTCGTCACGAGAGACGCCGAGCGCGGTCTGGGTGAGGTCGTTCGTACCGAAGCTGAAGAACTCGGCGGTGTGCGCGATTTCGTCGGCGGTGAGGGCGCCGCGAGGGACTTCGATCATCGTGCCCACGGAGTAGGCGATCTTGCATTTCTGTTCCTTCTGCACTTCGGCGGCGACGCGGTGGATGACTTCGACCTGGAGGTCGAGCTCACGCTTGAAGCCAACGAGGGGCACCATGACTTCAGGCTTCACCTTGATGCCCTTCTTCTGGACCGCGGCAGCGGCTTCGAAGATGGCGCGAGCCTGGGTCTCGGTGATTTCCGGGTAGGCGATACCGAGGCGGCAACCGCGGTGACCGAGCATCGGGTTGAACTCGTGCAGGGCGGCGACGCGGGCGATGACCTTCTCGGTCGGGATGCCGAGCTTCTTTGCGAGGGCGGCCTGGGACTTTTCGTCGTGCGGCACAAACTCGTGGAGGGGCGGGTCGAGGAGACGGATCGTGGCGGGCAGGCCGTTGAGGGCCTTGAAGATGCCGGTGAAGTCCGCGCGTTGGTAAGGCAGGATCTTCGCGAGGGCCTTCTTGCGGCCTTCGACGGTGTCAGCGAGAATCATCTCACGGACGGCGTCGATGCGGTCGCCTTCGAAGAACATGTGCTCGGTGCGGGTGAGGCCGATGCCCTGGGCGCCAAACGCGAGGGCCTGGGCGGTCTGCTCAGGATTATCGGCGTTGGTGCGGACCTGCAGGCGGGTGGCCTGCGAGCACCACTTCATCAGCTGGACGTAGTTCTTGTACTTCTCGGTCTTCTGCGCGGCCTTGTCGTTGTTGAGCAGGCCGGAGACGATCTCCGAAGGGGCGGTCTTGATCTGACCGGCGTAAACCGTGCCAGCGGTGCCGTCGATGGAGAGGAAGTCGCCTTCCTTGAAGGTGTGACCAGCGATGGTCGTCGTCTTCTTATCGTAGTCGATGGAGACGGCAGCAGCGCCACAGACGCAGACCTTGCCCATCTGGCGGGCGACGAGCGCAGCGTGCGAGGACACCCCACCGCGAGCGGTGAGGATGCCTTCGGCGGCGATCATGCCACGGAGATCTTCCGGGGAGGTTTCGACGCGGACGAGGAGGACCTTCTCGCCCTTCTCGGCGGCGATGACGGCGCGGTCAGCGTTGAAGTAGATCTTACCGGTGGCGGCACCAGGGCCGGCCGGGAGACCGGTGGCGATGGCCTTGGCCTTCTTGACTTCAGCGAGGTCGAAGATCGGGGCGAGCAGCTGTTCGAGCTGGTCGGCCGGGTTGCGCATGATGGCGGTTTCCCAGTCGATGAGCTTTTCCTTCACCATGTCGGCGGCGAACTTCAGGGCGGCGGCGGCGGTGCGCTTACCGTTACGCGTCTGGAGCATGTACAGCTTACCTTCCTGGACGGTGAACTCGATGTCCTGGACGTCCTTGAAGTGCTTCTCGAGGGTCTGGCGGACCTTCATGAGCTGGGCGTAGCTCTGGGGCATCACCGCCTTGAGCTTGCTGACCGGCTCAGGGGTGCGAACGCCGGCGACGACGTCTTCGCCCTGGGCGTTGATGAGGAATTCGCCGTAGAACTCGTCCACGCCGTTGGCGGGGTTACGGGTGAAGGCGACGCCGGAGCCGGACTTTTCGCCAGTGTTACCGAACACCATGGCCTGCACGTTGACGGCGGTGCCCCACTCGGCGGGGATGTTGTATTTGCGGCGATAGACGATCGCGCGGTCGTTCATCCAGGAAGAGAACACGGCACCGGCGGCGCCGTTGAGCTGCTCCCACGGGCTGTGCGGGAAAACCTTGCCGGTGCGGGCCTTGACGAGGGCCTTGAACTGCTTGACGAGCTCCTGCTGGTCTTCGGCGGTGAGAGCGGAGTCTTCGACGTCGCCCTTGTATTTCTTGTGCTTAAATTCTTCGATGATGGTCTCGAACGGCTCATGGTCTTCGCCTTCGCGCTTCTGCACGCCGAGGACGACGTCGCCGTACATCTGGATGAAGCGACGGTAGCAATCCCAAGCGAAGCGGGCGTTGCCGGTGGCCTTGGCGAGGGCGTTGACGGACTCATCGTTGAGGCCGAGGTTAAGGATGGTGTCCATCATGCCCGGCATCGAGTCGCGAGCACCCGAGCGGACGGCGACGAGCAGAGGCATGCCGGAGGTGGCGCCGAACTGGGTCCCCATGATCTTCTCCATGTTCTTCACGCCGGCTTCCATCTGAGCCTGGAGGGAAACAGGGTAGGTGCGCTTGTTGGCGTAGTAATAGGTGCAGACTTCGGTGGTGACCGTGAAGCCGGGAGGCACCGGGAGACCGATGCGGGTCATTTCGGCGAGGTTAGCGCCCTTGCCGCCGAGCAGGGCCTTCATGGAGCCGTTGCCGTCAGCTTTGCCGTCGCCCCAGGTGTAAACGACCTTGGTCGACTTGGCGG
>CAMBGQ010000023.1 GCA_945866215.1 Opitutus sp. GAS368 | reverse complement strand
CCCGGTCGTTTGTCGTAATCCCCCTGGGTAATCTACTTCAGGACCCGCTCCTCGCCAAGCACCCCTCCTGGATTTCGCTCACGGCGGAGGTCCGGTCCCTGTCTCTCGGAGGCCAAGGCCTCCGCGCATGGCAAGGCCCGACCCCCTGGAGCAAGACTCCCTAACCCACGATCGCTTCGGGCACTGCCCGGCGCTCTGGCTCGCCCTCCCCCTCCTGCTCGGTTGCTCGCTCGATGCCCTGCACGGCGTGTCGCCCGGGCCTTGGTTGCTCATCGGACTGCTCGCCACCTCGCTCGCTTGGCTGGGGAGGCGCCGGACGCGGTTCGCCCTCGTCGCGCTCGCCGTCGCCGGCACGAGCTTGGGCGCGGCTTGGCACCAGCTGCGGACGCCACCGCAGTCGCCAGCGATTATCCGGCGGCCTTTCGTGGAACTACCCGTCCTCATCGAACGCGCGACGCCGCGCGCGGAGGGTGATGGCTGGACCGGACTTGGCTGGATCACCGATCGCGACGGCCCGCTCTTCCGCCGGCGCCTCGCCCTCTCCGCCCGCGGCGACTGCCCGGCCGAAGGCGCCGAACTGATGATTGCCGGCGGACTCACCGCGATACCGGCGGAGGTCTCGGGCTACGATGCGTGGCTCCGCTCGCAGGGCGCGACGCTCAAGCTGCGCGGCGGACGCGTACTCGGTGAACTCGCGCCGCCCTCGCGCTTCGCGGTCTGGCGGCAGACCCAGCAACACCGGCTGGAGGCCTGGCTACGCTTCATGCCTTGGGATGATCCGGAAGGGGGCGCGTTGCTCGCCGCGACGATGATGGGGCGCACGGCGTTGCTCCCGGCGGAGGCCAAGGAGGCGTTCGCGGCGACCGGCACGCTGCACCTGTTCGCCATCAGCGGCCTGCACATTGCCGGTATGGCCGCGGCCTTACTCTGGCTCGCCAAGCGGGCGCGCCTACCGGAACTCCCGGCGGGCTTGGTCATCCTCGCGCTCCTCTGGCTCTACGTCCAGGTCACGGGCGCATCACCGTCGTCGGTCCGCGCCTGGATCATGGCGGCCTTCCTCTGGGGCGGGCGCGCGGGCGAACGCGATACGCCGGCCTTGCAGTCGCTGGCCCTCGCCTGCGCCGTCACGCTCATCCTCTCGCCGGAAGCCTGCGCCGACGCTGGCTTCCAGCTCAGTTATGCGGCCGTACTCGGCATCATCGCGGCCGGCGGTCCGGCCGCGGAGCTGTGCGCGCAACCCACGGAGGCGGAGCGCCTCACGCCGCCCAGCGCGCAGAGTACGACCCCCGGACTGCGGGGGCACGCGCGGCGCTTCCTGCTGGGCGGACTCTGCGTCTCGCTCGCGGCGACGCTCGCCGGTACACCCCTGACGCTCGGTCTCTTCGGAACGGCGAGCTGGGGCGGGGTCTTCGTAAATCTCATCCTGGTGCCGCTCTCGGAGATTCCGCTGATGCTCGGAATGGCGTCCGTCGCGTGCAGCGTAAGCGATTGGCTGGCTTGGCCAGCGATGTGGCTCAACGGCGCCGCGGCCGGGCTGCTCCACTTGATGACGTGGATTGCGCAGGTGTGCGCGCTCGTGCCGTCCGTGAACCTGGAACTGGCGCTCCCGTATCGCTGGCTCGGACCGGCTGGCGGTGCGCTCCTCGCGTTGGCTTTCCTGACGCAGGCCCAATCCAAAAGCCTGGCCCGACTCCTCGGCCTCCCCGCGGCGCTGCTGGCGGCCTGGCTGGTCCTCGTCTTCTTGCTGCGGGCGTTATCCTAAACTTGCTAACCCTAAGGCGGTAGGAAAAGTTGGGGCATGACCCCGTTACGTTTCCGCACGCTCGCTGCGCTCGCGCTGGGCGCGCTGGCCGTCCCCTCGCCCGCCGCTCCGCAAGAATGGTCCGGCATCTACCCCGAGCTCGCCTATTTTAATAACGAGGGCGAATGCGGCACCGGTGCCGTGGTGCCGTGGGCTGACCGTCTCTGGGTCATCACCTATGGACCGCACCTGCCCTACGGCTCGAGCGACAAGCTCTACGAAATCACGCCAGACCTGCAACAGATCGTCCGCCCGGAAAGCGTCGGCGGCACGCCGGCCAACCGCATGATCCATAAGGAGTCCAACCAGCTCATCATCGGACCCTACTTCATCAGCGCGGAGCGCGAAGTGCGCGTCATCCCGCCGAAGCTCATGCCCGGCCGCCATACCGGCAACGCCCGCCACCTGACCGACCCGACGAATAAGATTTATTACGCCACGATGGAAGACGGCCTCTATGAAGTCGATGTCCGCACGCTGGCGGTGAAAGGTCTCATCAAGGAGATCATGAATAAGCCGAAGCCCGGCCAGACGGAGGAAGTCAGCCCGGCGACGATCACCTCCACGTTGTCCGGCTACCACGGCAAGGGACTCTACTCCGGCCAAGGCCTCGTTATTCTCGCCAATAACGGCGAGCGGAGCCCCAAGGCGCTCGTCGACCCGACGATCGTCAGCGGCGGCCTCGGCTCGTTCAACGGCGAAGGCAACTGGTCCCTCATCCGTCGCAACCAGTTCACCGAAGTCACCGGTCCGGGTGGCCTCACCGGCAACGCCGATCCGACGAAGGACCCGATTTGGACCGTCGGCTGGGATTTCCGCTCGGTCATCCTGATGGTGATGGAAGACGGTAAGTGGACGAGCTACCGCCTGCCCAAAGGGAGCCACTCTTATGACGGCGCCCATGGTTGGAACACCGAGTGGCCGCGCATCCGCGACATCGGTGAAGAAGGCTCGCGACTGATGACCATGCATGGCCTCTTCTGGAAATTCCCCGCCGACTTCACGTCGAAGCACTCCGCCGGGATCGCACCGCGCTCCGCCTACCTCAAAGTCATCGGTGATTTCACGCGCTGGCAGGGCCGTCTGGTCTTCGGCTGCGACGACACCGCGAAGTCCGAGTTTCTGAACAAGCGTCCCGCCAAGGGCGCGCTGGCCGGCCCTGGCCAGTCGCAGTCCAACCTCTGGTTCACCGCGCTCGACGCGCCGGACAAACTCGGCCCGGCCATCGGCCGCGGCAGCGTCTGGGTGGACGAACCCGTTCAGGCCGGCGACCCTTCCGATCCTTTCCTACTGGCCGGCTTCGCGAAACGCGCCGTCCAGCTGCAGCATGACAGCGCGGCGGCCACGACCTTCACGCTGGAGATCGATGCGCAGGGCGACGGTCAATGGAAGGCCTGGCGCGAGGTCGCGCTCAAGGCCGATGAGGCCGCACGCTGGATCGAGATCCCGGCCGAAATCCCCGGCGCCTGGATTCGCGCGAAGGCTGATCGCGATATCACCAAGGCCAGCATCACCTTCCAATACGCCGCAAACGACGCCCGTAGCAACGAACGCAACGCACTCTTCAAGGGACTCAGCCAGGCCGGTGCCGCCTCTTCACAGGGCGCGTTCCTCCTCACGCGCGGGGCGAACCTCCGCACGCTCTCGGTGCTCAACGCGACCATCACGCCCGACCAGACCACCACAGGCGAGGCCTACGAGCTCTCCGCCGACCTCAAGCTCACCAAGATGACCGACCCCGCGGCCACCGCCTACGTCGAGAAGAACACGCCCATCCCGCAGGGTATTGTCACCACCGACGAAGCCTCCGTGGTCTTCGAGGAGAGCGGCGTGCGCTGGCGCCTGCCTCGCTCAGCCTCACCGTCTCAGGACGCGCTGCTCGCCCGCAGTGCCTTACGTAAGGCGCGCGAAGTGTGTACCGAACGGGACATGCTCCAGGCCCACGGCACTTTCTACGAACTCCCGGCGCTCAACGCCAAGGGCGCAATCCGTATGCGTCCGATTGCGACCAGTGATACCGCCGTCCATGACTTCTGTTCCTACCGCGGGCTGCTCGTACTCAGCGGCGTCTCGCCCGAAGCGGCGAAGGAAGACCGCCACATCATCCGCTCCGATGACGGTAAGGCCGCCGTCTGGGTCGGCACGGCCGACGATCTCTGGCAGCTCGGCAAGCCCCGCGGCTTCGGTGGCCCGTGGAAGAACAGCGACGTCGCCGCCGGCAAACCGTCGGACCCTTACCTCATGACCGGCTACGACAAGAAGACCCTCGTGCTTGAAAACCATGGCGCCGCTGAGACGACGATTACCGTCGAACTCGACGCCGCGGGTGATGGCCGCTTCGCTGCCTATCGCAGCTTCAAGTTGGCCCCAAGCGCAAAGGAGACCTTCGAGTTCCCCCATTGGATCAATGCCTATTGGGTCCGGACGGTTTCATCGGCCACGACGAACGCGACCGCGCAGCTGACCTACGAATAATCGCAACCATCGGCGGTTTGCGCTGTTCCAAGAAGCACAACCCCATGTCGCTCCGCCTCCTCGCCCTCCTCGCCCTCGTGTCGCCGCTCGGCGCGGCCGACGCACCCGTCACGCTCCTCGCCCAACCCGACAAGGAAATCGTCAGCGACGCGCTGACTAAAGACGTCCAGGCCGCCGACTGGAAGATCGCCAAGGGTAAGTGGGAACGCACCGCCGAAGGCATCCGGGTCGAAGAGGTCCCTGCCGACATGCATGGCGCCGCCGGCCGCGTGCCCGTGAAGCTCCAAGATTTTGTCGCCGCCTTCGAGTTCCGCCTCGATGGCGCCAAGTCAATCTCGCTCAGCATCAACGACGCCAAGGAGCATGTCGCGCGCGTGATGATCACGCCGACGTCCCTCCGCGTGCAGAAGGATGACCATGATCACGACGGCCCCGAGAAGAGCATCATCTTCCTGAATCAGGCTCAGGCTTTCGCCGCCGGCACCTGGCACCGCGTCGTACTCGAGATGGTCGGTGACACGATGGTTGCGACGATTGACGGTAAGATCAGCGGCTTCGGCAGCGACGACCTCTTTAAGGCCGAGAAGGCCAACCCCGGCTTCACCTGCGCTGGCCAGTCCGCCACCTTTCGCAATTTCGTGATCTGGAGCGCCAAGGCCGAACCCAAGGCCTCTTGGAGCGAAGCCCGCGGCAAGATTGCCGAAGCCATGAAGGCCGCGCCTACCGCCGCCAAGGGCAAGGGTGCCGCCAAGGGCAAAGGCAAGGCCGCCGCCGCTAAATAGACGCAAAGCGGTCGATTTTAAAGTCGGGGTGTCATCTCCCCGCTTGCACCGAGGGAGGTTACGACCAAGTTCAATCCTCCCACTTTCATGAACGAGCCCTTCGACACTATCGAGGAAGCCCTGGCGGATATCGCCGCCGGGAAACTCGTGATTGTGACCGACGACGAGAACCGCGAGAACGAGGGCGACCTCGTGATGGCGGCATCGAAGGCGACGCCCGAGACGGTCAATATGATGATCCGCCACGCGCGCGGCCTCATCTGCGTCCCGACCGTCGCGCATCAGCTGCGCCACCTCGGCATCTCCCAGATGGTGCCAGAGAACCGCGAGTCGCAGCGCACCGCCTTCGCCGTTTCGGTCGACGCTGCCGAAGGAATCTCCACCGGCGTCTCCGCCTACGACCGCGCCAAGACCATCGCGATCCTCGCCGACCCGACGGCCAAGCCCGAGGCGCTCGTACAGCCCGGCCACATCTTCCCGCTCCAAGCCCGCCCGGGCGGCGTACTCCAGCGGGCCGGCCACACCGAAGCCGCGGTCGACCTCGCGTCCCTCGCCGGCCTGCACCCGAGCGGCGTCATCTGCGAGATCCTGAACGAAGACGGCTCGATGGCGAGATTGCCCGAGCTCATCGAGCTCAAGAAGAATTTCGGCCTCCGCATGATCTCCATCGCGCAGCTCATCGAGTTTCGGCACCGCCGCGAACGCCTCGTCGAGCTCGTCGCCGAAAGCCCCTTTCAGTCGGCGTGGGGAGAATTCGCTTTGCGCGTCTACCGTTCGCTGCCCGACGGCCGCCAGCACCTCGTCTTCACCCTCGGCCAGCCGGACGAAACGCCGACGCTCGTGCGCGTGCAGCGCGAGAACATGCTGGGCGACCTTTTCCGGGGCAGCGCTTTCGGGGCGGGCACCTCGCTCGCGGCCAGCTTCGAAGCCGTGGCCAAGGCCGGGCGCGGCGTCATCGTCCACGTCACCCAGCCCTTCGGTGGCGTGCAGGCCGACCAAGCCGGCGTCCGCCTCAGCGCGATGGACGCGCGCGACTACGGCATCGGCGCCCAGATCCTTTCGCACCTCGGCCTGCGCCGCATCCGGCTCATCACGAACAACCCGCGCAAGGTGGTCGGCCTCGGCGGGTATGGGCTCGAGATCGTGGAACAGGTCCCGTTCTGACCGGTCCGGGCCTTTTCCGCTTGCAGGCTGGGTCGGAACGCACTCCATCGGCCTTTCGTTCTTCCGCCATGAGCCTCGATAAGCCCATCCCTGACGCCGTCGACGGCGCCGAACTCCGCTTCGCCCTCGTGTCGGCCGGTTATAACGCCGAACTCGTCCAGGCCCTCAAGAAGAACACCATCAAAGGCCTCCGCGCCGCCGGCGTGCCCGCCGCCGCCATCACCGAACTCGCCGTCCCTGGCTCGGGCGAGATCCCTTACGCCGCCTACATGTCAGCCATGACTGGCGACTACGACTGCGTCATCGCCTTGGGCGTCGTCATCGCCGGCGACACCCCGCACCATGAGATCATCGCGAACTCGACCGCCCACGCCCTGCAGGACGCGGCCATCCGCTCCGAGGTCCCGATAATCAACGGCATCGTCGTGACGAACAACCGCGAACAGGCCGTCGCCCGCTGCCAAGGCTCGCTGGACCGGGGCACCGAGTTCGCCCATGCCGCCCTCGCGATGGCCCGTCACCGGGTCAGCCTCGGCGAGCGGCTCGATCAGGTCGAGGAAGAGGAACGGAAGCGCGGCGGCCAGGAGCCCTTCGCCCAGAACTGACCGATGGATCCCGACTCGCCCATCTCCGCGTCCGCGCGCGCCAAGATCCGCATCCGGATCAAAGGCGTCGACTACCGCATGGCCGACCAAGCCGCGGCCGACATCGTCGCCAGCGTCGCCGACACCGGGGCGCGCATCTCGGGGCCGTTCCCGCTTCCTTCGCAGGTCGAGGAGCCGCGCACGGCGCTCCGCGAGGAGATCCGCAGCCACCGCCGCCTGATTGAGATTATCGCCTCCAACCAGAAAACCGTCGACGCCTTCCGCCGCCACAACATCCCCGCCGGTATCGAGATTGCCATCATCGCACCCGAGGAAGCGATCGTGCCCGACCCAGCCGCGCCGCCCGCCAAACGCAACCGTCGCCATGACAGCCGGGTCGTGGCCATGCAGTTCCTGTGCTCTTGGGAGCTACAGCGCCACGCCGACATGGTCACAGCCCTCTTCGACTTCTTCTCCGAACGCCCGCAGCCCCGCGACTACTACGCCTTCGCCGAGGAGCTCATCCAAGGCGTCATCCGCGACCTCGCTCTCATCGACGAGGTCATCGGCAAATACGCCAAGAACTGGGCCTTCGGCCGCATCGCCCGCGTGGACCTCGCCATCCTGCGCCTCGCCATCTTCGAGCTGATGCGCCGCACGGACATCCCGCCGGTGGTGAGCATCAACGAGGCCGTCGATATCGCCAAGGAGTTCTCGACCGAGGAATCCAAGCGTTTCGTGAACGGCATCCTCGACAGCTATAAGGAAGAATTGGGGCGCGATCCGCGCAAAGCCGAGGGCGGTTGAGCCATGGCGGGCTTCTTCGAACGACTGAAGTCCGGCCTGAGCCGTACGGCCGAAGCCATGGCCAACCTGCTGGCGCGGCCGCTCGACGCCGCGTCGGCCGAACAACTCCGCGAGCGCTTGCTCGCCGCCGACTTCGGCCCCGCCACGGCCGACGAGATCGTCGAAGCGGTGCGCGCCGCGTGGAAGACGGAGGCCGCCCTGCGCCAAACCTCGCCCGCCGAAGCCGCGGCCCAGACCATCGTGCGCGCGCTCGGCGGCGAGACCGTGGCCGACCCCGCCTTCGCCAAGCCGCACGTGATTATGCTCCTCGGCGTGAATGGCGCCGGCAAGACGACCACCGCGGCGAAACTCGCTTGGCGCTGGGGCCAGGAGGGCCGAACCTGCCTGCTCGGCGCGTGCGACACCTTCCGCGCGGCAGCCGGCGAACAGCTTTCCGCCTGGGCCGACCGGCTGGGCGTCCAAGTCGTCGGCGGCGCCTCCGGCGCAGATCCCGCGGCCGTGGCCTTCGATGCCGTCAAGGCGGGCGTCGCGCGGGGCGCGGACCTCGTCA
Source organism: Opitutus sp. GAS368 (assembly GCA_945866215.1). Lineage (GTDB taxonomy): Bacteria > Verrucomicrobiota > Verrucomicrobiia > Opitutales > UBA953 > UBA953. The sequence goes on along the minus strand of CAMBGQ010000023.1, from coordinate 19,575 downwards.
TCCTGGATACCGCTGGCCGCCTGCATACTAAGGCGCACCTCCTCGAAGAGTTGCGCAAGGTGGTGCGCGTCACGACAAAGGCCCATGCTGGTGCGCCGCATGAGAAGTGGCTCGTCCTCGACGGTTCGCTCGGCGCGAACTCCCTCGAACAGGCCCGCATCTTCCATCAAGCCGTCGGCCTCACTGGGCTGATCGTGACCAAGCTCGACGGCACCGCCCGCGGCGGTGCGCTCGTCGCCGCGGTCCGCGAGCTCGGCGTGCCGGTCCGCTTCATCGGCGTGGGCGAACAGCCGGCCGACCTGCAGCCCTTCGACGCGCGGGCCTACGCCCGTTCGATCGTCGGCCTGGCCGAGTGAGGTTGTCTTGCCAGCGGGGGCGCCCCACCCCAGCGTGAACCCATGTCGGCCGAGACCGTCACCGTCCAGCTGGGCCAGCGCTCCTACCCTGTCCGCATCGGATCCGGGGTGCGCCGGGAAGCCTTGGCCACGGCCGAGCAGCGGCTCTCCGCCGGTCAGAAATGCGTGGCGATCACTTCGCCCGGCGTCGTCGCCGCCCAGTCCGGTTTCGCCGCAGAGCTCGCGCGCCTAATGCCGGTGCTCGCCACGGCCGCGGACGGCGAGACCGCCAAGTCCGCCGCCGAACTCGCGCGCCTCTGGGATTTCCTCGCCGCCCACGGCGTGGCCCGCGACGGCGCGGTCTTTGCGCTCGGCGGCGGCGTCATCGGCGACCTCGCCGGCTTCGCGGCCGCGTCCTACCAGCGTGGTGTCGATTTCTACCAGGTCCCGACGACGTTGCTCGCGATGGTCGATAGCTCCGTCGGCGGTAAGACCGGCATCAACCTCGGCGCCGGCAAGAACCTCGTCGGCAACTTCCATCAGCCGTCGGCCGTGTTCGCCGACACCGACCTGCTGGCCACGCTACCGCCGCGCGAGTTCGCCGCGGGCATGGCCGAGGTGATCAAGCACGGCCTCATCGCCGACGCCGATCTCTTCGGTCTCCTGGAGCAGAACGCACCGCTCGCCTGGAATCATCCGCTTCTGCCGCGCGTGGTCCGCCGCTGCGTCGAAATCAAGGCCGGCGTCGTCGCTGGCGACGAACGCGAGACCAGTGCCCACGGCGGACGCGCACTCCTCAACCTCGGCCACACCTTCGGCCACGCCGTCGAAGCCGCCGCCGGCTACGGGACTTATCTGCACGGCGAAGCCATCGCTATCGGGCTCGTGATGGCTGCGCGCCTTTCCGCCGAGCTGAAGCACTGCACCGCCGCCCAGGCCGAACAGGTCGTGGCCGTGCTGAAGTCGCACGCCCTGCCCACCGCCTTACGGGCGCCGCTCTCCCTTGAACCGATGCTCGCCGCGATGCGCCGCGACAAGAAGGTCCGCGGCGGCAAGCTGCGCTTCGTCCTGCAGGACGGCATCGGCGCGGCCAGCACCGCGGACGACGTGCCAGAGGAGGCCGCCGTCCGCGCCCTGCTCGCCGGCGGCGCCGTCCGCTGAACCCACCCGCTTGACCCGAAGGGTCGGGCCAGCTTGACTACAGTATGCCCCGCCTCGTCTGCTTCATCGTGCTCGCGGCGGCCGCCGTCCTGCGCGCCGCCGAGCCTCCCGTCCCCGGTAAGACCTATTTCGGCCGCAATGACTACGTCGAATACATCGCCGGCAGCCTGCCCTTCGTGCTATCCGCAGCGCATGGCGGACGCGACCGCCCGTCCGAACTCCCCGACCGCGCGAAGGGCACCTTCGCGTTCGACACCAACACCCAGGAACTCGCCCGGGCCATCGACGAAGCATTCGTCGCGCGCACCGGCCAGCACCCGCACGTGATCATCTGCCGGATCCATCGGCGCAAGATTGACTGCAACCGGGAGATCGTCGAAGGCGCGGCCGGCCATCCGCTGACCGAACAGACCTGGAAGGATTTCCAGGGCTTCATCCGGACCGCGCAGCAGGCCGTCGTCGCGCAGCACGGCCAGGGCTTTTACATCGACCTGCATGGTCATGGCCACGCCGATGCGCGGCTCGAACTCGGGTATGCCCATTCCCGGGATGAGCTCGGCCTGCCGGACGCCGACCTCAGCAAGCCGGAGTTCATCCGGAAAGGTACGTTACAATTTTTCGCGCTGAAGAATCCGTCCACCTACCCAGCGCTCCTGCACGGACCGCAGAGTTTCGGTGCCTTGTTGGAGCAAGCCGGCTTCCCGTCCACGCCGAGCCTCGGTAAGCCCGTCCCCGGTGAGCCTTACTTCAACGGCGGGTATAACGTCCGCACCCACACCGCACCCGGCACCGGCTTCGCGGGGCTGCAGATCGAAAGCCATTCGAAGGGGGTGCGCGACACCGAGGCCAACCGACGTAAGTTTGCGGCAGCCTTGGTCGACCAGCTTGCGGCTTACCTCGACGCCCAGATGGGCCTCAAGTTGCCGCTGAAGCCCAAGGCGAAGTAAGCCTTACGGCTGGGGGCCGACGGCGGACTTGGTCGCACGCCAATCGCCTTTGAGCAGACGATCGTCGTTCTTCTCGTTGGCCGTGCGCACCCGGTCCTCGAACGAACCTTGGCCGGCGGGCTGGCCGGCGAGGGCCGCGGCGACGGGCGTCTTGTCCGTGACGAACGAGCGATCGCCGAGAGGGCTGGCGCAACCGGCCAGGAGGAGGAAGGCACACAGGGATAGGATCTTCATAAAATTATTTGGCCCGGCGCTTGGCATCGGTCTCGAGCCAGGCGCGGAGGGCGAGGGCGGATTGGCGGGCACGCGTGCGGGCGGCCGGGAGATCATCGGCGTCGGCGACCGCGGCCTGCGTGAACGAGTAGAATTTCGCCTTTGGCTCCGTGCCGGAGGCACGGACGGCGATGCGCCGGCCATCGGCCAGCTCGGCGAGAATGAATTCCTCGGGCGGCACGCGTTCGCCTTCGGCGTCGAGTACCTTGTCGCGTTCATAATCCGTGACGCGGAGCACCTTTGAGCCATCAATGACGGTCGGGGGCGCGGTGCGCCAGGAGGCGACGATGCGGCGGATGCGGGCGGCGCCCTCGGCGCCTTCGAACGCGAGGTTGAGCAGGTCCTCATGGTGCGCCCCATGGCGGAGGTGCAGCACGTCCAACGCGTCGAGGAGCGTGCGACCGCGAGAGCGGAGGAGCGCAGCGAACTCGCAAAGCATGACCACCGTAGCGTTGGCGTCCTTGTCGCGGACGGCATCGTCGGTGAGGTAGCCGTAGCTTTCCTCGGCACCGAGCAGGAAGAGGGTCGAATGACGGAGCGCCAGCGGGGCACGGCGGGGCAGCGGTAGCGCCGGCGCTTCGGCGCCGGCGCCTTCGGCCAGGCGACGGCTCCAATGCTCGAGCTTGCGGGCGATCCATTTGAAGCCGACGAGCGTCTCGACGCAACGGATGCCGTGGCGGGCGCAGATCGCGGCGACGAGCGGCGTGGTCACGAGCGACTTCACCACGGCGGCGTTCAGGGAGCCCGCTTCGGGGAGGACACCGGCATCCTTGAGCGAGGAGATCCGGAACTCCGTGAGCAGCGCGGCGACTTCGTTGCCATTGAGCAGGCGATGGCCACCCGCGGGCAGCGGGCAGGCCACGCCGACGCGGTCGGAATCGGGGTCGGTCGCGAGGATGAGGTCAGCGCCAATCTCCTCGGCGAGCTTGAGGGCGAGGGCGAAGGTACTGGCGTTCTCCGGGTTCGGGGAGGCGACGGTCGGGAAGCGCCCGTCGTGCTCGCGCTGTTCCTCGACCACGTGCGGGTCGATGCCTACGCGCCGCAAGGCCGGCACCACCATGACATCGCCCGTGCCGTGGACATTCGTAAAAACGACTTTCGGCGTGTGGCGCGAGATGACTTCCGGATCGAGGACGACGCCGGCGAGACGAGCGAGGTAAGCATCTTCGGCGGCGGCGGGTACGGTGAGGACGCCGGTGAGGTCTTTGTCGAGGTAGGGCGCGACATCGGCGGGGCCGAGCCGACCGACTTCGGCGACGATCGCGGCATCGTGCGGCGGCAAGACCTGGCCGCCGTCGCCGAGGCAGCACTTGAAGCCGTTATCGTGGGAAGGATTATGGCTCGCCGTGATGACCACGCCGGCATGCGCGCCCAGGTGGCGGACGGTGAAACTCAGTTGCGGCGTCGAGCGGGCGCCGACGAAGAGATAGGCTTCCCCACCCAGCGCGCTCCAGGCGCCGGCGATGAGCTCAGCGAAGTGGCGGGAGAAGTGGCGGACATCATGGGCGACGACCAGACGCGCCCCGGGCTGGGTGGCGGAGACATGCTTCCAGAGACCGAGGACGGCGCGGAGGACATTGATGTCATTGAGGCAGGCGGAACCGATGGCGGCGCGCACGGGCAGTCCCTGGGCATCAAGCTCGTTGGCGGCCGAGACCCGACCCACGGTACGGCCGCGCATGCCGCCCGTGCCAAACGCGATTCCTTTATAGAAACGGTCCTCGAGTTCGGCCCAAGCCTCCTGAACGCAGAGATCCTGCAAGGCGGCGAGCGCCTCGGCCGGCAGGGCCCCCGAGCGAAGCCATTCCCCAGCGTTAGCCAGACTGGCCGCGGAGATCTGACCCTTGGCCTGGGCGGCTTGGAGGCGCAGAAGAAGGGCGGCGGAGGCGCTCATGAGTCCACCCATCCTTGCCCTCCCGGGGGCGGGGACAAGCCCGTAGGCGGGGGAGGCGGGGGTTGACACAATCGGTCCTTTCCCAAGGGTTGACCCCCCATGCGTGAAGACCGTTCCAACAAGCAGCCCCCGGCCGGCGATGACCGCAACCTCGTGGTCGTCGATGAGGATTTCGTCAACGCGGACACCGAAGACCGCCTCTGGCTTTTCTGGGAACGCAACAAAGATGTCATCGTCAAGGGCACCTTTGGTCTCGTGGTCGGCATCTTGGCTTTCCTCGCCTATTTCTTCTGGCAAGAGAGCGAGCGGGAAGCCCTCGGCCAAGAATTCAATGCCTGTCAGGATGAATCCGCCCGACGCGCCTTCGCCGCCGCCCATCCGGGCGAAACCCTCGCCGCCGTCGCCATGACGGACGTCGCCGACGACCTCAAGCAAGCCGGCAAGTTCGCCGAGGCCGCCAAGGCCTACGACGAAGCCAACCGACTGGCCGGACTCGCCGGCGAAGCGCCGGCCGTCGCCGCCCTCGGCACCCGTGCCCGGCTCTACGCCGCCCTGTGTGGGCTCGAAGCCGGCACCGCTGGCGCCGACAAGGCGATCGCCGCCGTCGCCGATGACGCTAACGCCCCGGAGACCCTCCGTGGCTTCGCGATGCTGACGCTGGCCAATCTCGCCGTCGCCAAGGGCGACGCCGCCGAAGCGACCAAGTGGCTGAACGCCATGGATAAAAAACTGCGCGCGGGTCACGTCTGGAAGTCCGACAAGGAAGCGCTCGTGCAATCCGAGCCGTCGCTGATCGCGCCCGCTGCGCCCGCCGCCAAATAAGCCGGCCGAAGCGGTGCGCTCCGAGGTGGCGGGCAGTCCTATTCTCCTTGCCAATAAAGGCGGTTCGGCGTGTCCTTCCGTGACCCGTTCGCATCGTGCCTACGGGGTGCAACCCATCCTCCTCGGAGACCGAACCATGAACGAAGCAGCGCCCCTCCCGGAAGCGGCCGTCGTGGCGGAAAAGCTGACCAAACGCTATGGTGACCTGACCGCGGTGGAGGACCTGAGTTTCTCCGTGGCGCCGGGCGAGATCGTCGGCTTCCTCGGCCCGAACGGCGCTGGCAAGTCGACCACCATGCGCATCCTCGCTGGCACCATGTCCGGCACCTCGGGCCGCGCCTCGATTTGGGGTGTATCCGTGGCGCTCGACCCGGCTGGGGCCAAGCGTCACCTGGCCTACATGCCGGAGAACAACCCCCTGCCCGAGGACCTGCGGGTCGAGGAATACCTCACACTGCGCGCCCGCCTCAAGGACGTCGAGTCCGCGCGAGTCGGCGAGCGCGTCCGCAAGGTCATGGATGACTGCGACCTCACCCGGCGCGCCTCCGGCCGGCTCATCGGTCAGCTCTCGAAGGGATTCCGCCAGCGGGTCGGCATCGCGGACGCGTTGCTCGCCGAACCGAAGGTCGTGATCCTCGACGAGCCCACCATCGGGCTGGACCCGCACCAAATCGTCGGCATCCGCGACCTCATCCGTGCGCTGCGCGGCAAGATGGCCGTCCTCATCTCCAGCCACATCCTCCATGAGGTCGAGCAGGTCTGCGACAAGGTCGTCATCATCAACCGCGGTCGGCTCGTGGCCCAAGGCCGCACCGAAGACCTTCGACGCGAGCTCCTACCCGAAGCCACCTTCACCGTCGTGACGCGCGCGGACGAGGCCACGCTACTCGCCGCCTGCCGCGCGACCGAACCCGCCGCATCCGTCGACGCCCTGCCGTCCGCCGACGGCTGGAACACCTTCCGCGTCGGCCTGCCCGCCGCTTCGCCGGCCCGCGAGACCCTCGCCGGCGCGCTGATCGCCGCTGGCATCAGCCTGCGCACAATCGCCGAGGATCGCTTCGGCCTGGAAGATATCTTCCTCGCCGCCACGCGGCGCGCCCCGGGAGAGGCCCGTCGTCCCTGATGCGCCATTTCCGCACCTTGCTTGCGCACGAGCTGCGCTCCGCCGCGCTCTCGTGGAACACCTGGGCCGCGGCGGGTCTGTTTCTCGTGCTGATGGGGGGCATCCATTTCTTCGCCCTCCTCGAGGGCAGCCGCGCTCCGAGCGACCGCACGCCTGTGGAGTCGACGCTCTGGTTCTTCTGGCTCCCGCTGCTGTGCGTGCTCCCGTTGCTCACCATGCGGACCTTCGCCGAGGAACGCCGAGCGGGCACGCTGGCCGCGCTGCTCACCACGCCGGCCAGCGCCGCCGCGGTCGTCTGGGCGAAGTTCCTTTCGACCTGGATCGTGTGGGTCGTCTTCTGGCTGCTATTCACGCTCTTCCCTTTCCTCGTCGAGCAGCGCCTCGGCACGCCTGGCGATCAGCGCCTCAGCGACCCCGCGGTCCTCTGGGGCGGCCTCGGCTTCATTGTCTTCAGCGGACTGCTGCACGTCGCCATCGGTATCCTGTGCAGCTGCGTCACGCGCTCCTCGGCGCTCGCGGCGCTGCTCGCGTTCATCAGCCTACTGGCCATGACCGCCGCCGGCGGCGCGCTGGAATCGCTGCCGATCGAGAGCTGGGAATGGCTCGGCTGGCTGCGTGAGCCCGCGGCGCACCTGCGCACGTTCGGCCACCTGCAGGATTTCGCCGCGGGCATTCTGGATTCCCGCCCACTCGTGCTGTATGGGACCGGCACCCTCCTCTGCCTGGGCTTGGCGGTTTTGTCTGTGGAGGGACAGGAATGACATGGCCCCCCTCCGCGATGATTTCGGTTCCGTCCGGCCGATCCGTCGGCTCAACCGCCTGACGCAGGCACTCCTCGCAATCGCGCTCGCGGTCGTCGTCAACACCCTCGCCTCGATGCCACAGTTCCGCCAGCGGCACGACATCACCGCGGATCGGCGCCACTCGCTGGCGGCCGAATCCGTCGAGACCATGCGGGCGGCGGGCCGGCGCAGCCCCGTCGGTGCGGATCGCAGTCAAGGGTGGGTGAAGGCTTTACTAATCACCGGCGAAACCTCCGAGCCTGCCTTGGCAATCCGTACCCGCCTGGGCAAGCTCCTCGATTCCTATGTCGTGGAATCAGGTCGCCAAGGTCCAGCCTGGTTCGCCCAAGATCGCGCCGGGGGTGGGCGTAACGCCCCATTACTCTCCGCGCTGGCGGCGCGCCACGGAGCACCGGACACCACCATCGCGCTCATCCTGACCTGCGGCTCCCGGGCTAAATACGTCAGCTACAACGAACTCGTGACGAAGGAAGGCCGCTTCCGCGGCGAGGAAGTGGTGACCGCCGCGCTCCTCGAGGTCACCGAAGACAAGGCGGCCGTCTGCTATGTCACCACGGGGCACGGCGAACTCGGCCTAGAGGAAGCCATGCCCGAGCGTGGTATGTCGCTGCTCTCGCGCCACCTGCGCAACCGTAACTTCGAGCTCCGCCCACTGAACCTCGCCGCGGTCACCGAAGTCCCACGCGACGCCTCGATGGTGCTGATCGCTGGGCCGCTCACGCCGTTCTCGGCTTCCGAAAACGCCCGGCTCCGGAGTTACCTCTCCGAACGCAACGGCCGCGTACTCGCGTTGCTCGACCCGGGGCGCGACCACGGGCTGGAGCCGACTTTGGCGGAATGGGCTATTTTCTCCCCGGACGCAGAGCTGCAAGAACCCGATCCGGCGCGGCGCACCACCGACGGCGACATCGCTCTGACCCGTCTCGAGGAGAAGGAACACCCGCTCACCAAGGTCCTCAAGGAGCAGAACCAACCCCTCATCGCCTCCCGAATTCGGGCCGCACGGTTCGACGAAGGCAGCGCCCCCGACAGCACCCTCTCGGTCTGGCAGCTCGTCTTTTCCTCCGACGCGGCCTGGGGCGAGACCGACCTCGTCCGCCGACCGGTCAAATTCGAAGCCGACCACGATCAGCCCGGTCCGGTCTGCCTCGCCTCCGCCGCGCAACGCGCCACCGGGATTCGCAAGGATGTCGGCGTCGTGGGCGGGCGACTCGTCGTCGTCGGCACCTCCCAGATCGCCGCGAACCAGCGCCTCAGCCGCGGAGGCAACCGCGCCTTCGCCACGCAGTGCGTCGCCTGGCTGACTGACCGTGACCGGGCCGTCTCCTTGCCCGACCGCACCGAGGGCGAATACCAGCTTAACGCCACCGCGGCGGATTTCTGGGCCTTGGCCCTACGCTTCTCGCTGATTCCGGTGGCGGTGCTCGCAGTCGGACTTGCGGTTTCCCTCTGGCGGCGTAGGAGTTGACCAGATTATGCGGATTTCCCGCACCACCGTCATCCTGCTGGTCGCCAACTTCATCGCCTTCGGGCTTGTCTGGAAGGCCACGTCCGGCCACCAGTCGGGCGACGCCAGCCAGACGCAGCTTTTCCCGGCGACGCTGACAAAGCTGGTTCTCAGCGAAGGCCCCGAGCGTATCGTGCTGGAGAGCCGCGCGTCCGGCTGGCGAGTGACCGAGCCTTTTGATTGGCCAGCGAATATCTGGACGGTGCAACGGCTACTCGACGAACTCCGCTTCGTCGGCAATGAGAACGGCTTCGACGTCGACGAGGTCAAGGCGAACGGCTCGGACCTCAAGGCCTACGGACTCGAGGCACCCCGCTGGAATCTCAAGGTCACCGCGGAGACCGGCGCCACCCTCGAGTCGCGGATCGGCGTGCAGCCCGGAACAAACCGTCACTTCCTCCTCACCGAAGACGGCCGACGCATCATCCCTCTCCCGGACGCCATGGCCGCGGCGTTGGCCGCCCGGCCGGAGACCTACCGCGTCGACCGAATCTTCGAGATCGCCGATTTCGAGGCCCGCGCCGTCTCGATCCGCCACCGGACCAAGGACGGCGAGTTCGTGACCGCTCTCTCCGCCGAGGTGCGCCCGCGCATCGGCCAGCGCGTGCAGCTACCAGAGTGGCGGTTCGAGACTCCTTTCGACGCCCTCGCCGACCCGGACGCCACCGGGCGGGCGGTGGCGGACCTCACCAATCTCCGCGCGAGCAAGTTCGTCGCCTTGACCGACGACGCCACCGGCCTATCGACGCCCGTGCTGCGGCTTTCGCTGGAAGGTAACTCCCGCCGGCAGGTACTGCTGATCGGCAACCCGGCGCCGGGCCAACCTTCGATGCGCTGCGCGAAGCTCGAGGAAAACAGCTCCGTCTTCCTCGTCGAAGCCCGCCTCCTCGAAGACTGGTTCGCCGCACGGGAGACACTGGCCTCCTCACGCCCCGCGGATTTCGACTCCACCTTGGTCACTGGCTTCACTATCGCCGCGGGCGGGCGGACCCTCACGTTACACCGGCTGGAAGGCGCCGCGACCGAAGCGCGCTGGGAAATCCCAGTTACGCCCGGCTCCACGGCCACCAAGCGACGGGAGGCTGACACCAAGATTGTCGCCCGCTTCCTCGAAGCAGTCGCCCAGCTCCGGGCGGTCCGGCGCAAGGCCGCGGGCGGCGGACCTAGCTTGCCCGCCGTGATGGCCCTCGCCAACCCTGGTACGGCGACAATCCAAACATTGGAACTCGAATTCGGTGCCGACCGCATCCTGCTCTCCTTCACGGACGATCCGGATAAAGGCGCCGGCACCCGCGTCGTCCACGCCAAGGGTTCGCCGCTCGCCGCCGTCTGCGACGTCTCCCTGCTCGACGGCGGCCATCAGAACGTCGAGCCCCAAGCCTGGCGCAAGCGGACCGTGGCGCAACTTTCCCAAGGGGCGCGCGTGAGCGGCCTACGCCTCAGCGCGCGCGCCGACGGCAAGGTGCTGGGGGAAGCGCGCCTCGGTCCAGACGGGAACTGGGCCGGCTCCGGACGCCTCGATCCTGCGAACGCCCGGCGGCTGGCGTCGCAACTGGCCGAAGTGAGCGCCACGGAGTTCCCCGGTCGCGACATCGGCGCCGGCGGTTGGAAATACGAGCTTCGCGTGACGGATCAGGCCGCGAGTGGCGGCGGCGGCGCGAGCGAAACCATCCGCACTTATCTCTGCTCGGCTCCCTTCGGGGTCCGCTCGCTCCTCCTGCGCGACGAGGCCGACGACGATGACTTCCTGCTCGCACCCGGCCTAGCCGAAATCCTGATTCCCCTGCTCGCCGAACCTGGCAGATGAAGGCACCAGCGTCCAGCTCACCGTTCCGCAAATTCCTGCGCGGGCTGACGAACACCTGCCTCCTGCTGTTACTTCCGGTGCAGTTGATGTTAGCCTGGGTCGCCGACCTCGACCAGCCGACACGGATGCCCGATTTCCTGACGGAGCGGATCACCGCGCAACTCGCCGAGCAAGGCGTGCGCCTCCAGGCCCGCCGCTTCTGGATGCTCCCTGACCTCACGCTCGCGGCCGATGACCTCACGCTCGGCGTCGACGGCCTGACCGGCGATGTGTTCACCGCGATGCGCGTCGAGATCGCCCTCAACCCCGCGCGGCTTTTCGCCGGGCAAATCGATCCGACGCAGGTACGCGTCGCCGGCGCCCGCCTGTGGTGTCCTGCTTCCGCCGCGAGCCGGGGAGTGCGGCGTCCGCTGATCGACGCCCTCGCCCTCGACGTCACCAAGGAAGGGCGCTGGATCAACCTGCGCTCCTTCCAAGCACGCGCGGGCAAGATCACCTGCCATCTTTCCGGCGAACTCCCGACGAAGTTCCTACGCGACGGCGGCGGCAAGCCGACCGGCCGGCCCTTGGCTCGCGAGTTAGCCGAAATATTCGCCACCCTCGAGACGGCGGTCGACGTCGCCGAGCACTCCGGCGGCGCCTCGGTCACCATACGCTGCCGGGGCCGCAGCGACGGCATCGCCGAACTGGAGGGACTGGCGGTCCTGGGTGAGGGCTGGTCCGACGAAGGCCTCGGGCTTATCCAAGTGCGCGGCCTCAATCTGCGCGGTACCGCCAAGATCGCGGGCGACGGGGATATCACCGACTGGCGACTCGAGGGCGGCGCGCAGGAATTCGCGTGGCGCACGGTCTCTGCGGCCCGCCTCGATATCCGGGCGCGCGGCCAAGGCCGGCGCGAAGACGCGGTCGCCGAGCTGACGTTGGGGCAGGTCAAGTTCGCCGGAGCGGAACTGGCGCAGGCATCGCTGAGCGCCCGCTCGGTCGCCGGCGGCGAACAAATCGCCTACCGTCTCCTCTCCGCCGCATCTTCCGCCCGCGGCACGGTCACCTTGCACCGCGCCGGCGGCGCGGCGATCAGTATCGACCAAGCCCATCTCGCCGGCGAAGAAATCGATGCGCTCCCTGACGTCCGCCCCCTGCTCCGGTCCGCGGGCATCGACCTGCGCGGCGAAGTCCTCCTGCGCGACGTCGCGGCGGACCTCTCCTCTCAGGGTACGGTCGGCCGCGCCTCCGGCGAGATCGCGCTCGCCGGCTTCCGTGGCCTCGGCCTCACGGCGGAGGCAATCTCTCCGGAGAGACCGCTGCCCTTGCGCACGCGCTTTGACTTCGACGTGAACCGGAGTGCCGCCCCCCTGCGCCTGCGGGACCTGCGCCTCGCCTCGGTGACCGGTGATTTCGACTGCGAACTCAAGGCCGGCGGGGCTTTTCGGCTGGCCCTGAACGGCGAGCTCGCCCCGGCCAGCCTCGACCGCCTACTCGGCGCATGGTGGGTCGATCTCTGGCGGCTATTCCTGGTCCGCGAGAATCCGTATGCGAGTATCGAAGTCGCAAGCCATTGGGGGGCCCTGACCAGCGTGACCAAGGGCCGCGCGCTCTTGCGCCGCTTTGATTTCATGGGCGCGCCCTTCCGGCGCGTCGAAATCTCGGTCGACGCCGACGCGAAGCAGACCGTCATCGGACTCCATCGCCTGGCTGGCGGGGACACGCCGGACGGGGGTAGCGTCGACGGGACGGTGACGTGGGACTGGTCGAAGCCCATCGCACTCGCTGGTCCGGTCGTCCGCGCCGAAGGCGACCTGCAGCCTTGGATCGCCGCGCGTTGCGCGGGCAAGGAGTTCGGCGAAGCGCTGCGTGGGCTCACGCTGCCAGCCGACCGGCGCTTCACGGTACTGCTCTCTCCGGGCGCGCGCGGCCCGGAAGTGAAGACCACGATTACCTGCGGGGGCGAGTTCTCCGCATGGGGCGTCGGCGGCCGCGGGCTCGAAGTCAGCACCGAGAACATCGGCGGCGGCCTGCTCGTCCGCGCGAAACTCGGGTTGGCCGAAGGGGAAGCGCAGCTCACGCTGGAGGGCGATCCTTTCAGCCAGACCAAGGTCTCGCTCGCGCTCAGGGGCTGCGATCCCGGGCAGATCGGCCAGTTGCTGAACGACCTGAGCGCGCCGCAGCCGAAAGGAGCCCCGCCGCCCGCCGCCAAGGCGACGCCGACGGCCAAGCTGGATCTGCGTTTCGATGGGCAGCTCGACCTCGCGCAGCCCCGCCAAATAAGAGGCCTGGGACGCTATGTGCTGACGGACCCAAACTTGAAGAAAGTCCGGCTCCTCGGGGAACTCTCCAAGGTTCTGGAGGTGTTCGGCGTGGGCTATACTACCTACGAACTCAACCAAGCCGAGGGTCGGTTCGGCTGTCTGGCCGGCCGAGCCTACTTCCCAGACCTGGCCATCACCGGTCCCCAAGCCCGGCTGGATCTGGCTGGTGAAATCAACCTCCTGGATTCCACTTTGGACTTCGAAGGTGACTTCTCCCTGCCCCGTAAAGGCGGGTTCAACCCCCTGGAGCTTCTCAACGTAAGTCGAACCCTCGCAAACTTGGCTAAAATAAAGCTAAAAGGCCCTATTTCTGAGCCTAAAATTACCCCCATTCCTACCCTTAAAGATATCATTAAACCATTGGACAAAAGTGAGTTAGGTAAGATTCCTGACGGAATTCTGGAATGAGGGATTGATTACCCCCCCTGACACCCTGTATCAGATACAGAACACCCCCTCACGGAGGACATTACCTTGGACCTAATTAAGATCAAACAAGTCGTGGATTTGATGAAGAAATCGGACCTTTCCGAGTTCGAAATCCAGGAGCAAGATTTCAAGCTGCGCATCAAGCGCGACCTCCCGGGTCGTGCCCCGCTCGCCGCCCCTGCCCCGCTGCCAGTCGCGGCGGCCCCCGCCCCATTGGCGGCCGCCCCCGCCCCCGCCGCCCCCGCCCTCGCGGACCCCAGCATCAAGCTGGTCACCTCCCCGATGGTCGGCACCTATTACTCCACCCCCTCCCCGGAGAACCCTCCCTTTGTCACCGTGGGCTCCCCGATCAAGGCCGACTCCGTCGTCTGCATCATCGAGGCCATGAAGGTCATGAACGAAATCCAGTCGGAGATCTCCGGAACGGTCGTCGAGTGCCTGGTCGCCAACGGTACCTCGGTCGAATTCGGCCAGCCTCTCGTCCGCGTGAAGATCAGCTGAGCGCGGTCTCCCGAGCATGAACAAGATCCTCATCGCCAACCGCGGCGAAATCGCCCTTCGCGTCATCCGCGCCTGCCGGGAGCTGGGCATCAAGACCGTTGCGGTCTACTCCCAAGCCGACGAACAGTCCCTGCACGTCCAGCTCGCCGACGAGGCTGTCTGCATCGGGCCCGGGCCGAGTAAGGATTCGTACCTGCGCGAGGATCGCATCATCTCCGCCGCCGAGATCACCAACGTCGACGCCATCCACCCCGGCTACGGCTTCCTCTCCGAGCGCAAGGGTTTCGCCGAGAAGTGCGCCGCAGCCAACATCAAGTTCATCGGCCCCCGCCCGGACACCATCGGCCTGATGGGCGACAAGGCCGTCGCCCGCCAGACCGCCGCCAAAGCCAAGGTGCCCTGCATCCCTGGCACCGACGGACCCATCGATAACCAGCGCGAAGCCATCAAGGAGGCCCAGCGCATCGGCTTTCCCGTCATCGTCAAGGCCGTCGCCGGCGGCGGTGGCAAGGGTATGCGCATCGTCCATAATGCCGCGGCTTTCCCGAAGGAGTTCGAAAGCGCCCGCGCCGAAGCCGATAAGGCCTTCGGTGACGGCCGCGTCTACATCGAGAAGTACATCGAGCAGCCCCGGCACATCGAATTCCAGCTCCTGGGCGACGAACACGGCAAGGTGATCCATCTCGGCGAGCGCGACTGCTCCGTGCAGCGTCGGCACCAGAAGCTCATCGAGGAATCTCCCTCCCCTTTCCTCACCCCAAAGCTCCGCGAAGAGATGGGCAAGGTCGCCGTCCGCCTCGCCGAGTCCATCGGCTACCAGAACGCTGGCACCATCGAGTTCCTCGTCGATAAGCACGGTAAGTATTACTTCATGGAGATGAACACGCGCATCCAGGTGGAGCACGGCGTCACCGAAGAAGTCACGGACATCGACCTCGTCCGCCGCCAGATCCTCATCGCCTGCGGCGAAAAGCTCGAGCTCTCCCAGAAGGACATCAAGATGACTGGCCACGCCATCGAGTGCCGCATCAACGCCGAAGACCCGGCCCGCAACTTCGCCCCGAGCCCCGGCACCATCGGTCTGTACTACACGCCCGGCGGCCACGGCGTGCGCGTCGACTCGCACTGCTACTCAGGCTACGTCATCCCGCCCCTCTACGACTCCATGGTGGCTAAGCTGATCTCGGTCGGCGCGACCCGCCAGAAGGCCCTGGACCGCATGCACCGCGCCCTCGGCGAGTACATCATCCGCGGCATCCACACCACGATCCCGGTTTGCCGTGCGATCATGAAGGACCCGGCCTTCCGCCAGGGCGGCGCGACGACGAAGTACCTCGAGGAATTCTTCGAACGCACCCCGAAGGAACTCTGGTCCGCCGCCCCGCTCACCTAAGCGGCCCTGCCGCCGATGATGAGCGCCCCACCGCGCCCGACCCCCGCCGCCACCGCCCGCCTCAAAACGGGCGGTGACTGTTTACGCTTCGCCAACCGTCTGTTCAAGTCGGCCGGCGTCGCCCACGGCCAGGGCTTCGTTAACGCCGAGGAGGAATCCCTGACGCTGATGGGCCATGCCACGAGCCTCGCCTGGGAGCAGCTCCCTTCGTGCTTCGAACGCGCCCTGACGGCCAAGGAGAAGGCCGCCTTCCTCACGCTCGTCGATCGCCGCGTCTTTGACCGCGTACCCACCGGCTACCTCGTCGGCGAAGCCTGGCTGGGCGGCCTGCGCTTCCGCGTCGACGAACGCGTAATCATCCCACGTTCGTATTTCGTCGAGCTCATCCCTGAGGCCATCCCGCAGTGGCTCCCGCCGATCGCCCAGATCACCGACGTGGCGGACGTGTGCACGGGCTCAGGCTGTCTCGCCATCCTGCTCGCGAAACGTTTCCCCAAAGCGCACGTGTATGCGACCGACCTTTCCGCGCCGGCACTCGAAGTCGCCGCCCTCAACGTCGCCGCTCATAAACTCGCGAAGCGGATCACGCTGCACGAGACGGACACAATGACGGCGCTGCTCAAGGGGCCGAAGTTCGACTTAATCCTCAGTAATCCTCCTTACGAACCCGAAGGCGTCTACCGCCGCCTGCCCGCCGAATTCAAGAAGGAGCCAAAGGGTTCGCTCGTCTCGGGCAAGGACGGCCTCGACGTGATCCGTAAGCTGCTCACCCAAGCGCGCTCGGCGCTCAAGCCACACGGCATCCTCGTCATCGAGGTCGGCGGACTGCAGAAGGCGATGCACCTCGCGTGGCCGAAGTTGCCCATCATGTGGCTGCCCACGGCGGACGGCGCCGATTGCGTCTGTCTGCTCCACGCTGCGGATCTGCGACGCGAGCTGCCGTCACCAAGCGCGCGGCGCAGGCGCTGATTCGAGCCGGTCCTGCGTCGCCTTCGGGAGCTGCGGGAAGAAATCCAGCCCGGTGAGTTCCTCCACGCGGCGGATGCTCACGACATAACGCGTTAGCTCCGTGTCGCGCCATTTCTCCTCATGCGGGACGAGGTAGGCGATAGCGCGAATACCGCCGAAGGCTTCATCGTATTCCGAGACCACCATCCAGAACGAAGCCGGCACGGGGATTCGGCCGAATTTCTTCTCCGGCGCTGACGCAAAGACCGGGCCGACCTGTACCCAGACGGTGCCGTAGCGCGCGACGTAACGCTTCATGATGCGTTGCTCCAGGTCCTTCCAGAGACCGGCGTTGAGCGCATGGAGTTGAGGGATGATGTTGCTGAGGAGGAACGTCTCCCGCTGGGCCTCGGCGCCATGGCAGACCGAGATGGCATAATTCGGCGCGAGGTGCCCACGGTCGTAGCCCGAGTGGACGTATTCTGAGGTCGTCACGCGCGCCATCGTTCGGGGATCGGACCTGAACGACGAGGGGCGCTCATGGTACACGTCCTTATAGGGGAAGACGCGGTAGGAGGACCAGCGGGGCGCCGGCAGCGTATCGTCGTAGCCGACCGAGTAGCCGCGGTTCACGAGATGCTTCAGCCCCAGGCGATCGGCTGGTTCACCGTAAGGGGCCGTGACCGCTGGCTCCGGGGGCGGCGCCAGGACGACATCGCCGCGGACGACCACGGTCTGATCCGCGAAGCGATCGAGCGCATCGACGACCGTACGCGGCGTCGTGCCGTCTTCGCGGACCGTATCCACGGCGTCGAGCACGCGCTGTTCGATGGCGACCTTCTGCGTTCGTTCGGAGAGAGCATAAACCAGCCCCAGCACACCGACCGAAAGCAGGACAAGTAGGCAGACCCAACCGAGGAAGCGGAGAAGATTTCGGATCATGTCAGCGCGTCAGGTAATAACACTGCCAAGCCCAATGGGCGCCGAGTATGATCACGAAGGCGATACGGACGCGACGTGAGTCGGCCGGGTTAACGACGACACGCAGGCGAAGCGTATCGCGGCGGAGCCAGAAGACCGCTGAGTAGACGGTCCAGAGGACCGCCAACGTGACGATGAGGAAGAAGCCTGGATGGAACAGGAAAGCCTGTCCTAAATCCAGTTGCACCAAATTGCTGGCGCAACGCGTACCGCCGCAGCCTAGACAGGGCAGCCCCGTCAGCCGCATGAAGATACACTGCGGCAGCTGTAGGCCGGAGAGGAACCATCCCCAGGCGAAGGCCGCGCCGCCCAGGAATGCCGCCGGCCAGACGAGCTCGTGATTGAGCTCGCCCGGATAGGCAGGTCTGCGGATCAGCCTAAGCACTGGTCAACGTATTCAAACCCCCCCGGCGCCAAGCCCGCCCAAGACCGCGAACGGAAGCGCGCAGCAGCAACAGCATAGCACGAACCAGACGAAGCAGGAGATCCCGAACTGCTTCCAGGGGCTGACGCCTGTCGCTGCGCCGAAGCACCTAAAGTAGATGATCAGCGCCGGGATAAAGAACAGGGAGCTGATGATAATCTGGGCGCCGATATTGAAGGAAAGCAGCTGAAATGGGGCCATGACGATGATGAGCAACCCGGTTGCGAGTAACGTCGCCGCCACCGTGCGCTCGACCGAAACTTGAATCTGGAAAACACGTTGCCCGACCCAGTGCAAGAGGGCGAAGAAAGCGTAGAGTAGCGGAGCAAAGGCCAAGCCGACGATGGTGGAAGCAATCTCGATGCCGATGGGCGCCGAAGGAGCCTTAAGCATCTCCTCGGCAACAGACTGGACAACGGGTGAGGAAAACCCTTGGAGGAATTCAGCGACGCTGCGTCCGGGGTCCTCGTTGAATATCAGTTGAACGGTCTGAAACGGGATACCGATCGCCAGGGCGACGTAACAGAAGGCCAGCCAATCACCGAAGGCGAAGCGTCCGGTCGAAAACGAAGCTGGGTTCGTGATCGCCAGCTTGATCGTCGCAAAGAATGACCCGAGTGACTTGCCCTGCTCCCAGGGAATTATGGAGACTTGCTTGGTCTCCGCGGGCATCGAAGAAGGCGAAGACGGTACTCCTACGCTACGGAATTCGGACCAGTCGCCAAGCGGCGTCCAGGCCGGCATGCCGTCGCGCCAGGCGAGGTCGGAGGCGACAAAGCGACCGGACTGCAGGCCGGCGATAATTTCTTCAGGGGCGAAGATTCCGAGCTGAGCGGAATTCCGGGCGACGTGGATTTGCATAGAAATTAGCCGGCGGATTTACCGAAGTAAGCCGCGAACAATATCGCGTAGATTCCGCAGACGCAGAAGCACGGAATCACTAAAAGTGAGATTACGACCTTCCACCAGGCAATCCGATGCACCTGCGAGTGGGCGATGATGGCAGCGACAAGCTGCCACGGCATGACGACGTAGTTAAGGCAAGGGATGAAGACGAAAGGCATGAAAGCGCCGTAGGCGTAGGCGTTTGCGCGATAGGTTTGCGCGAAACTCCCAGCAGGCTTCCAAGGCAGCAGCAGCACATGGGTGAAGGCGGCGCCGAGGAAGTTGATAAAAGGCACGAACAAGAAGAAGACGGCCAGCGCGCCGGAGATGACCAAGGCGGCTATGAACGGCCCGACTCCATTGATCCATGACATGAAAGGGTCATTTCCGCCGGCCTGATCCTTGGCGGCCATGGCCATGAAGCCGAAGAGCGCGCCGTAAAGGATGCTGCCGCAGAGCCACGCCGGAAGTAGCGACCAGTAGGTGAAGGAGATCGGGCGCGCGTAGCCGCCATCGCGCAGATTCGCGAACGTACGTACCGGATCGAGGGCGACCTCCTTGATGGTCGCGATAAAATGTCGCATCGAGGCGCCACGCTCCCAGGAAGGCATGGCGGGGGAGGCTTCGTCTTTCGCGCCGAAGGCGGACGCGGCGAAAGGAGCAGCGGGGGGCACGTCGACGCTACGGAATTCGGACCAGTCGCCGAGAGGCGTCCAGGCCGGCATGCCGTCGCGCCAGGCGAGGTCGGAGGCGACAAAGCGGCCTGACTGAAGGCCCGCGATAATTTCTTCGGGGGCGAAGATTCCGAGCTGAGCGGAATTCCGGGCGACGTGAATCTGCATGACTGGGAGTAGTCGCGGGGCCGGCCTGTCGCAAGCCCAGGACACCCGGATACGATTAGCCCGCCTCCCCGAAAAGGGCGGCGGGCTGGGAAAGTGGTGAGGAGGGCGGGACTCGAACCCGCGACCGGCGGCTTAGAAGGCTGCTGCTCTGAATCCAGCTGAGCTACCCCCTCATGAAAGTGACCGTATGACGG
>CAMBGQ010000022.1 GCA_945866215.1 Opitutus sp. GAS368 | reverse complement strand
GGCGGGAAAAACCCTCCTGCCACCTGGAGCCCGGGACTGCCACCCGCCACCCGAAACGACACTCCCTACCCCCACCCCTGCCCCTGCCCCTTTGCCATCTCCTCTTTTGTCTTCCCCCTCCCCTCCCCCTTGGGGAGAGTGATGGTATGTCCCCCGCGGAACAGTTGAAGGTCATGAAATCCCGCACCGAGAAATTTATCGGTGAGGCGGAGATCCTCAAGCGTCTCGAGGCCGGCAAGACCCTCCGCGTGAAGCTCGGCGTCGACCCCACCCGCCCGGACCTGACCTTCGGCCACATGGTCGTCTTCCAGAAACTCCGCCAGTTCCAAGAGCTCGGCCACCAGGCCGTGCTGATCATCGGCGACTACACCACGCGCATCGGCGACCCCACCGGCAAGTCCGAGACCCGACCAGTCCTCTCCGAGCAAGAGATCGAGGAGAACGCCAAGACCTACCTCGAACAGGCCTACCAGATCCTCGACCCGAAGAAGACCGAAGTCCGCCGCAACAGCGAGTGGTTCGGCAAGATGTCGTTCCTCGACGCCCTCCAGCTCAGCCGCCGCATGACGGTGGCCCAGATGCTCGCCCGCGATGACTTCGCCAAGCGCCACGAGTCCAACACCCCTATCTCAATCGTCGAGTTTCTTTACCCGCTCCTCCAGGGCTACGACTCCGTCATGCTCAAGGCCGATATCGAGATCGGCGGCAGCGACCAGCTCTTTAACATGCTCGTCGGCCGCGACCTGCAGGAACAGGACAAGATGGCCCCGCAGGCCGTGCTCGGCATGCCCCTGCTCGTCGGTCTCGACGGCGAGAAGAAGATGTCAAAGTCCCTCGGCAACTACATCGCCTTCAACCACGACCCGAAGGATATGTTCGGCCGCATCATGTCGGTGCCCGACGCCACCATGTGGGTCTACTACGACCTCCTGCTGCTCTCGTCTCCTGAAGAGCTCGCTGCACTCAAGGCCGGCCACCCGATGGAAGCCAAGAAGCAGCTCGCCACCCGCCTGACGGATAAGTTCCACGGCACGGGCGCTGGTGCTAAGGAACGCGCGGAATTCGAAAACGTCTTCTCCAAGGGCGGCGTCCGCACGGACATGCCCGAGTTCACCTGGGCCGCCGTCTCCGGTGGCGCGGCCGAGATCGGCATCGTCGACCTGCTCGCCGCGACAAACCTCTTCCCCTCCAAGAAGGAAATCCGCCGCCTCATCGAGGGCGGCGCGGTCAAGATCGGCGACGACAAGGTCTCCGATCCCGCCCAGAAGGTCGCGCGGCCGACCGGCGAGCTGGTCATCCAGGCCGGCAAGCGCACCTTCGTGAAGGTCAAGTAAGGCCCAGGAATCGGCCCACGGGGTCACTGTGGGCAAGTCGGCGGATATCCTCGCCGATTATGCCCTTCCCCTGCCCTCCGACGGCTCCCTATTATCACCCCCCGCATGGCCGACCCGGAAACCATCAGCCGAGACTTCGTGCACCTCCACGTGCATACGGACTACAGTATGCTCGACGGCTGTAGCCGCATCGACCGCCTGATGGACCGCGCGTGCGATATGAACATGCGCGCGGTGGCGATCACCGACCACGGCAACCTCTTCGGGCTCTTCGATTTCTGGAACGAAGCCAAGCAGCGCTCCAAAGGCGACGTGAAGCTCAAGCCGCTCCTCGGTTGCGAACTCTACCTCGTCTGGGACCACGCGCTCACCGACAAGCCGGATCGTCGCGAGCACAAGTATTTCCACATGGGCGTGCTCGCCCGGAATTTCAAAGGCTACCAGAACCTCACCAAGCTCGTCTCCGACGCCCATGTCCGCGGCCTGCACTACAAGCCGCGCACCGACCTCGAGCAGCTCGCTAAGCACGCCGACGGCCTGATCGGTTTCTCCGGCTGCCTTCAGGGCGTCATCCCGCAGGCGCTCCTGCGCGGCGACTACGAAGCCGCCCGCAAGGCCTGCGGCAAGTTCGTCGAGATCTTCGGCCGCGAGAACTTCGTTATCGAGCTCATGGACCACGGCCTCGAGGAGCAGAAGCGCATCATCGCCGACCTCCTCAAGCTCGCCGGCGAATTCCAGCTCCGCGTCGTCGCTACCAACGACGTCCACTACGTCGACGCCAGTGATTCCGTCGCGCACGATGCGATGCTGTGCATCCAGACCGGCGCCCGCCTGGCCGATGAGCGCCGCATGCGCTACTCCGCCACGGAATTCTAC
This sequence comes from Opitutus sp. GAS368, assembly GCA_945866215.1. Classification (GTDB taxonomy): domain Bacteria; phylum Verrucomicrobiota; class Verrucomicrobiia; order Opitutales; family UBA953; genus UBA953. The sequence continues at coordinate 25,945 of CAMBGQ010000022.1, read as the reverse complement.
CTCAAGAGCGAGGCCGAGATGCTCCGCGTCTTCGGCGAGGTCCCTGAATCCATCAAGAACACCGTCGCCATCGCCGAGATGTGCGACGTCAAGCTACCGGTCGGCCAGAATAACTACCCTGTCTACATCTTCAGTGAGGGCGTGAAGCCTAAGGCCTCCGACAAGATTGATGTCATCCTCGATGGCTATGAGCAGCTCAAGAATGGCCTGCTCGTTTCGGCTGGTAAGCCGGGCGACTTCGTCATCGAAGCCGAGAAGCGCAAGGCCATGCGGGCCAACGGCTCTTACCTCCTCGATCAGGTGAAGGCCGGCCTCAAGGAGCGCTACGCCGTGGATTACGACGACCCTAAGGCGTGGAAGGACGAGAAGATTCCCGGCGTCGGCAAAACCAGCCCCGCCGAACTCTGCCGCCGCGTCGACTACGAGATGGGAGTCATCGCGGGCACGGGCTTCGTCGACTACTTCCTCATCGTCTGGGACTTTATCGACTGGTCGCGCAAGCACGACATCCCCGTCGGCCCGGGCCGAGGATCGGGCGCCGGCTCGATTGTGGCGTATTGCCTCAAGATCACCGACATTGACCCGATCCGCTTCGGCCTCCTGTTCGAACGCTTCCTGAATCCCGAGCGCGTCTCCGCGCCTGACTTCGATATCGACTTCTGCATGCGCCGTCGCGACGAGGTCGTCGGCTACGTGCGCAAGAAATACGGCGAGGACCGCGTCGCCAACATCATCACCTTCGGCACGTTTGGCGCCAAGATGGTCGTCCGCGACCTCGCCCGTATCCGCGACCTCCCGTTCATCGAGACCAACCGCCTCGCCAAGCTCGTCCCGGACGACATCAACATCTCGCTCGAGGACGCCCTCAAGAAATCCAACGAGCTCCGCGAGGAGGTCGCCATCAACCCCCAGGCCGCGAGCATCATCGAGACCGGGCGCGTCATCGAGGGCATGGTGCGTAATTCCGGCAAGCACGCGTGCGGCATGATCATCGCCGACCGTCCGCTCACCGACATCATCCCCGTGACGATGCAGGAAGGCGACCTGACGACCCAATACGCCAAGGATCCCGTCGAGAAGCTCGGCCTCCTGAAGATGGACTTCCTGGGCCTCAAGACGCTCACCATCATCGACGACGCCCAAAAGCTCGTCCGGAAGCATCGTCGCCAGGCCGACTTCGACATCGAGAAACTCGGCTTCGACGACCAGGCTACTTTCGCGCTCCTCAACGAGGCGAAGACCATCGGCGTGTTCCAGCTCGAATCCGGCGGCATGCAGTCGCTCTGTCGCAAGTTCCGCATCTCAGCCATCGATGAAATTGTCGCACTCATCGCGCTCTACCGTCCGGGCCCGATGCAGTTCATCGGCGACTACATCAAGGGCAAGGACGACCCCACCACTGTCAAATACGCGCACCCGCTCCTCGAGAAAGTCGCCAAGGAGACCTACGGTATCCTGGTTTACCAGGAGCAGGTGATGGAAGCCGCTCGTGTCATCGCCGGCTACACCCTGGGCAGCGCCGACATGCTCCGTCGCGCGATGGGTAAGAAGATCCGCGAGGAGATGGAGCAGCAGCGCTCAATCTTCATCGAAGGAGCTAAGACGACCAATAACATCGACCAGAAGAAGGCCGAGGAGATCTTCGCCACCCTAGAGAAGTTCGCCGAATACGGTTTTAATAAGTCGCACTCCGCTGCCTACGCCATCCTCTCGTATCGCACCGCCTACCTGAAAGCCAACTACCCCGTCGAGTTCATGGCGGCCGTGCTCACGTCCGAACAGGGCAACGCCGATAAGCTCGCCGAATTCATGGGTGAAGTTGAAGCCCTCGGCATGAAGGCGCTCGGACCGGACGTGAACCAGTCCGACACCGACTTCACCCCAGTGGTGAAGGATAATGCCATCCGCTTCGGCCTCGGCGCCATCAAAGGCGTCGGCGAACAGGCCGCGCGCAACATCGTCGCCGAGCGCGAGAAGAACGGCCCTTACAAGGACTTCGGCGACTTCGTCGGCCGCCTCGGCGAGTTCGACCTTAACTCCCGCACGCTCGACTGTCTCGTCCGCGCCGGAGCTTTCGATTTCACCAGCGAAGACCGTCGCCACCTCGTCGACTCCATCGAATCCGTCCGCCGCCACTTTGCGGGCGAGCGCAAGGAACGCGCTAGCGGCCAGGGTTCGCTCTTCGACATGCTCGGGGCTGAAGACGCCGGTGCCGCACGCCCGACTGATCTCGTTCTGCGTAAGTCCGAGAAGATGCCCAAGCTCGAGATGCTTAATAGCGAGAAGGCCCTCCTCGGCTTCTACCTCAGCGGCCACCCGCTCGCCGAGTATCATGGCCTCGACGAGGCCATCGCCACGCTGACCGTCACTCCGGACCGCATCGAGCTCGATAAAAAGGAACGCCACACCGTCCGCATCTGCGGAATCGTCGGCGCCCTCGAGAAGAAGATCTCCAAGAAGGACAACCGCCCGTGGGCACTCTTCACCGTCGCCTCGCGCTCGGTGACGATTCCCGTGATGATGTTCTCCGAAGCTTATGACGCTGCCGCGCAGCTCAAGGACGGCGAGCTACCCCTGCTCATGGACGGCTCGCACGTCATCGTCGACGCCCGCCTCAACTTCCGCGAAGAACGCGGCGAGTGGTCGCTCAGCGCCCACTCAGTCACGCCTCTGCGCCGCGCCCCTGGCCTCATCAAGAAGATCCTCTTCGCCCTCAAGCCCGGCCCTGAGGCCGGCGACTTCCTCGAGAAGATTGTGGCGCACACCCGCAAGGTGGACGGTACCACCATCGTCCAGGTCGGCTTCATCCAGCCTGATGGTCGCGTGCTCGTCGCTGAGGCTGCCCGCGGTATGACCACGCGCTTCGACACCGAGACCTACGGCACCTTCGGTCGCCACCCTGCGTGCGCCGGCGTCCAGATCGAGCCCATCGCGCCGACCCAAGCACCGCAGCGCAAGTACGGCCCGCGCAGCTGAAGATGCGTCCGCTTCGCCTTGGCTTCTCCGACCATTACGCTGGCTTCCAGCCGCGCGGTAACCGCATCTGGAAGGCGCTCAGTACGCGCTACCGGCTTGAGCTGACCGATGACCTATCCGCGACGGATCTTCTCGTGTATGGCGACTTCTCCACCCGGCATTGGTCTTACGTCGGCAAGAAAGTGTACCTGACCGGAGAGAACATGTTGCCGGACTTCGACCAGTGCGACCTGGCGTTCACCCCAGCGGAATCACCCGACGAGCCGCGAGGCGTCAGACTGCCGCTCTACGCCCAGATCCTCGACGACGCGGACCCGCTGCTCAGGCCGGCTGGCTTAGACGCCACGCACCATCTCGACCGCCCAGGCTTCTGCAGCTTCGTGGTATCGAACGCGTTAAGCCGGATTCGTAACCGGATCTTCAAGACGCTTCATCGCCGGAGCCCGGTCGCTTCGGGTGGAAGGCATTTCAATAACACCGGCGGACCTGTCGCCGACAAGATGGGCTTTCTCCGCAGATACCGCTTCAATATCGCCTGCGAGAACAGCAGTTCGCCCGGCTATATCACCGAGAAACTAATCGACCCGATCCTAGCCGGATCCATCCCAATCTATTGGGGCGCGCCCGACGTACACCGCGACTTTGATCCGCGTTGCATGATAAATGTCTCCGATTACGAGAGCTTGGACGACCTGGCCGGTGCAGTCCTACGAATCGATGCCGATCCAGAAGCCCGCCGACGGGTCCTTGAAGCTCCGGTATTCCTCGGTAATAGTCCCCCTTCATGCATGACAGAGGAATATGTCGCCGGCCCTTTGATTGACCTCATCGAGAACAGGCGATCGTCGCCACGACGGATCAGAGAAAGGCGGATACGGGAACATGTGAAGGAAGCGCAAGGGCCTTTAGCCTACAAGCGTGATAAAATAATCTGTAAAATGGAAAGCTTTCTCTGGAAACTGGGCTGGCACAGATGAACCCCTACCCCCTACGTGTCCTGCTGATCTGCGATTCCTCCACCGAACGCGGCAGGCAGGCTAGGATGCGCCTCGATGATATCGGATTGGAGCACGACGTCTGCCCGGCCATCTTCCCTCCTCCTGAACACCCATGGTCCCCTCGCTACGACGAAGGCCGTCGAATCGACGCCTACGGCTATCCTATGGTGAGGGGGGAAATCGGCTGCTTCTTGGCACACCGTAACGCGTGGCTACGCGTCATCGAAGGATCCGCCGCCATGACGCTGGTACTGGAAGATGACGCCGTTCTGCTCGGCTCCGACTTAGCTTCGATTCGGGACGTGGCCTCCGCTACGGAGACGAAGGACATCGTAACCCTCTTGTATACGGGAAGCCGGCTTCGATTCCGCCGTTGGCTTCACATCGGGAATACATCGGTCGTCCGCCCCACGGGCGTGGCCTACGGTACCGTGGCCTACCTAATCGGGAAGAAAGGGGCTTTCAAGCTGCTCACCGAATCCGAGGCCTTCTGGTGTCCGGTCGACGAATTCTTGAACCTTGAATACGTGCACGGGGTGACGCTCTTTCATACCTACCCCTTCCTAGCCAGTCATCCAGAAGAGATGCCTTCGCTCATCGGGCCGCGTGCGAAACCTGAAATCACGAGCCTCCGGCGCCTGAAGCGGAATTTCCACCGCCTGGTCAGACGATTCCGAGATGGCTCGTGCCGCCTACAGACCTTGGTGAAAATTGGCCTCCTCTTTACCAAGGTAAAGAAACCTCTTTCCGCAGCCTGACGCCCCGGACGAAGAATCGGGCTCGCATCAAGGTCTGGCACGCCTGAATGTTCGTGCACGGTCGTCCCGACCCTCCCAACGCCGTCTCGCATGATAACCTGCGTCCTCGTCCTGCTCCTCATTGCCGGGTTAATTGCCCTAACTTACCCCGTCCTGCGCAACATGTCTCGCTCATGGCGACGAAAGCGCCAGTACCGACGACGGGCCGAAAAAGCGGAGGCCTTCTGGGCCACCTTACGCGTACAGCCTACGCAACCTGACCAGCTGCGCATCATCGCTACCCTTACGACCGCCCCGGACCGTATCCACCTTCTGGAGCCCGTACTTCGCTCCCTCACTTCCCGCCAGTCCCGGCCGCCCGATGAGATTCATCTCAATATTCCCCACCGCTTCGCGCGGACCGGCGCCGAGTACGTCATCCCGGATTTCATCCGCGATTACCCGGTGCAGGTATTTCGCTGCGAAGACGAAGGCCCTGGCACCAAGATTATCCCGACGATTCGGAGGACGCCGGCCGGACAAGACGTCTGGTTTTTCGTCGTCGATGACGACGTCCGCCATCTGCCTGAAGCCCTCGCTACCTTGGTGAACTGCGCCGCCAAGGATCCTTCCACCGCCTACGGCTTCGCCGACAACTACCTCTACCGGCGCTGGGTACCGGGCGGCGATGTGGACATCCTGTGCGGCTTCGCCGGATTCATCGTACATCGCCGCTTCTTCGGCGAGGACTTCGAGGCTTATCTCAACAAGGTCCTCGGTGACCGTAGCTGCCGGTTCCATGACGACGTCTACCTGTCGAACTATCTCGCCCTTCGCGGGGTCCGCCGGATGCGCCTCGCCACCGAGAACGTCAGCCTAGACCGCATGGAAGAACTCGGCTGCCTGCTGGAGCAAGGCGGCAACGAGACCTCGCTGGCCATGGGCCACGGCACAGGGCAGAGCACCGAAGAGCGCGCCCACAAGGCGATGGCCTACCTCCGTTCCGTCGGCCTCGCTGGATTCGGACCAAAGGAATAGCGAGTTACTCAGCGCAGGCTGACGCGCATCCAGGAGCGCCAGCCCCAGCGCTGAAGGTAATGCCAGTTCGATTCGAAGAAGAAGGACCAACGGTACGCGATTTTCCGCAGCTTTATCGCCAGTCCACCCGGCTGCCTGGCGCCGATGGTTGAGCCGGACCCGTCAGGGTCGCCATCGACGATCAAGGGCGGCGAAACATAGACGATCTCAAGGCCGTACTCCCACCAATGCTTAATCTCGACATCGAACGGCCGGCGGAAAGTACCGGTGGCATGGAGGACTTTCCTTGCCCCGTCCAAGGACCAAAGGTGAGCGACGTTACGAGTAGGCGGACGACGATTTCTCATCAGCAAGAGGCCCGACGGAAGTCGGTCGACGATATCCCCTCCGCTCCTCAATCCCTCAAGCTTGACCAAATCGGGCCGTTGGCCCGAGCGGGAAAGCACTTCTTGCAAGCCGTCTCGGAAGCCAGGTTCTAGGACGAAATCATCCTCGAGCACCAAGGCCCTCACCCACCCTTCATTTACGATTCGCTCGAGCGCCGCAAGGTGACTGAGGTAGCATCCAATTTCACCGGGGGAGAGAGGCTTGAAGAAAGCCTTCCGGTCCCAGGGCGCAAGCCTGCTCCGTTCTGTCTCGGGAAGCAGACGCCCGTCGACCGCTGGAAGACGTTCGAAACTTATGCCCGCCGCCGCCAGCTGCGAAGAAGCCTTCTTCAACCTATCGACAGACCCGTCTAGGTTAATCAGCAGCACTGGCAAAGCAGGCACGGAACCTCGTCCGCCATCTTTTGCAGGGTTGTCAGCCATGGCGGATGAGCGTGGAAACGATTGCGGCGGACACAAGCCCGGACCCGATTGTTTCGTTGCCTCTCATGCGCATCGGAGCAATCTGGGGATTCCTTCAGATGCGCCCCCTCCGAATCGCTTTTTCCGACGGGCTGTCCGCTGAAAAACCCTTCGAGTCCCGCATCCTGAGGCTGCTGTCACAACGACTGCAAGCGGTAGCCGCGGACTTCGACCAAGCCGATCTATTGATTTACTCAGACTTCGGCCGGCGCCACCAGGAATTCAAAGGGCTGAAGGTCTACATCACGGGGGAGAACATGGTCCCGGATTTCGCCGAATGCGACTTGGCCTACGCCCCCATGGCACTTGCCGGTAACCCTCGTAGCATCCGTCTCCCCTATTACGCGCAAGTTCTGCCGCATCTCGGCTCGCTCGTCCGTGCTGCGGGATACGACCCCTCGGAGTCCGCGACCCGTACAAGGTTCTGCAGCTTCGTCGCCAGCAACCCGCGCGGCGCCGCCCGTAACCGCTTCTTCAAGATGCTGCATAAGCGGAAGCCGCTGGTCTCCGCCGGGCGACACTTCAACACGACCGGCCAACCGCTCGCAGATAAACTAGGGTTCCTGCGCGACTTTCGCTTCAATCTCGCCTTCGAGAACAGCAGCTCACCGGGCTATGTCACCGAAAAGCTCGTCGAGCCCCTGCTCATGGGCGTGATACCGATCTACTGGGGGGCCGACGACGTCGGTAACGACTTTAACCCAGAATGTATGATTGATGTTCGGAAGTTTGCCGACTTCGAGCAGGCCATTGACCATATCCTGGCGGTCGATGAAGACCCCGCGCGCCGCCTCGGACACCTTCGAGCGACGCCTTTCCATGGCAACCGAGAGCCTGCATGCCTCGGAGATGACTACCTCGTGCGACCCCTGCTCGAGCTCATCACCTCCCAGGCTCGCCCGGGCCTACGGCACTATTCGGAACGACGCCTCCGCGCTCACACATATGAGTCAAAACTGCATCAGACGTTCTCCAGCCTGCGATGCCGTATCGAGAGCTCGCTTTGGAAACTAGGCTGGCGCTGAGCTCAAACGCGCCTCGAAAGGCCCACAAGGAAAGCCCACCGCTTCAGAAAGGAAGTCTTCAGCTTGTAGGCGTTCCGGTGGAGCTCCGCCCAGAACGGCAGCCGGCGATGCTTCGGCCGGTGGCCGATGAGGGAAACCTTGCCGTCGTCATGGACGCAAGGGAACGGCCTGCAATGCAGCTCGCGGGTGCCGTGCGTCCATGACTGGCCCATGAAATCGTCGCTCGGACAGTGGAGGGTTTCGGATCGGTCATACAGCCTGCGGGCGACCTCCGGGCCGATCATATAGGCGACGCAGCAATTGCCCGGCGAGACCGGCACGCCGAGCCGAACGGAATCGGTCAGCCGGACCTCACGATAACAACGCCTGGCCCAGTCGGAGTAGAAGCGAATCCAGTCCCGTCGGCTATCGTACCGGGCCGCCGCAGCGAAGAACACCTCGCGGGCACCGGGAAGGAAGCCGACGTCGTCTTCCACCACTAATACCGGGCCGTTTTCGGTCTCGGCGATACGCCTCCAAGCCGAACGATGGGCAAGGAAGCAACCGACTTCGCCCAAGGTCAAAGGAGAGCCCCAATGCCTTTCCCGGAGGCTTCCTTCGCATTCCTTGCCGATAGCCGTCGACCGAACGGCATGGCTGAGCACTGGCTCCAGTCCAGCCGCCTTGATCCGCTCGAGGCAACGCAGATACCGAGGGGAGCCGAGCTCGCTGATGAAATAGACACGCAGTGAGCTAGGCGGCATAGGTTAGTCGATTTCCTTAAGGCGCAGGTGCTCTTCTGGCGATAGTTTTTGGTCCAGCAGCGGCTCCGCGTCCCAGGGGTCGAAGGGGACGAGGCCGCCCCTCGGCGCGGCCGGACGGACGAAGCAGCCGGCCTTCGCGTTGAGCATTGCCGCGAAGAAGGAAAATGAGCTGTTGGCGACGGCCAGCGCATCGGCCCGCGTCATCGCAAGGAAATCGAAATAAGGGGCCAGCGACGCCGGCGTCCCGAGGTCGTCGGCGGTGATGACCACGAAGCCTGGGAAGCGCGCGCGGTAGCGGCCCGGGTCCTCCGAAGCTATATAGAGCACATGGCTGTCCGAAGTGAAGCCCTGCAACGACATCCATTGCTGATACCAAGCACAGGGGGCACGAAAGAACTGACCGTAGCCGTAATCTCCTCGCCTTAGGTGGATTACGATGAGTTTCTTCCCCCCGGCCAAGCGGGGGCCAACGACAGCGTCGAAGCGAGCGGTCAGCCGCGAGTCGAAGGAGTACTCAGCTCTTATTAACTCCTTGTGGTCGGCCAACAAACGTGTGTGTGACATGCCGTAGCCACTGTAATCCATGCCGGCGAAACCTGCTTTCGGCGTGGTGCAAAGAAGCTCGCGCGTCTCGACGTCCAGATTCTCTTCCCTGATAAGCGGCGGTGGAGGACTAGAAGGTAGCGGCTCCTCCGTCTCGAACAACGCCGTGCCTGCCCACAGAGGCAGCTGCAGGATAGCTCCTTGACGAAGTGCGACGAGGCGTAGGTAGCTTCGCTGGAAGAGCTGGTTGCCAAACCGACCGTTACGACCGAAGTCAGACATCGTCACGACCGGCCTGCGGAGAAAAAGGGTGTCGACATGCCCTGATGCGTCGCAGTGGCTTACGAACGCGAGGTTCAAGTCTTGGTCGGTAAAGCTTTTCCCTTTCACAGGTATCCCCGACGAAAGAGCCACGTTTTCTATGGGCAGAATTCGGCGGCGCACCGCCTGCACCGTTGCCGGAAGATCAACCGGCGAAAATCCCACTTCGCCAAAATTGCAGAAGACATAATCGCCCGGCACGTTGACAGGGAGGCGACCAGGCCGGAGTACAGAGCTGTCCGCTCGTAAGACCTTAAGGCCGTCTGGAGCGAGCGGGAGTGGTGCTGTCGTCTCGGTAATCACCAACACTTGGCTGAACCCGACGGAGGCATACCATGTCAGGTCGTCGGGGCTACAGGGCCCGCCATGAACCACGCCGCGTGGATGAATCCCGTATTCGGTGAATAGGCGTCCAGCCTTCGTTCGCCAATCCCCAACCAGGGGAGCCACACCGCGCGGCCCAAGTAACGCATCGAGGCCGAGCGTCTTGCCCGGCTCAGCCATGAAGAGGTATCTCCTAATTCTCAGGAGTTTCCCGACAGCATGCCTGAACTTTTTGAATGACATTCGCGTTCAAGATATTCTGTGAAACCGCCGCATACAGTCGAGGTAAAATCGCGGTGGCGATATCGTATGGCTTGCCTAATAACAATGTATCGTAAACCATCTATCGGTTGAGATTAAGCGTGGTCATGCCAGTATATAACTGCCTTGAGCTAATCAAGTCGGGCTTGCCGCATGTTCACCTCTGGCAAGACCTCGCCGACGAAATAATCGTTGTTGATAGCTTTTCTTCAGATGGATCGTTCGAGTACATCGTCGAGAACCTGCAGCACCCCGGCCTGTGCGTCATCCAGCGCCCGCGCGGGCTCTACGAATCCTGGAACGAGGGCATTGCGGCGACGAAAGGCCGGCATGTCTATATCAGCACGGCCGGCGACACGATTACCCGCGAACAGATGCTGCATCTGCTCACGTCGCTGGAGGAAGGCGCGGCCGACGCGATCGTGAGCCGGCCTGTCTTCATCAGCGACTCGCAGGAGCACCGCTGGATCGAGGGCTGGCGGACCGCCCGGTTGCTCGCGGCCATGCCGCTGGATTCCGTGCGGATGCTGAGCAAGGAGGAATCGTGCGCCTATTCCTTCCTCGATTGTCCAGGCTCGCTCCTCGGCAGCCTGGCCAGCGACCTGTTCCGCGGAGATTTCCTGCGAGCGCGACCGTTCCCCACGGAATACGGCCGCTTCGGCGACACCGCGTGGATCATGCGGCATTGCGCCGACTGCCGTCTCGCGGTCACGTCCCGCGTCGGTTCGACGTTCTTGCATCACTCCAGCGAGACGCCCCTCGCGCCGGAGGGACATTTTCGGTTCCACCGCCGGCTCATGCTGGGCGAACGGCATTCCCTGAGAAGCGCGACTGAACTGGGCGCGCTGCGCAGGCTGCTCAGGACCTACGTCATCCTAAAGATCCGCTGCCGACTGCTCTGGCTCGCCAAGAAGAACCGCCGGGCCGAACGATCCAGCCTAATCAGCTTCGTGCGGACATTCAGGACATACACGGCCTACCTGACCATCCGGATCGCGCAGCAGATGACGGCAGCGAGAATCCGCTGGCGGTTACGCTGACAGGACGGACTCCGCGAAGGAAACCCCGCAGGCCTACAAGTCCGCGCAGAATATCGGCTCACCGGTGGAGCTGCCTTCGGCTAAAGCCTTAAACTTGAAAATCGGCGCCACCACCGGATACCAGGCCGGCTAGACATAAGTGCATGTGCATCAGCTCAACCATTAAACCGATCGAGTAACTTGGATTAGATTGCATCTAGTCGGACGAGCCTCCGGGCCTTTTCTTGAGAAAATCGTGCAGATTTTGCCCGGCCAAAAGCATCGTCTTTCTTACCCACGTATATACCAATCGTCGAAAGCTGAAATCTCCTGGTGTTTTCGCACGTAGCCAGCGCACGTCAGCAGGCCATGGATCTTTTCGCGGGCCGGAGTGAAGTTATGCTCGCAAGTAATTACCTTGAACGGGTACTTGGAAAAATTGAAAGTCTGCAGGATCTCGAATTCGCTGCCTTCGGTATCGATTGAAAGATAGTCCGGATTCGCGGGCGCCTGATGGCGCTCCATCAGATCGGAAAGCGACACCGTAGTGACCTCATAAGCCTTGGCCGACTGGCGAGATTTGGCATGCGCATCGACCGATCTGTAATCCGCTAGCGTGGCGAGCTCCGCATCCGGTGTCTCCAAAAACGGCAGGCGCTCGCCGCTCGCCCGCCAGACGCAGTCATGCTCTATGAGACACGAGCGATTAGCCTTTAAGCGCTGGTGCCAGCACTTTGCCGGCTCGGCAAGTATTCCCTTCCAGCCGAGACGCTTTTCCAGCAGCCAGGTATTGCTTAGGCGCACTCCATCGGTGGCCCCAAATTCCACGAAGAAGCCTGGGCGGGTGCCAAGCTCGGAGAGCACGAACAGATCCTGTAAGAGCTGCGAGCGCGAGTATCCGGATTGCGCAAGGACCTCCTGGCGGAGGGCCGGAGCAAGCCCTTCGACAAGTCGCACCAGATTGTCCAAACGTGTCTCATCAGTGAGGTGCTCGCCGGACGGCGCACATCGGCGCGCGCGGCCCGATCGGCTCGGAAAAACTCCCTCAGTTCCCAGACGATGCGCTTCCGAAGTTTCATGGATGAGATTAAATCCGCATGCTGTTGCGGACTTCAAGTGTAGATGCGCGCGGCGGGCATGAGTTCCAGACGGTTCATCCTTCCCCTGCCCTGAGGAGTTGGGCTATGGTGCGGGTATGTCCCAACGGCCCCTTGGTTTTGGCATCTGGGGAACCGGCATGATTGCCGAGTTCCACGCGAAGGCGCTCGCCGAGATCGCCGGAGTGAAGCTCGTCGCGGCTTACAACCGCTCGCCCGCCAAGGGACGCGACTTCGCCACCAAGCACGGCATCGCCTTCGCCGAGACATCCGAGGCCCTGCTCGCTAACCCCGACGTCGACATCGTCTGCCTCTGCACGCCCAGCGGCGACCACCTCGCCCCTGCCCTCGCCTGCGCGAAGGCCGGCAAGCATGTCGTCGTCGAGAAGCCTCTCGAAGTCACCCTCGCTCGCTGCGACGAACTCAACGCCGCCTGCGCCAAGGCCGGCGTGACGGTCGCTGGCATCCTGCCGCGCCGCTTCGGCTCCGGAGCGGTCGCGCTCAAGGCCGCGCTCGAAGCCGGCCGATTCGGTCAGCTCACGCTGGCCGGTGCGCTCATCCCGTGGTGGCGCACGCAGGCGTATTATGACTCCGCGGCCTGGCGTGGCACGTTCGCCCTCGATGGCGGCGGAGCCGTGATGAACCAAGGCATCCATACGATCGACTTGCTTCTCTGGTTCCTCGGCGCGCCTAAGCGCGTGTCCGCTACCGCCGGCCTGGTCGCCCATGAAGGCATCGAAGTCGAGGACATCGCCACCGGCTGGATCGAATTCGCCAACGGGTGCAGCGCTACGCTCGCCAGTTCGACGGCCTGTTGGTCCGCCACCGGCTTCCCCGCCGAGATCCGCATCCACGGCACGACCGGAGCCGCCGTCCTGCGCGATGACAAACTGACCGCGTTCGAATTTGAGAAGCCCCTGCCCTCCGACGCCGCGGTCATCGCCCCGGCCACCGAAGGCGGCGGCGCCGGCGCCAATGATCCCAAGGCCATCGGCCATGCCTGGCATCGCTCGAATCTCGAGGAAGCCATCGCCGCCATCCGCGCCGGCAAGCAGCCCGCCGTCAACGGCGCCGAAGGCCGTAAGGCCGTGGAGTTGATTCTCGCGCTGTATCAGTCAGCGCAGGCCGGCGGAATACCGGTGGAACTGCCGCTCGCGCGAGATCCCGCGTTGAAGGCGCTCGGAGTGAAGCGCTAGAGGCTCGCGCTTAATGCAAAGGTGCAAATCGGAGCAAAGCTCCTGTGCAAAAGTGCAAAGGCGGAGCAACAGAGTCGCAGGGGGCAAGCTGGCACGGGGGCCAGGGGGCAAGGGGAGGAAAATACTTTCAGGTCTCGGGTCTCAGCCGTCGGGAGCCAGGTTCAGGTGTTCAGGTTCGGGTACAGGTTCGGGATCTGAATTTTACCCCCGCACCCGCACCTGTACCTGATAACCCGTACCAGAGACCTGAGGGCCGAGACCTGGGACCCGAAACTGTCTTCACGTTTGCACCTTTGCACAGGCCGCAGGCCGATTTCCACTTTTGCACCAACCAAGGCCTCTAATTCTTAGTGTTGCCGCGAAACTCCTCCACCATCTTCCCTTCCCTGGCGTTAATGCCCGTTCGGGCGAAGACCTTGAAGAAGGTCATTACGACAATCTTCATATCGAGCCAGAAGGAGCGGTGGTCGACATACCAGACATCGAGGGCGAATTTCTCTTCCCATGTGAGCGAGTTGCGGCCGTTGACCTGGGCCCAGCCGGTGACGCCTGGTTTCACTTCCATGCGACGGGCCTGAAAGGGGCTGTAGCGGGACACATAGCGCATGAGCAGCGGACGCGGGCCGACGACGCTCATGTCGCCGACGAGGACGTTCCACATCTCGGGAAATTCATCGAGCGTGGAGGAGCGGAGGAACTTACCGAACGAGGTCAGGCGCTGCTCGTCGGGCAGGAGCTCGCCGTCGGATCCGCGTTCATCGGTCATGGTACGGAACTTGACCATGCGAAAGGGCTTGGCGCGGTGGCCCGGGCGCTCCTGGATGAAAAGCACGGGCGAACCGAGCTTCAGGCGCACGAGAATCGCGACGACGAGCAGGAGCGGCGAGAAGCCGATGAGCCAGCCCGCCGAGAAGACGATGTCGAACGCGCGCTTAAACATCAGCGAGCCGAAGAAGCCGGAAGGTCGATCAACTGCACGGTGACCTCTTGGATGAACGCGCCGCCGGTGAAGGCGAATTCATATTCAAGCGAGGTAGCCCACGCCGGCGTCATCGCGGGGACGACAGTCTGGCGCGTCTGGCAGACCTGCCAGACCTCGGAAGATCGGCCCGGCCCGGTAAAACGAAGCGTCACGACCACCTGTGCGTCGATGACCGGAAGCTCGTCAGCCCATGTCCACAACTGTAGCCGGACGAGCTGGCCGCCTTTTAAGGCAACCGATACGGCGACTGGACCCAGCTTACCCGCCGGGGCGATCAGGCGCAGGCCGGCGGGGAGACGATCCACCTTGTTCTTGGCGTGCGGAGCGAGTTCCTGCGCCATCATAGGGTCGGCCGCAGAGAAGTCATAGCGGTGCGCAACGGGCGCGGCCTCGGCCTGTGCGGCGACGCGATACGCGAGCCAGCCTTTGGGCATATCCGTCTTGGCCCAGGCTTCGAGGGCAGCGGGATCATCTTCGACAAGATAGCGCTCGGACCACTGCGCCCGGGGATTTTCCGCTGCGAAACCACTCCAGGCAACCGGCCAGCCGTAGGCGCCCCAGAGCTTATTGAAGGCGACTTCCTTTGCGTCGAAATGTTGTTCCGTGACAGAAAGACGGCGCAAGGCGGCCAGTCGCTGGGTGTAGTCCGGTGTATCTTGGCGGGCTTGCACGGCCTCGCGAAAGGCGAGGTAAAGCTCCCAGGCGTCGGCGAATTGCTTTAGCCGCCAGACCTGACGACGCAGGGCGGGAGACTGCTTCTCAGTGAAGAGCAAGGCATCTTGGGCGGAGCCGAGCGACGCCGTGACCGCCGTGATCTCCGTCGCTGAGAGCACCATGGCCCCGCGCTGGTCACGGAAATGGCGAAGGAAGGCGTCCTTGCCGCCGATCTGCGCGTCGCGGCGCCAGCCCGACTCGATGTGCGCATACGCTTCGAGCATCGGCGCGGCCGCGGGTCCATAGGCGGCGTCGAACCACTTCTGAAGGAGCGCGCTCGCATCGGCGTTCTTGTTCTCGAGTAGTTTCGCGGCCAGCCAGAGCTTGGGGGCGTCGAAGGCCCAGAGCGGATAGGCTTCAGCATACCAGCCCGTCGCGCCGGCGGTGTGGGTGGCCCGGATAGAACCGGTGAGCGCGGTGAAGTTGACGCGCGGTGAGGCAACGTCGGCACCATAAAGGTAATCGTAGACCCCAAGGCGCTTCACGCCGGACTTCGCCCAAGCGGCGAGATTAGCACGGTCCTGCGCAACGAATTCCGCGGAACCGTAGCCGATGCGCTCCATGCAAACCCAGGGGAAGATTTCGGGACGTAGCTTAATCGTCGGGGCCCGCAGGGTCTGCATGTAGGCCAGCGCGCCGATCGCATGGCTCTTACCATCGTTGTCGCCGCCGGGAGCCCAAACGGAATCGGCGACCTTGTTCAGGAAGCCGAAGACATAATCGGTGCGGACCGGCCGGTCACGGAACCAGCCTTCAGAGAGGGCGCTATCATCGAAGGAGAAGGTATCGTTGACGCCCATCGCGACGGAGAAGGCTTGCGGATTCTGGCGGAAGAACTCCCGGGCATAGCGGGCGCCGATCTCCGCAGCGCGCGGGTTGTCGAGATGCGGATTAGGATCGAGTCCATTGCCCTTCGGTTCGACGGGCTTGCCGCCGACCAACGGGAAGAGCATCGGCTCTTCCTGCCAGACCTTGCGATCGAAGACGCGGTAGAGACCGTGGGAAAATTCCGGCGTACGACCGTAGCCGACGGAGAAAGCCCAGTCGGAGGATAATTCGTTCAGGCCGCTCAGCTGGCGCCAGCGAAAGTCGGGCGTAAATTCGTCGGGGCCCGGGAAGCCGACCTGATAACGTGGCTTCCATTCCGCGCCCTGCTCTCCCGGAAATGCGAAGAAGATGCCGAGATGCTGTTCGCAGAAACGCCCGACCGCGATGCGGGTGGCGGCGGGATTATTGCCGACAAGATAGACCGACTGGCCGACGACCGCGCGGCGGGCGGTATCGCCTTCGGCGACCGGAGCGGAGATACCGGCGAACTTCGCGCCGACGGTCTTACCGACATAAATGGCGAGCTCAGGACCGCGGACGCCCTTGGTCTCGTGCTGAATCGCCGGGCGCACGCCCGAAACACGTTCGCACCAATCGGCGAGCGTGCGGGCGGCGTGCCATTCATCAATCTCGGGTTCGGCCGGGAGGACGATCGGAGCCCAGGCGCCAGCGTCGAACAGACCGCCGGCGCGCGCGATGGCGGAAAGGAGGAGGAAGCAGATCAGTGCCAGGGGGCGAGGCATGGGGTGAAACTAGGGGGCAAGTGGGCACGGGGGCAAGGGGACACGAATGGAGGGCCGGAGGACCTGAGGGCCGGAGGGCCAGAGCGATACTGGACTAGCTGGCACGTTGACCAGTTGACACGTTGGCAAGGGAGTTGAATTTCAGGTGGCGGGTGGCGGCCCCGGGTGGCAGGTGGCGGGAAGTGAATTTCCAACCGCTAACCGCCAACCGCTAATACCTATCATGGGTGACGGGTGGCGGCCCCAGGTGGTAGGTGGCGGGATCTGCGTTCGCCGGATGGTGAACGTAAGGTAGGGGCGAGGCTACGCCGCGCCCTTGTATGCGAGGAGGGCACGACATAGTCATGCCCCTACCCTCGGCCACCGTTCGGCGGCCGGGAGCGGACGCGACGCCGTCGCGCCCCTACCACCTGATGCAGGCACAAAAAAGCCGCGCAGGTTGCGCGGCTTGATTTTGATGTTCATCAGTACGGATTACGCCTCTTGGAACAGAAGATTACCGTAGCCTTGAGCGAAGACGCTCTCCACGGCCTCGACAACGAACCGCTCATGGTTCATCGAAGGCATCATGATGGCGACTAGGGGAGACTGCTCAGCGGACATGGCGCTCCCCCTTTCCGATTGAACGGAGCCCTAGACCGGATCGCCGGATCGCCGTGGCGTCCACGATATTGCGCCCGTCATGGATGATGGCGCCGGCCTTGAGTATGCCAGCGAGGCGTGCCCAATCCAGCTTCGCATAGGCGGACCACTCGGTGAGCACGGCGACACCATCGGCCCCGGCCAGCGCGGCCTCCGGGGAAGTCGCAACCTCGACCCCCTGAGTGCCGATCTCCGACGCAATAGAATCCGGCGTTACCTTATAATCATGCACGGCCAAAGTGGCTCCTCTAGCAAGCAAGCGTCGGCATACGTCGATCGCAGGCGTCTCGCGCACGTCGTTGGTGTCCTTCTTGAAGGCAAAGCCGAGGATGGCGATTCGCCGGTCGCGGAGACTTCCCTCGGCGGTCGCGATGGGAGCGGCGATCTGGTCAGCAAAGCGGTGCTTCTGCCATTGATTGAGATCAACCACCTGCTGCCAGTAGGCGGCCACTTCGGTCAGGCCGTAGCTCTCGCTGATGTAGATGAGCGAAAGTAGGTCCTTCTGGAAACAGGATCCGCCGAACCCCACCGAGGCGCGCAGGAATTTCGGGCCGATGCGTGAATCCGTGCCGACCACGGACGCGACCTCCTCGACATCCGCGCCGGTGACCTCGCAGAGTGCCGAGATGGAATTGATGGAGGAAACGCGCTGCGCCAGGAACGCATTGGCGACGAGTTTGGAGAGCTCGGCCGACCAGAGACCCGTGCTCAGCACCCGCTCCGCAGGCACCCAACGCCGGTAGATTTCCGCCAACGCCTGGATGGGCTCGGGACGTTCCCCGCCGATAAGCACGCGATCAGGCGCTTCCAGATCGCGGATGGCCGTGCCCTCGGCCAGGAACTCCGGATTGGAAAGGATATCGAACGTCACACCCGGACCAGCGGAAGCTAGGATCGATTTAATGCGATCGGCGGCGCGGACGGGCATCGTCGACTTCTCGATGACGATGGTGTGGCCCGTGGCGTGCGCAGCGATGAAGCGCGCGCAGGACTCGACATAGCGAAGATCCGACGCTTTGCCGGCGCCCTCCCCGTCCGTCTTCGTCGGCGTATTGACCGAGATAAAGACCGCGTCGGCCGCCGCAACGTGGGCGGCGCCCTCCGTCTGGCCGACAAAACGCAGGTTCCGGCCACGCGCCCGACTCACCACCGCGGCGAGCCCGGGCTCATAGATGGGAAGTTCTTCCGAATTCCAGGCAGCGATGCGCGCCTCATTAAGATCGAGCACCGTCACGTCGATGTCCGGGCAGCGATCCGCGATGACGGCCATGGTGGGGCCGCCGACATAGCCGGCCCCGATGCAGACGATTTTGTTAACCAGAGGTTTCATTAGGCGCGAGGTAAGGCTTTGAAATACTCGATGGTTTTCACGAGCCCAGCCGCCAAAGGTACTTGTGGCTCCCAGCCGAGGAGGCGGCGGGCTTTAGAGATATCCGGCTGTCGCTGCCGCGGGTCATCCTGAGGCAACGGTTCAAATTTTAGCGGCAGGGCGGTCCCAGCAATCCGTTGCACCTCTTCGGCGAGCTGCAGCATCGTGAACTCATGAGGGTTCCCTAAGTTAATCGGGCCTGGATTGGTCGGGTGAGCCAGCATGCGGACAAAACCTTCGATCAAATCATCTGCATAGCAAAATGAGCGCGTCTGCTTGCCGGCGCCATAGAGAGTGAGCGCCTGACCGCGCAGGACTTGAGCGATGAAATTGGTCACCACTCGGCCATCGTCGGCTCGCATATAGGGCCCATAGGTATTGAAGATGCGCACCAAGCGGGCATCGACTCGGCCGAGTCGGGTAAAATCCGCGCAGAGCGTCTCCCCGATACGCTTACCTTCATCATAGCAAGAACGCACCCCAACGGGGTTGACGTTGCCGAGATAATCTTCGGGCTGCGGATGCACGAGCGGATCGCCATAGATTTCTGAAGTCGAAGCCTGCAGAACTTTCGCCCGATACCGTTCCGCATTTTCGAGGGCATGGAGCGTGCCGAGGAAAGCGATTTTCGCCGTGTAAATCGGGTCACGCTGGTAATACGGCGGCGAAGCCGGACAAGCCAGATTGCAGACGAACTCGCAGGGGATGTCGTAGGGGGTCACCACGTCGTGCTGAACGAACTGAAACTTCGAATGCAGCCTTAGGCGGGAAATATTCGCCTCGGCCCCCGAATGAAAGTTATCGAGGCCGATGACCTCGTGTCCCTCGGCCAGAAGTCGAGAGGCCAGATGGGTGCCGAGAAAACCTGCGGCACCGGTGATCAGATAACGCATAAAATTTAAGAGAGCTGGCGCACGATGGCGTGGACTTGACGGGCGAACACGGCGGGGCCGTGGCTCTGGGCGGCGGCGACGGAGGCGGACTGCGCCTCCTGGAGCTCCGCGGTTTCAGCTAATTGCACCATGGCGGACGCCAGGCCGACCTCATCGCCCGGTCGGAAGGTTCGGGCGTTTGCGGGCATAGCGAAATCCGGTGCCGAACCGACCGTCGCGGAAAGCAGCAGCTGGCAGCCAGATAATGCAGCCTCGTGCACCACCAGGCCCCAGGCTTCGGCGAAACTGGGTAAGGCAAAGACGCGGGCTTGACGGTAAAGCTCGCCAAGCTGCTCGGGCTGGACGAAGCCATGGACCCTGATTTGCGGATGGTCGGGGATGGCTGACTGTAAAGGTCCGCTGCCATACATACAGAGCTCCCAGTCCGGGAGCATAGAGGCGACAGAGGCGAAGGCCCGGGCAAGCGGCACGCATCCTTTGCGTTCAATATACTGTCCAACAAAAAGGATTCGACGGGGACGTTCGATCAACGGGGGGCCGTTGAAGAATAGCTGCGGGTCAGCTCCATACATTCCCTCGAATATCTTCTCATCCGGCATTCCGTACCAGCGCGCTAAACGCCTTCCAGATTTCCCAGGGACTAACACCGCCGCGAACTTACGGCGCTGACAAAGTCGGAACCACGGCGCTCCCAGTATCTGGCGAAGATCGCCGCGCCAATTATTGTCCATTAGCAGGCAGACCTTGCCGCCGGCGGCGCGCACTTCGTCGCCTAATGCATTGAAGGCTGGATAGGCCCAGCCGGATTGGAAGAAAACCCGCGGCACATCCAGACCGAGTTCGCGCCACGTCGTCGGACGTGAGGCCTCCACCCAGTGGACCGGTCGGCCCAGGGCCGCCTCGACTCCTTGGATTGGCACTTGCGCACGCGAGCCGACCACAGGGCAGTCCTGCCCTAGCTCCGCGCTCGCGGCGGCAAGCTGACGGGCCGCATATTGCGGAAGTCCGTGCCAGGAAAAGGCCGTTGAGGGGAGCATGACGGAGCGACTCAGGGCGCAGGGGCGTCGGCGAACTGACGGCACCAGATTTCCACGCAGACCAAAGCACGAATTTTGTAATATGCGTCGATTGGACCGCGCGTATTTTCTGCGATTAACCGCTGGAGGGCGCCCGAATCGAACATGTCGCGGCGGCGACTTCCCCCTTGATTTCGTCGAACTGCGGATACACGTGCTGAAGGGGCCCCGCCGCCACTTGTAGGCCACCACCCGACAACGCAAGTCGACGCATGAAGGAAGATCAACGAGTTCGATGACATCTTATAAGTGATTTTCTGGAAATAACTTCGAATGGTCAGGACGCATGGGCCGGAAAGAGCCGCTCTTCGATTTCGAGCAGAGCTTGGCCGAAGGCCGCCATCGTACAATCTGGAGGAATGTGACATCCGGTCGACCAGCGGGACAGCTCGGCCGGGTGATTCAGGCAGAAGCGCACGGCTTCGTTGATTGAAGCGGCCGAGACTTCGCTAAGCCGAAGGCCGTTGATACCCGGTCGCACCACGTCGCCGCAATGACGTGAAGCGATGAGCGGCAGGCGCCAGGCCATGCATTCCAACTGCGTGAGCCCGAACGCATCGGACAAGGTAGGGAAGAGGAAGACGTCGGCTTCGCGGTAAAGCGCCTCCACCTGCTTCCGCGGGACGACGCCAAGAATCTTGACGCGCGGATTGGCGGCGATTTCCGGAGGAATCGGCACCCCGATCGAGCCGCCGAAGGTGAACTCCACCGGCAGGTCGCGCATGGCTTGGATCGCTTCGAAGAAGCGGCCGATCCCCTTGCGCAGGCTCATTTGCCCGAGATGCAGCACCCTGAGCGGGCGGGCGGCATCGAAAGCAGCCGGATATTCCCGAACGAGCCCGTGCTCACCTTCTCCCTCATGCGCAAAGGGTATCATGGAAATTTTCCCGGCCGGGATGCCTTGGGCAACAAGGTGTTCCCTGCCCCATGCGGAATTCGAGATAACGTGGTCGGTCTCGTGATATTCTTGGAGCGTCCGCGCGTGGAATCCTGCTGGGGCACGGTAGGAGTTCTCCGTCATTACGGGATAACGGGCGCACTCGCCAGCGATAAGATCTTCTTCCAACTGGCCGCAGTTGAGCTGCATCGTCACCGTTTTCCAACCGATTCCGTGAAAGAAGCGGATGGCCTCGAGCGAGATATCGCTCCAAGAGATGAAGATTCCAGGAGGTCCGGCGCGCAGCGCCGCCAAGTCCCGGGAGCGCAGCGCCGCCAGAAGTCCGCGCTGGTAGGCATCGTTGATTCGGGCGATGAAATCCCACGTCGGGAGCACGCGGCGTTGGCGTAAATGCGTCAGTTCGAAGCGCAGCTTAGTGCCAAGCATCGTCTTGACGGGAGCATCCTTCAACTCGGGGTGGAAGAAATTCGGGGCGTTCCAGTAGATCCGGCTCAACAAACGATACGCCCAAGACTCCTCGCGATACCAGAGCGGCACAAACATGGCGGCGAGGCGGCCCTGCCGATGCAGTAGCCGGGGTACGAAAAACTTTCCGTTAATACCCAGCTGCGCTGAGATCCAGGCACGAGACATTGTTCAGCGAAAACGCGGGCGATTTAAAGCGAATAGCCGGCTTTGACGGCGTCATCCCGGAACATCTTGACGGTATCAAGCGAGACGGACTCCAGCGGACGGCCCCCCTGCTTGGCAGCCTTGGCCAGGATGTCGTGCGTCACGGTCACGATATGCGCGCCGCATCTTTCGGCCTGATAGATATTGAAGACTTCGCGGACGCTTGCCCACAGCAGCTCGCACCCGGGGAGATGGGCGACCTCTCGCTTAGCGGAGATCATCAACGGCTCCGGGTCAACCCCAGCGTCGGCGGCACGTCCGGCGAAAACCGAGACGACCGAGGGAACGTCCTGGGATAATGCGCCTGCCATGATGCGGACTTGGTCCAAGGTCAGCACAGCCGTCACGTTCACTTTTACGCCGGTTCGACTCAGTTCAGCGACAAGTTCGGCGGATGACTCGCCCCGGGTGTTCGTGACCGGAATCTTCACGTAAACATTGGGCGCCCAGCCATGAATTTTCAGGGCCTGTCGGCGCATTTCCGGAAAATCATCCGAAAAAACCTCCAGGGAGATCGGCTTGGTGCGGACGATTTCCAGGGCTTGGCGGGAGAAGCGCTCGTAATCGTCGATGCCCGCTTTCCTCATGAGCGTAGGATTAGTGGTCAGTCCGGCGATGTAGGGCTTTTGGTAATATTCGGCGATGCCGGCCAGGTCGGCGCCGTCGGCGAATAGTTTCACGGTGAGAGAGGTGAGGGTCATAGGGGAGAGTTATTTTAGGTGGAAAGAATGGCGACGACGGCCGCGGGGAAGTCGGATACGCGCAGGGTCGGCTGGGCGCGCAGTTGCTCTGCATAGTGAAAATCGATGAAGACCGTGCGCACGGCGGCGTTGACGCCACAATCGACATCGCGCCACCGGTCGCCAATCATCCAAGAGCGAGAGAGATCCAGGCTGAGCACACGGGCGGCCTTCAGGATCATGCCCGGCTGGGGCTTGCGGAATTCCGAATCCTCGCCTCGCCCGGAGTCGTAGCAGACCTCGATGTGTTCAATCGGCAGCAAGTCCCGCAGACGGCGGTGCATCGCCTCGACATTCGCAATCGTCTGCTCACCCCGACCGACGTCGGGCTGATTCGTCACGACGACGAGAACATAGCCGGCCTCTTGCAGGCGGCGGCACCCTTCCGCGACCCCGGGTAAGAGTGTGAACTCGGCGACGGTCGCAGGCGGATGTGGAAGCCCGGCGCGCACTTCTGCGACATTCAAAGTCCCGTCGCGATCCAGGAAAATGGCCGGGCGGAGACCGGTCATTTAAGGATGGCCAACATGGCCGTGTGGGAGGCGTGGCGATAAGGATTGGTTCCTGTGCCCTTGGTGTTGAGGACATGCACGCACTTGGAGGCGGCACGCAGCTGCTGATAGTTGAAGTAGGTCGAATAGGAATAGAAAAGGCCGTCGCCTTCGCTGACATAGTAACGTTTGCCGCCGCTCTTCAGATAATCGACCAACGGCCACAGGCCCAAGGCGTGGGCGCCTTGCTTGACTGCGCGGACCACGGGCGAGCCCGTCCCGAAACAATTGGAATCGGAGATGAAGACGGCCTTACGGGCAACACGGAGCATCTCATTCACGGCTTTCCGATGATCCTTGACGTGGTGCAGGACCGCGAATTCGCAGACGCAGTCGAAAGATTTATCCGGGAAGCCGAGGGCCGTGATATTGCCGTCGACCAGTTCCTCGCGGGAAAGCCCCTTAGCATGACCGACTTCTCTCATTTTAGCGACTGGCTCACAACCGGTAACCTTTAGCCCGGGCTTAGCCGCCTTGAGTTTGAGTAGATCAGTCCCAACTCCCGCGCCGGCATCTAGGACCGAATGGATATCGTAATAATCCAGCTGTGAAACCAAGTAGTTAAGGGCGATGACATGTTCGTCGTCCTTGTTCAGCTCAATGTCTTCATAAGAGCCGGCCTTGCCGGCAAAATGCCGATAGATCTCTTCGGCTTCAAAATCATGGGGTCGGTCGGGCATCGGACAAAGGCTCAGCGCGTGCCCTCCCATTTGGTCACCGCCTGTTTAAGGTCGGGGTGGGACACAAAAAGGTGCCAGACCACGGCCTGAAAGGCTTCGGAGTGCGGCGTGATGTTGTTCGGGTTGACGACTGGCACGAGCACGACGGCATCAGCCACTTTCGCGGTATACCCACCGTCGCGACCGACCACCCCGACGATTTTAGCTCCGACTTGGCGGGCATACTCCAGGGCACGGACCAGGTTGGGCGAGATATTGCGCGCCAAGTCGCCTCCACCGACGGAAAAGACCAGGAGGCAGTCGGTGGCGCGAAGCCGTGATCCGCGGAGCCATTCGACAAAGACAGATTCCCAGCCCTCGTCGTTCGTCCGGGCCGTCAGCTCGGAAACGTTATCCGTCGGCGCATAGGCCTCGAACCCAGCAATCTTACGGAAATCATTGACGGCGTGCGACGCATTGGCCGCGCTGCCGCCCACGCCGAGGATGAAGAGCCGGCCGCCGGCCTGCCGAGTGGCAAGGAGGACCCCGACCGCCCGTTCGCAGACCGACGCATCAAGGCTCCGGGCTATTTCGATAGTTTCCTGAAGGTGGGTGGAGGCGTAACTCATGGCGATAAAGGCGTTTGACGAAGGTGGGCGTCGAGTTCGGCCAGACCAGCGGGCGAACCAATCTCATAGAAGCGCTCCACCTCCTCCTGGCCCTGCAGTTGGCCGCCTTCGACTAGGCGCTCGTAGAGTAAAGCGAGATCGAAACCGCCGGCGGCCGGCGCGAGCGTGAAAGCTGCATGTCGAAGCAGCCCGAGTCCATAATCAATATGACGCATGCGAGGGTCGGGGGTGCGCTTATGGTAGAGTCGGATGCAACCTTGGTCGAACCAAACATTACTCGCATCCCACTGGTGCTCGTTGCGGAAGACCGTCATGCAACCGGCGGCCGAGGTGACTAGGAACCGTTGCGCGACCGCCTTGAAGTCAATCGGAAGGTAGGAGTCCCCATAAAGCACAAAAAACGGGTCGCTCAGCAGCGGCAATGCCTGGCGCAGGGCGCCTCCTGTGCCGAGCGGCGCCTCGCCGTCGAAAGCATAGGTTAATTCGAGCCCGAAACGTTGGCCATCGCCCGCGAAGGCGCGCACCTTTTCGCCCATGTGGCCGACGCAGAGCACCACTTTTTTGATTCCACAACGGCGCAGGAGCGCGAACTGATGCTCCAAGAAGGGCCGGCCGGCCACTTCGACCAAGCATTTCGGGATGGTCTCGGTGATCGGCTTTAGGCGGGTCGCAAGTCCGCCGGCCAGAAGCGCGACCGACATTTCCTCAGGGCGGACGACTTTCATCAGCTGACCAGGACTTGGGTGCCCTCGAAATCGAATTTAAAGCGCACCTCTTTGAGCCCTTGGGCGGCCATCGCCTGGCGCAGCTGATCCTTGTCTTCGGCGTAGAACATTAGGAAGCCGCCGCCGCCGGCGCCGATCAACTTACCCCCCAGGGCGCCGCTGCGCATCGCCAAGGCATACCATTCGTCGATCCGGTCGTTGCTCATGCCGTCGGAACGGGCGCGCTTACGCTGCCAGTGTACGTCCATCAGACGGGCGAACTCGCGGAGATCGCCTTTCTTCAACGCCTCCAGCGAGAGCACCCCCAGTCCTTTCGTGAAGTGTAGGTTGTCGAGCATGGCCGCGTCGTCCTGCTTCGACCGGTCATTCTGATCCTTGAGGATGGCGGAGGCAGAGCGCGAGTAGCCCGTGAAAAATAGCAACAGATTGTCTTCGAGCTGATGCAGCGTGCTATCGGCCAGCTTCACCGGCACCGCTTCGACCGAGCCGTCACGGCGGAAGGTGAAGGCCGTGATGCCCCCGAAGGCAGCGATATATTGGTCCTGCTTGCCGATGGGTTCGCCCAGGCGGTCGATCTCGAGATGGCAGGCTTGCTCCGCGAGTTCGCGTGGCTGGAGCGGCTGGCGCTGGCCGACATGCAGAGCCTTGAGCAGCGCCGTCGTGAAAGACCCGGAGGAGCCCAGGCCGGTTCCCGCGGG
>CAMBGQ010000021.1 GCA_945866215.1 Opitutus sp. GAS368 | reverse complement strand
GGGATGATGTTCTGGGCGCCGTGGAGATACTCCATCGGGCCGCGATCGCCGGAGGCGTCGATGATGTTGCCCTGGTCGTCCTTCAGGGTGTATTCGATGGCGACGACGGTTTCTTTGGCTACGCGCATGGTGATTGGGAGCGTCGAACTTAAGGCTAAACCAACCCGAAGCAAGGCGACAGGTATCTAAACCTTGACCGACCTAGCGGGGGCGGCTTCCCTAATCCTCCTGCTGTTTGGGGCCGTAGCTCAGTTGGTAGAGCGCGTCGTTCGCAATGACGAGGCCGTGAGTTCGAACCTCATCGGCTCCACCAGCAGGGTCCCTGATTAGGTCGTGGGCGGAGAGTCGTCCCCGGTCAGCTCCTTTGGCCCACGGCGCGCTCGTTTCACGTCCGGAAGGGTCTCGTGGGCGTGGACGTCGAGCGTGGCACCCTCCTTGATTTGGCGCTCGGCCTTCATCCTCTCGCCTTCGGCGATCAGCTTCTCGGCGTTATTGAAGACGCGTGAGCGCAGGGTGCCGAGCGTGGCGTTATATTCTTCGACGGCCTTATTGAGGCTGCCGCCCGCCTCGGCGAAATGGTCGCTGGCGATGCGCACGCCATCGTGGAGTTTCTCTGCGAGATCGATGACCTTGTCGGCGCGCCGCTCTACCTCGACCCGCTCCCAGGAGTGCGCGATGGTCCGCAGCACAGAGAGCAGCGTGGTGGGGGTCGCGATGACGACCTTATGCCCCCAGGCATTCTCAATTAGCAGCGGGTCGACCTGCAGCGCCGTGCTGAACAGCGCCTCGCTCGGAAGAAAGAGGATCACGAATTCCGGCGACGGCTTGTATTGGGTCCAGTATTCCTTCGCGCCGAGCTTCTTGGCATGCTCCGCGAGTTTCTCTGCGAAATCCTGGAGCAGGCTGGTGCGCTCGGCTTCGGTCGTGGCGTGGCTGGCCTCGATGTAGGCTTTGGTCGGAGCCTTGGCGTCCACGATGATTTTCCGGCCCCCCGGGAGCGAGATCACCATGTCCGGCCTCAGGTTGCCCTGTTCGGAGGCGGTTGTGGTCTGCGTCTCGAAATCGACGTGCTCCAGCATACCCGTCAGTTCGGCGACGCGCGAGAGCTGCAGTTCACCCCAACTACCCTGTTTGTTTGTAGAGGTCATGGCCGCGGCCAGCTTGCGTGCTTCCTCGGCGACCTTCTCGGAGCGTTCGTTGCTGGTTTTGAGGGAGCCCTTGAGCTCGTTATTGGTGCGCGTCAGCTCTTCAAGTTGGCTCTTGAAGGGAGCAAACTTCTGCTCCGCCATGCCGATGAACTGCTCGCGACTTTGCGTGAGTTGGTTCTGCGCCGCGCTGGCGAACGCCTCGCGCATGCGCTTCTCGAGTTCGGCGAACGACGCCTTGGTCTCCTCGAGGCTCCGCTGCGCCGCGGTCTTATCTGCCTCGGCTCGCGCCACTGCGGCCTCTGCCGTCGCGGCTCGTCCCAAGGCTTTTTCACGCTCGGCTTGGAGGGAGGCGGTGTCCTGTGTGCGGCGTGTCTCCGTCGCACTCAGCAGGGCCTTGGTGCCAGCGAGTTCCTGCTGCAAGGCCACATCGGCCTGGTTCTGGGGCTGGATGCGCCGACCAAGGAGGTAGCCGACGTAGCCGAGTGCGAGACCCAGCAATAGGGGGACGATATATTCCATCTGGTTTCTTATAAGAACGCCACTCTGCCCGCGGACGGGGTTTCCGCAACCTATCCCCGTGGGTCGCCTTCGATTGCGATCGCGTTGCCGAGCTCCCACGCGGCTTCGTAGGCGGTCACATAGTCCGGCGATGACCAAGCGGGCGCCGTCGCCTCGCCGCCGAGTCCAGCGATGAAGCCATAACGGATCCCGTGCGAAATCCGCCGGCGCCGCGGGTTCTCCCGCTGGTTGCTCCATTCGAGGGCCCGGGTGAAGGCTTCGTCGGGGATCGGAGAGACGACCGAGCGGCCGACCTGCCAGGCGACGACGCTGGCGTGGTCGAGGTCGCTGACTTTGCGGCCGAGCACCAAAGACAACGGCACGGGGCCGTTCTGGCGGCCAGCTTCAATCTGGGCTTGGACCTGGAGCCTTAACGCCACCTGCCAGCGTTCTTCGGTCGTCAGCAGACCGTAATCGTAATCCGGGTCATCCGCCGCCGTATCGCGTAGTTCGGTCTTGGCGTAACGCCGCCACTTGGCCAACCAGACGTTCCATTGGTCGGTCCCGCGGAGGGGAGGCTTACCCAGCCAATCGGGGAGATCTTCGCGCATGCGGGGGGGCTTTGTTGGCTTGTATGCCAACGGCGGGCGCCTCGGCAAGTAAAAGGTGAAATAATGTTCACCTTTAAAGGGTAAGGGCCTCATTCGCAAGGAGGTGATAACCCAAATCTCCGCATATAATTGGATTTTTCATCGAACTATTCTCAGGGTTTGGTGTTATCAAGGGAGTACCCCTTATCCCCGTGCTGCGCATCCATTCGACCCTACTTAAAGGGAGGTCTTCCTTGCCTCTTTTCTGCCTGCTCCTCGCCGCCGCGTGCGCGCCGACTTCGAGCTTCGGCCAAGCGGCCCCCGCCGCCTCCCCCGCCCCGATCGCCGGAGTCGCCGCCGCCGTCCCGCTGCCCGAGCTCAGCGGCAGCGATCAAGTCGGACCGGTGATTCTTCGCGATGAGACGATCGCCCAGGTCCTTGACCTGATGCAGCGCTGGACCGGTAAATCCATCCTCCGCCCGCAGGCTCTCCCCGCCAGCGTCTACACGCTTTCGCTGCCGGCCTCGATCACGCGCGACGAAGCCCTCCTCGCCATCGAGACGCTCCTCAACCTCAACGGCATCGCCGTCATCCAGCAGGGCGACAAGTTCCTGAAGGTTGTCCCGAACCTCATCGCCAAGGCCGAGTCCCCGCAGCTCATGACGGCCTCCGTCCTTGCGCTCCCGCCCAGCGGCCGCATCGCGACCAAGATCTTCAGCCTCAAGCACGCCAACGCCCAGGAGTTCATCCTGCAGATTGTCTCGAGTCTCAACACCACCCTCGCCTCGCCCCCCGTCTATTTCGGGCGTAACAACGCTTTCCTCGTCACCGATTCGATCACGAATCTCCAGAAGATCGAGAACTTGGTCGCCCAACTCGACCGCCCGCAGCTCGACCTCGTGGTGACCAAGAGCTACGTGCTCAAGAACGCGATGGCGACCGACATGGTCAACAAGCTCACCGCAATGCTGCGCTCGCCCGCCACGGTCTCTGGCGGCGCGCCTTTCCGCCTGAGCACCGGCACCACCTTCCTCGCCGACGAGCGCACCAATCGCGTGCTGCTCATGGGTTCCGCCGACCAGCATGATTTCTTCGACAAGCTGATCGACACCCTCGACCAGAAATCTAGCCCGAACACCAAGACCGAGGTGATCTTCCTGCGCCACGCCGACGCCCAGCAGGTCGCGACGCTCGTCACTTCCCTCGTCACCGGCCAGACGACCGCCGCTGCGCGCGCCGGCAACACGGTCCGCAGCACGACCCTTAACCGGACCACCACACCGACCCCGGTCGCCGTGCCCGGCGCCCCCGCCGCCGCCACCACCCAGATGGGCGCCGATGAATTCAGCAGCAACCTCACGGTGCTACCCGACGTCCGCAGCAACTCCGTCGTGGTCTCGGGCACCAACGATGACCTCCGGCTTCTTTACGACCTAATCGACCGGGTCGATGTCGTCCTCCCGCAGGTCCGCATCGAAGTCGTCATCGCTGAGGTGAAGCTTTCAGACAACGAGACCAACGGCATCAGCGCCCTCGGCCTAACGGTCAATAATGGTAAGCTCGTCGGCGTCGGCGGCAACGGCGGTGGCTTCAACGTCACCGGTATCCCGATCACCCCGGCCAACCCCATCCTCAACGCCGGCCAGACGGTCTTCAACCCCGCCCAAGGCACCCTCGCCGCCAACAGCGACCTGAGCGCGACCATCGGCCTCGTCACGACGCCGCGCAAGGGCGACTTGAAAATCCTTTCGGTGCCAGCCATCACGACGACCCACAACAAGGAGGCCACCCTCTTCGTCGGCGAATCCCGCCCGGTCATCACGGGCTCGACCGTCGCCGCCACCACTGGCCAAATCACCTCCACGGTTTCGCAACGCGATATCGGTATCACCCTCAAGGTGCTGCCGCTCATCGGCAAGGATGGTTCCGTCCAGCTCCAGGTCGCGCAGTCCGTCGAAGATATCCTCGGTAGTACAATCCTCGACGGCAACGACCAGCCCATCATCGGGCGGCGCACGACCGACTCCTTCGTGAGTGCGAAGAGCGGCGAGATCATCGTCCTCGGCGGCCTCCAGCGCACGGTGACCACGAAATCTACCTCCCGCCTCGGCCCAATCCCGATCATCGGCGATATCTTCGGCTCCTCGACCAACCTCGAAGAGAAGCAGGAGCTAATCATCTTCCTCCGGCCCTATGTGCTCAATGGCACCGCCGTCGATAACCTCGACGCCTTAAGCCGCGCCACCAGCAGCGCCATCGGCTCCGAGTTGAAGAAGGTCATCGACAACGTTCCCGGCAAGGAGTCCGCCGAGCCGGCCGCTCCCGCCAAGCAGTGATATGCTGACCGTCGACCGGCACGGACTGCCCTCGGCTCTGGCCGAGCGCCTGACCGACGAAGTGCGTGCTTCGTTCGCGGAGACGCCGCGCGAAGCCCGCTTCAAGTTTCTCGCGCAGGCCCTCAGCCTCGACGAGGCCGCCCTCCTCGCCGAACTCTCTCGCCTCACGGGCCTCGAGGTCCTCGAGGAGCCCGCCATCGATCCCGAGGGCATGAAAATCCTGCCCGCGCGTATCGCGTCCGAGGCCCAGGTCGTCCCGACGCTCCTCCCCGGCGGTGAAGCCGGCCGTCTCCGCCTCGTCACGGCCCTGCCGCCCGACACCGATACCTCCGACTGGGTCGCGACCTTCGCCGCCCGCCGCCCGCAGTGGTATCTCGCCCCGCCCGAACGCGTGAGCGCCCTCATCAACGAGAACTATGGCGTGGGCTCCGGCAGCCTCGATGACGAGGGCGACGATCTTCCGGCCGCCGATGTCGCCACTGATGTCGAGGCCGACCAAGACGCGGCGGTCGTACGCTTCGTCACCGAGGTGCTCTCCCAGGCCGTCGCCGAAGGCGCGACGGACGTCCACTTCGAGCCGCAGGAGAACAACCTGCGCATCCGCTACCGCGTCGATGGCATCCTCATCGCCATCCCGCTCCCCGACAATCTCGCCCGCTTCCAGGACGCCATCATCTCGCGCCTGAAGATCATGGCGCGGCTCAACATCTCCGAGCGCCGCCTGCCGCAAGACGGACGCATCAATTTCCGCGACGGCAAGAACGTCCTCGATATCCGCGTCTCGACCATCCCGACAATCTACGCCGAGTCCGTCTCACTGCGCCTTCTCAACCAGCGCAAGGAGGCCTACAACATGGATCGCATCGGCATGAACGCCGACGAGCAGGCCGCGGTCCGCAAGGTCCTCGACTACCCGCACGGTATCATCCTGGTGACGGGGCCCACCGGCTCCGGCAAATCGACCACCCTCAACGCCTTCCTCCAGGCCATCAACTCGCCCGACATCCGCATCGTGACGATCGAAGATCCGATCGAATACGAAGTGCCCGGCGCCAATCAGGTGCAGACGCGCGCCGAAATCGGGCTGACGTTCGCCAGCTCCCTCCGCAGCACGTTGCGCCAAGATCCGGATGTGATCATGGTCGGCGAAATCCGCGACCTCGAGACGGCCGAGATCTCCATCCGCGCCTCGCTCACGGGTCACTTAGTCTTCTCGACCCTCCACACCAACGACGCGCCCGGCGCCATCACGCGCCTCATCGATATGGGCGTCGAGCCCTTCCTCGTCGGTTCCGCCGTCGAGCTGGTGATCGCCCAGCGACTCGTCCGCCGACTCTGCCCGGATTGCGCTCGGACAGTGCCCGTCGTCCGCCAGAAGGTCATGCCCGCCCTCGAGGCCCTCGGCATGGACGAATCTTTCCTCAAGGATGTGACGTCCCTCAAGGAGGCCGCCGGCTGCCGCAAGTGCCGCGGCACGGGCTACCGCGGTCGCGTCGGGGTCTTCGAGATCTTCCACCCCAAGCCGCTCCATGACCTCATCGTGGGCCGCGTCTCGAATCGCGAACTCACCGAGAAGGCCATCGAGCAGGGCATGCGTCCCCTCGCCAAGGCCGGCTGGCTCAAGGTCGCCGCGGGTTTGACGACCCTCGACGAACTCGTCCGCAACCTCAGCTCGAACGAGTAACGCCGCGATGGCCGTCTTTAACTACACCGTGCGCGATGCCTCGGGCGCCGTGGCCGAAGGCTCCATCGAGTCGCAGACGCGCCGGGAGGCGCTCCGTAAGCTGCAGGCCCGCGGCCTCAAGCCGGTCAAGGTCGAGGAAGCCGGCGCCGCCGTCCGCGCGAAGGAGGCCGTCCGCGAAGGCGGCCCGTCCGATCGAGAGCTCGCGCCGACCGAGGCCGAATGCTTGCCTTTCCTGGAAGCCATGGCCGACTTGGTCCGTTCCGGGATGTCGGCCGGCGAGGCCCTCCGCCTGCTTTCCCTCCGCCTTCAGAAATCCCGCCTCCGCGTCCTCTGCGCGGGCCTCTGGTCCAAGCTGGGCGAAGGCCAGAGCCTGTCCGCCGCGTTGGGCGCCTACCCGAAGGTCTTTGACGGCCAGACGCTCAACCTCATCGCCGCGGGTGAAGCCACGGGTAATATCCGCGACGTCCTCGAGCGCCTCATCGCCCACTTCACGGAGCAGCAGGAGTTTCGGCGCAAGCTGGTCAGCGCGATGGCCTATCCGCTGTTTATCTGCGTGGTCGCCGTCGGCGTGGTGGTCTTCTTCGTGCTTTTCCTGCTGCCACGGCTGCAGACGCTGCTGACGTCTCTGGGCGGCAAGTTGCCGCTTTCCACGAAGCTACTCATGACCTTCGCCGATGTCTTCGTCGTCGTCGGACCGATCATCCTGGTCGCGGGCATCATCGCCGTCATCAGCATCGCGCGCTGGCGCAAGAGTGAAGAGGGGAAGATCGCGTCCGATGCGCTCCTGCTCAAGGTGCCGATCGCCGGCTCCTTCGTGATGCGCGTGTCGGTCCTCAACTTCTGCCACACCCTCGCGGTCCTCCTCGAAAACGGCATCACGACGGCCGAAGCCCTCCGCCTCGCCGAGAAGACCGCTCCGAATCGCGCCCTCCGCCAGCAGCTTCGCGCCGCCACCGACCGCGTCCTCGAGGGCGACAGTCTTTCGAAGGCCCTCGCCCGTACGGGATATTTCCCGCGCTTGCTCCTCGACCGCGTGGCCGTCGCCGAACAGACGGGCAACCTGGCGCCCGGCCTCCGCGATATCTCCCGTTCCTATCGCGCCGAGCTCGACCGCTGGCTCGGCACAATCTCGCAGACGATTTCCGCCTCGGTCCTCGTCGCCGCTTTCTCGTTCGTCGCCTTCATCGCCTTCGCGATCGTCGCCGCCGTCTTCGAAGTCAGTTCCAGCTTCCGCTTCTAAAGGGTGGGGCAGCACCGCGTGCTGCCCTAGTGTGTCTTTGGTAGGGTCGAGCATCCCTGCTCGACCGCTCGGCCGACCAAGGATGGTCAGCCCTACCCAATGCCACGACCCACCATTCTCAGGTCCCAGGTCTCGGCCGCCGCGTATCAGGTTCAGGTTATCAGCACCAGGTTCAGGTTTGGGTTATCCCGCACCCGTACCTGAACCCGAACACCCGTACCTGGCTCCCGATTGCCGAGACCCGAGACCTGAAAATGTATCCCTAGCCAACCCTCTGGTCTCCGGTTTCCCTTTGAGCCCGGTGCTCTCTGGTCAACCGAGCCTCTGAGCCTCCGGGCCTCTCGTTCGCCCCCGTGTCACCTTGCCCACGTGTCCCCTCGCGGCGCTTACGCCGCGCTTATTTAGTAGCCTCTTCCGCCGCTTTCACTCCCGTCGGCACGGTGCCGATCAGCTCCAAAGCGGTGATTGTCGCCTTGAACGTCACGGTGCCCGCGCTGCCGCGTTCGGCCGTCATGACGAGGTCGCCGATGGCGAGGTAGGGCGCGCGGGACTTCACGCTCTCATAGAAACGCAGGATACTCGCGATGTCCGCCTTACGGCAGCTCAGTTGCAGCGAATGGATGGCGAACTTGCCAGCCTTAGTGGTCTTGGGCGATTCGGTGTTCGCGCTGAGTCCGGCCTCATTCGTGGCGTTCACGGCCTCGGCGACGAGCTTAGCTTGGTCGTAGCCTTGACCGGAATCCAAGCCCTGTACCGCGACCGCGGTGGCCCTCCGGACCTCGCTCTCCTTGGCGAGAATCTCCTTTTGGGCGAGCGCCTCGGCTTCGAGCTGACGCCAGCCATCCCAGCTGCCCTGGACGCGTGCCCACGCCCCGGTCGACCACAGGGTCGCGGCGACGAGCAGCGCGGCGAGCGCCATCAGGCGTTCGCGGGGCTGCAGCGTGAAGAAGAAGTGTTTCATTATTGGGTGGCTTCGGCGGCCTTGAGGAGCGCGCTCTGCTTGAAGGTGATTTCCAGGCGGAAGGTGGTCGAGGTGTCGCGCACGCGCGGCTCGCTGTTCGTCACGGACTCGACCTCCGCCAGGGACTGGACCGCCTTGAGGAAGTCCGAGATGTCGCCGGCGTTCGGCGTCCGCGCGTCGACGGTCAGGACGGGTTTGACCAAGACGCTTTCCTTGGCCTTCTTGAGTTCGCAATGGATGTTGGTGAACTCGACCGTGGCGGGCCGCTTTTCGTTGACCAATGCGAGCATCTCGATCGGGAGCAGGCGCTTCACGCCGAGCTCGAGGATGCGGTCAGCAATCTTCTTCGACTCCTCGATGTCCTCGACCAGCGGTTGGTTCGCTTCGTTGGCGGTCCCCAGCCTTTCGGAGCGCAGCCCGATGACGAAGCCGCCGATGTCGAGCAGGAGTGCCACGATGAGCACGGCGGCGCCTAGGCGGGCGGCGCTCCAGAGGATGAGGTTGAGACGCTCCTTCTTGCGGCGTTCGGCAAGGAAGTCGCTGTCCCGGATGTCGGAATCGTCGAGCCCCTTCTTGGGGATGGTGAACGTGCCTTCCGCCGCGCACTTCAGGATGAGGTCGCCTTCGACCAGCGCCCCCGCCAGCTCTCCGGCGAAGACCTCGACGGGGGTCTCCGGCGCGAGGTCGGCGCGGGCCGCCGCTTCGCGGGCCACGCTGGCTTCGTCCGCGTCGGCGAGCTCGGCGACGACGATCGCGTCAGGCAGCTCCGCGCCGGCCTTCCAGGCGAGCGCGGTAAGACGTTCCGCGCCGCGGTGCACGACGATGCCGTCCGTCGCGGGGCGATGGCCGCAGAGCGCCAAGAATTCGGGGACGACCTGGCAGTCTTCCGGCCAGGCGAAACTTTCTTCCGTGGTGAAGCGGCGACGATGCGCCGCGTAGGCGAGCACTTGCTTGCCGTCGGCCGAGGTGACGAAACCGACGAGCATCTGTTCGAGCGGGAAGGGCGAGATGGTCTCGAGCGCGAGGTTCACCTGGCCGGGGATATCCTCGCCCTCGACGGGGAGACGGCGCACGAAGAAACGGTTGCCGGGCAGCATCGCGGCTTCCTGCGGTTTGGGGCCCGTGAAGGCGCGCGTGAGAGGGGAGGTCATTTGGTGAGGGTCTTCGCGGCCCGGACGGTGGGCTTGGAAGGTTGGGCGGAGGGTGTCGGGTCGGTGGAGTCTTCGGGGGGCTTGGGGGCCGGCGGTGCGCCGTTGTCTTCTTCCCAGGCGAGAATCTGGAACGGGTAGGCAATCGTCCTGCTGGCGACGCGTCCGCTTAAGTTCGATTTGCCGAGGGTGATCGAGGCTTCGATGCCGGGGGTGAGGTAAGGAGAGGGGGTTGTCGTAGTCGACCGCGGAACCGCTGTCGAGGTTCCCGTTGTTCTGGCGATCGTCGGGGTGGTCCCCGTCCGCTCCAGGCCGATGCCGGTCTCTTCGTCGGGATTGGTCGCAGCGGCGGGGTAGGCGACGTCCTCCCGGATGGCCACCAGAGCGCTAACCCGGCATTTGGACAGGCCTTCCTTCACGGTCACCCGAATCCACATGAGGATAACCTCGTCGTCGAACTTGGCCATGTTGATGCCGCCCCCGGCCAGCTGCTGGACCTCGGTGGTGACACGGAAATAGGGCGGGGTGCCCACGATGCGCTGCCCGATCTCGGCCTGCCGTTCGCGGATGAGCGCGAGCTGATTCTCATCGAGCCCCTGCGAGAGGAGCACGGCATCCGAGGCGGTGTTGACGTTGGCCTGCGGGAAGGTGTACAGGCTGACGCAATCTTTGAAGGCGAGGAAGATCGGCGTGGCCCGGCCGGCTTCGTCGAAGAATATCTCCTTGGCGACGCCGATGGAACGGAATTCCTCGAAGCTGCGGATCGGTCGGCGGGCGGGTCGGAATGAAAGCGTGCTCCGCTGGTAGGCGGCGTCCGACGCCTCCTCTTCGATCGATTCATACGACTTGCTTTGCCAGGCGATGATGGCGTCCGCGACGCGCTCGGCGTCCCGCTGCTCCATCCCGAGGGAGTAAAGCAGCTGGATGAGGTCGTTCTTGGTCAGCACGCTCAGCGGCAGCTTGGCCGATTCATCCTCGTAATCGAACCGCACTTCGAGGCCTTCGCGCGGCGGGAAGCCGGCGTAGGCGTGCGGGTCGTCGTAGCCTTGCGAGGGGGCGTGGATCTTGTTGAGGTCGATCGAGCGAATCTCGGCGATGACGGCCAGCGCCAGCTCGAGCTCCGACTGGGCGTCGGCCCGCAGGCGCCGGCGGTCCGCCTCGCGCGTGGCCATCGAGAGCTCGAGCGAATTATCCTCCATGAAGCGGGCGAGCAGCAGCGAAGCCAGCGTGATGAGCACGAGGACGACGATGATGACCGAGCCGCGGCGTCGCCGTGTCCTCATGGCGTGGACGCGCCGGAGCGCTTGATGGGTAGGTTGATGATCTTGGTGGACCGGAGCGCCCCCCTCGCAAAGAGGAGGTGGATGCGGGCCGGCTTCTTCCAGGTGGTGCCGCCTTCGTCGTTCAGGGGTTCCTCCTCGACTTTCCATTCCTTGAGCTCGGCGTCGTAGTATTCGAATTGGATCGCGGTGATGAATGGACTGATGACGGTTTCGTGCTTGTCCGTCAGCTCGCGCTCAAGCTCGAGGCGTGATTGCCACTGGAAGATGAGGCCGCGGCCTTCCTCGACGTAGACGGTGATGTCGACGTCCGGCAGTGGCGCCTCAGGCCAGTCCGCCAGGCGGCCAGCGTCGGCCAGCAGGAAGCCGAGGCGTGGCTCGATCGTACCTGCGCCGTCATCCACGTCCTTGAGCGCTACGCCGGAGGCGCTCGGTCCGAGGGTCGCCTGCTCGAACGCATCGCGCACCAAGGCGGTCGCGGCGCGCGCATGCTGGTCGAAGAGGCGTTGATCCCGCCCCCCGCCCCAGAGCTCGCTCATGGAGAAGAGGAAAGTATTGAGGGCGACCATCAAGATGCCCAGCAAGGCGAGCGAGACGAGCATCTCGAGCAGCGTGAAGCCGCGGCGAATCGCGAGAAGAGGTTTCATTGGCTCACTGGCCGAGCGGCCGGCTGCCCTCCTGGTTGACCGCCTGGTTGACCACCCGGTTGACCGCCCGGTTGTCCGCCCGGTTGGCCGCCTTGGCCCTTGCCGCTTGGTTGTCCGGCTTGGCCTTTGCCGCCCGGTTGGCCGGCCTGGCCTTTGCCGCCGGCCTGGCCGTTAGGTTGGCTGGGCACGAGTTTCTTGCCGCGCGTGGGCGCGCTGATGAAGGCAGAGTTGCCGTCGGCTTCCTTGTAGCCGCGTTCCTGCTCGAGGCGTTGCCTCGCTTCGTCGCGGATTTTCTGCCGCTCCGAGGGTATCGACCACGTGGGTCGCAGGAGCATCCGCGTCTCGATGTATTCCTCGGCTTCACCGCCGCCCGTGGGTTCGATCTCAGCCGTCAGCTGCACGGCGAAGAGGTCGCTCACGGTGGTGGCTTCGATCTTGCCCTGCCAGGTCGCCGTCCGCCCGCCAGGCAGGCGAATCTCGCCGCCGGTTTCGACGTCTTCGAAGCCTGGCGTCTCCATGATCGCGGCGCGGCAGCGCGCGATGTCGTCCAGCCGTTGTTCGTCCTGCTTCAAGGCCAGCCGGCTGAGCAGGACGTTTGAATAGGCGGCCCCGAGGCTGACGGCCGCGAGCGCGAAGATGGCGAGGCTCATGAGGACCTCGATGAGGGTGAAGCCGCGGCGTCTCATTTGGCGTCAACGGCCGGGAGCGGCGCGCAGGTGAGCGGGTCGATCGGTACGATCGACCGGCTTTCGTTACGGGTGATGTCCAGGCGCACGCGATCGCACGTGCCGTCCGGATAAAAGCGCATGCGGGCGAGGGCTTTTTCGGTAGCCACGCCGCCCAGCAGGATCGCGCCGGAACTTTCTGGTGCGAGGATCTTGACCGTCACGCCCTCGACCTTCGGGAGTTTCTCCGCGGTCCGCGGTCGGTCGTCGCCGGCGTTTTCCTCGCCCCATTCGAAATCCGGCTCATCTTCGTCGGCGGTGTCCGTCGGCGTTAATTCGATGACCTTGCCCTTCTCCACGGCCTGGCGGCGGATGGTCTGCAGCAGCGCCATCAGGGCGTCTTCGGGGTCGGACCGGGCGGTCCCCCGGAGCAATTGCGCCGATCCCCCCACCATGACGGCCGCCAGCATACTCAGCAATCCGAGGACGAGTAGCGTCTCCAACAAGGTGAAGCCGCGGCGCGCCGGAGAGCCAGCGTGATGCTGCGGGGCCGGGTTCACCAGTTGCCGATGTCGTCTTCGGTTTCCGGCTTCTTGTCCCGCCCCATCGAATAAAGGTCGTAGCTTTCGGCGTTCTTGCTGCCCGGATAGCGGTATTGGTATTCCTGGCTCCATGGGTCGATCGGCGAACGACCACCCTTGGCCTCCATGTACGGACCGCGCCACTTGTCGGCCTTGCCTTCTGGCGCCGTGATCAGCGCCTTGATACCTTCCTCGGTGGAAGGGTAGTCGCCCAGGTCGATGCGGTAGCGGACGAGCGAAGTCTTCAGCGATTCGTTGACGAAGAGTTTGGCGACGCCTTCCTGGCTCTGACCGAGAATTTTGTCGGTGTTCGTGACGGCGAGGCCGACGAGCATGCCGACGATCGCGACGGCGATCAGGATCTCGAGCAGGGTGAAGCCCTTGCGGAGCCGGCGGGCGTGGGTTTTCTGAGTGGGAGTCATCGGCGGAGGGGAAAGCTTAGCGGACCTTCGGGGGTTTGCTCGACTTGTTCGAACTCGGGGCCTCCTGGGCGGATTTCTGGGGCTTACCCGAAGACGAAGACTCGTTTCCGCGCTGGCGCGGGTCGCCGCCGTTGCTGCCAGGAGGTCCTCCCTTGCTGAACTTATCGCGCATGGATTGCCGGAAGGCTTCGACCTGCTCCGGGGTGAGGTTGCCGGGGCCGCCTGCTCCGGGCGTGCCAGTGCTGGTGCTTGGTTGGGCAACGGCGTTAGAGACGGCTGCGAGCTGTGCGGGGCTCGGGCCCTTGTAAGTGATCACGACGGCCTGGTGCAGCGCCATCTGCTGAGGCTGGCCACCGTTATCGATGACGAGGGTTTCATTCGCGACGTCGAAGCCTTTGACGACGACGGGTACGTTCGTCGAGGGGGCTTCTCCTTCGGCCACCCAGCTCGACTGCTTGGTCAGGGTGTTGTAGATGCTGTAATAATTGACGCCTCCCTCTGCATACATACCGCGGAACTCGAGCGTGCTCGGGGCTGCCCCGGGTCCCGCTGGCGTGCCCGTCCCGCCGAAGGGCGAATTCTTCACGAGACCCTCGAGGTCGATCGCCGAAGCGGTGCTCAGACCGAGCAGGGCCGCGGCGAGCAGGCTGCAGGAGAGTAGGGGGAGGGTGCGCATCTTATTAAAAGGGGGGTGGGGTATCTCTAAAACACCAATCACGGGGTTAGGTTGCCAATTACATCTTAAAGATACCTCCCCTTCATGGACTATCGAGGCATAACGCCCAATAGGGGCCAATTTCACCCTATGGCGGCCATGTGACCCCCTGGGTGGGTGCGCCATTTATTATTTAAAATGTTATCTAACAACGGCTTACATTATTTACACTCTTTTGGCAGTTTGAGCAGGGCATTTCTCTTTCATTTGCAACCCAGCCCTTTCCGCCCTGTTTAAGGAAGAGGTGTTAATTTCAGGCCCCAATATCTCCTGGCCAACCCCATTCATTGCGATGCTGGGGGCTCTCGCGTGCGTCGCCCCCGCCCCTGCCCAAGATTTCCAGAAAGATGTCGCCCCGTTCCTGCAGAAGTATTGCTACGACTGCCACGACGCCGAGCAGGAAAAAGGCCACCTAAACTTGGAAGCGTTTAAGGACGACTCCCGCTTTTTCCGCGATCAGCGCGTCTGGCGCGAAGTCCTCAACCAAGTGACCGCCGGCGAGATGCCCCCCGCCAAGAAGAAAGTCCGTCCCTCGGCCGCGGAGATTGAGGGCCTGCAGTCGTCCATTCAAAAGCTGCTCGTCGCCGCTACCGCCAAGGAAAAGACGGACCCCGGCGAAGTCACGATCCGCCGGCTCAACCGGCTGGAGTTCAATAACACCATCCGCGACCTCTGCTTCCTCGAGGAAAATTTCTCCATCGACTTCCCGGCCGACGATACGGGTTACGGTTTTGATAACATCGGCGACGTGCTGTCGTTCTCTCCGGTGCACTTGGAGCGCTTCCTCGACGTGGGCGAGCGGATCGCCGCCAAGGCGATGCCGAGCAAGCCAGCGGAACTCGACGGTACGGGGCTGGCGATGATCGAGATGCTTCCGAAGGGCCGCCGCGATAGCCAGCAGCGTTATTTCGATCCAGCCCCAAACCTCACAGGGATGATGGCCGCCCCTCGCGCAGGCGCCTATGTCATCTCCGTCAACCTTCGCTCCACCGGCTCGGCCGGCGATCCGCCCCCTAAGGTCGGCTTCCTCGTCGATGGGCGCGAGGTCGGCACTTATCAGTTCACGTCGGTCAGGAAGTCCGAAGTCGCCGAGGTCAAGGTCTCGCTCGAAGCCGGTCAGCATGAGTTCACGCTGAAGTGGCTCAACCCGCCTGCGAAGATTTCCGGCAGCAACCGCACGCTCTCCGGCCTGCGTCTCCGCCTCTTCGGACCCGCCGACACCCGCACGGAATTTCAGCGCCGCCTCGCCTTAGCCGTCGGCAAGACGACCGGCGACGATCGGGCGAAGATCGCCGCGAATTGGTTCGTGAGCCGCGCCTTCCGCCGCGCGGCCACCCCCGTCGAGATCGCCCGCTACGTCCGCACCTTCCGCGCCGCCGAACAAGCCTCGGGCTCCTGGGAAATCGGCACGCAGGCGATGATGGCCGTCGTCCTGGCTTCGCCGAAATTCATCTTCCGCGCGGAGCAGGAAGAAAAGTCCACCGCGCGCGACGCCCACCCGATCGGCGAATTCGCCTTGGCTTCGAGGCTGAGCTATTTCCTCTGGGGCTCGCTGCCGGATGACGAGCTCTTCCAACTCGCTTTCGCCAACAAGCTCACCGCCAACCTTGAGGCCCAGACCCGCCGCCTGCTCAAGGATCCCCGCTCCCAATACCTGACCCAAG
Source organism: Opitutus sp. GAS368 (assembly GCA_945866215.1). Classification (GTDB taxonomy): domain Bacteria; phylum Verrucomicrobiota; class Verrucomicrobiia; order Opitutales; family UBA953; genus UBA953. The sequence continues at coordinate 15,429 of CAMBGQ010000021.1, read as the reverse complement.
GCTTCGGTCTGCAGTGGCTTCAGCTCCGCCAGCTGTCCGTCGTCTCCCCCGATCCGGCCCTGTTCCCGGCCTTCAGCGAACCCGTCCGGGCTGCGATGGTCAAGGAGACCGAATTATTCTTCGCCGAAGTCGTCCGCGAAGACCGTAACGTGCTCGATCTCCTCGACGCTGATTTCACTTATGTCGACCGTAGCCTCGCCGAGTTCTACGGCCTGCAGGGCATCGATTTCCCCCGGCAAGGTGAAGGGGTATCGCCCTTCGTCCGCGTGACGCTCCCCAAGGGCGACCGGGGCGGCATCCTCACCCACGCCTCCATCCTGACTGCGACGTCCAATCCGACCCGCACCTCTCCCGTCAAGCGTGGTAAGTGGATCCTCGAACAGATCCTCGGCACGCCGCCCCCGCACGCCCCGCCTTCCGTGCCTGACCTGGAAGCCCAGCAACTTAAAGGCTCCCTGCGCGAACGCATGGAGCAACATCGTCGCGATCCGGCCTGCGCTTCTTGCCATACACGCATGGACGCCATCGGCTTTGCGTTCGAGAAGTTCGACGCGGTCGGGCAGCTGCGCACGACCGATGAAGGCAAGCCGATTGATACTTCGGGCAAGTTGCCCAACGGGAAGACGTTCGCCGGCGCCCTCGATATGAAGGCTTTGCTTAAGGCCGATGAGGAGAAGTTCGTCCGGAATCTCAGCACCAAACTCCTCACCTATGGCCTCGGCCGCGGCTTGGATTATTACGACGCTCCGGCCATCGATAAAATCACCGCGTCGACCCGCCAAGCGGGTAATCGCTTCTCCGCTGTCGTCATGGGGGTAGTGATGAGCGATCCTTTCCGCCTCCGGCGGGGAACATCCCAGGTTGAAAAGGTGTCAGAATTGCCTACAAAGAAATAGCCCCGTTATGAAGACCGACCTGCTTCCTCGCCGCACAATCCTCAAAGGATTGGGTGCCGCCATGGCCCTTCCTTGGCTCGAGGCGATGGGCCTCCAGACGGGGTGGGCCGCCGGCAACACGCCGACCAAGAACGCCGCGCCCAACCGCATGGCGATCCTCTACGTCCCCAACGGTGTGCACATGGACGGTTGGCGCGTGGGCAACGAGGGCTCCCTGCCTTCCAAGTTGCCGCCCATCCTTGCTCCCCTCGCCGCACATAAGTCCGATTTCTCGATCCTCACGGGCCTCACGGCCGACAAGGCCCGCGCCAACGGCGACGGCGGCGGCGACCACGCCCGCGCGATGTCCGCCTTCCTTACTGGTGCCCAGCCCCGTAAGACCGATGGTGCCAACATCCGCTCCGGCGTCTCGGCCGACCAGCTCGCGGCCGCCCGGATCGGTGATCGCACCCGCCTGGCCTCCCTCGAGATCGGCACCGACTCCAGCAAACTTGCCGGGGGTTGCGATTCGGGCTACTCCTGCATCTACCAGTCCAACATCTCTTGGCGCTCGGCCACCCAGCCGATGCCGAAGGAGGTGAACCCGAAGCTCATCTTCGAACGCTTGTTCGGCACGGGTAACGACCTCGAGCGCCAACGCCGCGACGCGCAACGCAAGTCCGTCCTCGACGTGGTCCGCGAAGACTACCGCGAGCTCAACGTGCGGCTCGGCGGCGAAGATCGGCGTAAGCTCGACGAATATTTCACCGCGGTCCGCGAGATGGAACAGCGCATTGCGAAGTCCGGTACGGATGGGCGGAGCAAGCTGCCCGTCGGCGTGCTGACCCCGCGCGGTATCCCGGAAAGCTACGCCGAACACCTCCGCCTCCTCGCTGATCTGATGGTGCTCGCGTTCCAGACCGACACCACCCGCGTGGCGACGTTCGTCCTCGCCAACGAGGGCAGCAATCGCTCCTACCCGTTCATCGGGGTGCGCGATGGCCACCACAGCATCTCCCACCACGGTAACGATCCGGTGAAGCTGGCGAAGATCCAAGACATCAATATCTTCCACTCGACGCACCTGGCCTACCTCCTCGATCGCCTCAAAGCGGTCAAGGAAGGCGATGGCAACCTGCTCGACCATTCGATGATTGTCTACGGTTCCGGCAATGGTGATGGCAACCGCCACAACCATGACGATCTCCCCATCCTCCTCGCGGGCAAAGGCTGCGGCACCATCCGCCAGGGACGGCACATCGTCTATCCCAAGGAAACCCCGTTGAATAATCTTTGGGTCAGCATGCTCAACCGCATGGACATCCGCGATGTCCAGCTCGGCGACAGCACCGGCGAACTCAAGAAGCTCTCTTAAGGTAGGGACAGCACCACGTGCTGTCCTAGTCTGCCTCTGCCTCGGGTAGGGCGGCGATTGCTATCGCCGCCGTTCGCCTACGTACATCATGCGTCCTCGATCTTCGCTAAGACCCGAAACTGGTGACAGGTGCCGGCCCCCAGGAAATCAGCCCTTCGGGAGTCAGCATTTCAGCCCTTGGCCATCAGGATCCTGCGGCCGGCTCCCGAACGGCTGACGCCTGAACTCCCGGAGCCCGTGCCCGCCACCTGTCACTTGAAACGATCTCGCAGCTCTGCGCTCCCATGCCCACTGGTCAACTTGTCAACCGGCCAGCTCGTTATCGCCCCCGTGCCCCCTCGCGCCCCCTCGCGCCGCGTATTATAATCCTATATTAGAAAATCCCCCCTTGCTCCCTCCTCCCCAATGTTCACAGTCGCACGTCATGAACCCCACCCGCCTGCTCCCGGCCTTGCTTGGCCTTGTTATTCTCACTGGTTGCGCCTCGATTACCCGTGGCAGTAAGGAAGTCTTTGTCGTCGATACTGTCCCGCAGGATGCCGACGTTCGGCTCTCCACCGGCATGGTCGGCAAGACCCCGGCCAGCTTCCAGGTGCCGCGCAGCGACACCCTGACCGTCTTCATCAGCAAGCCCGGCTATAAGGATCGCACCATCATCGTGGCGGCCGAGATCGGCGGCGGCGGCGGCGCGGCGATGGCCGGCAACGTCTTCGTCGGTGGCATCATCGGCGCAGGTATCGATGCCGGCACGGGTGCCATGTATGAGCACAAGCCCAACCCCCTCATGGTGATCCTCGAGAAGCTCGAAGCCGCCACGCCGGTTAAGCCCTGAGCCCCCCTGGGTTGCCCTCGCCATTCCGGGCGCGACTCTGGTCGCGCCCGTTTTATTATATAATAAACCTAATATAAGATATCTATTGCAAGCTGTCGGATAGGGGATTCGTTCAGGGGTGCTATGAAACATACCCCCATCCTCCTCCTCACCCTCGTTGCTGCCTCGGCCTCTGCCGCTGTTGGCGGTTCGGGTCTCAACTACGATCGCCTCGGCATCGGCTACAGCACAGACGATTCCCGCAATACCGTCGCCCTTGCCGGCAGCGCCCAGCTCGGCGACTCTGGCTTCATTGCTTCCGGTTCATACGGAGATGTAAGCGCCGACTTCAAAGGTTTTTCAGGTACCGAGGTTACTTACGGCCTTGCCTATAAGTTCAGCGTTGGATCCGGTGATCTCTCCATTGGATATAGCTACGCCCAGGGGCAGTACTCTTATATCGATGAAACCACCGTCGCTGCCGCCGCCGGCGAGGAAAAAGGCTTCGGTATCGAGTACCGCCAGGCTATTTCCAGCAACATCGAGTTCAGCCTAGGCTTCCAGCGCATTAAAACGTCAGGTATCGGCATCGGCTTTGCTGATACGGATGGCGATGGAGACTTGGATACCGTAGCTGGCGGCGTCGACTCGCTCAACAACAACGTCATTAACGTCGGCGTTCGTTACAATGTGAGCCAGAATTTCGATATCTCACTCAACTACGCCTTCAAGAAGGACGAAGTCGGTGGCAACAAGTTCGGCCTCTCGGTTGGTTACAGTTTCTAAGTTTCACGGATAGCTTCATGCACCTGAGCCCGGCCGCAAGGCCGGGCTCTTTCCGTTTATAAGGTAGGGAGGCGATGACATCGCCTCCGCTGCATCTCTGCCGCTCCCAACCGCTAACCGCCAACACCTCGCGGCTCCGCCGCGCCAGGTAGGGTCGGGACCGCGTCACGACATAGCTGCATCTAGGTAGGGTCGAGCATCCCTGCTCGACCGCACGGCCGACCAAGGATGGTCAGCCCTACCTTCTGCATTTGCTTCGCAGCAGACCCCCATGCCAGCATATCCCCACGCGAAATTCTCGCGTCCGCCACCCGCCACCTGAGGCCGCCACCCGCCACCCGGAAATGAACCCTTCGTCTCTGCCTCCTCTGGCCAACCGGCCAACTGATCAACCGATCAACCAACAAGCCCTGCCTCTCTGGACCTTTCTCGTCTTGCCCGTCGTCTGGTTTCTCACTCTTCAGCTGCTTGTCACGCACAACCCCCTCACCCGCGCCACCGCGCTTGGCGCCGACCTCGCGAAAGAACAGGCCCTGAAGGCGATCCCTCAGGAGTGGATGGGCGGGTTAGCTCAGCCCGTCATCCAGTTAATTAACCAGTACGTTGGACCCTATACGCTCATCGGGGAAGCCTTCATGGGCACCTGGGCGATCCTCCTCACGCTCGCTCTCCCCGCGGCCTTCCTGCTGCTCGGCTTCATCATCGTCCACGGCGTCCTATTGCTCGGCGGCGCGCCCGGTGGATGGAAGGGCACCGCCCGCGCGTTCCTCGTGAACCACGCCTGCGCTGACCTCGCCACGCTTGCGTGGGCCGGACTCATCCTCGCACTCAAGATCACGTTCCTCTCCCAGTGCCTCCTCCTCCTCGCTGGGCTCCTGCTTATCCGTCTCATCGCGCATATCTGGCTCCTCGTTTCCCTCGCCAGCACCCATTCCCTCGGCGCCCTCCGGATCATCTTCCTCGGACTCCCCAGCCTCCTCTTCGCCCTCGCCGTCTCCAGCCTCGTCACCACCGCCCTCTGGACCTGGCTCGTCGCCGACCTCGCCCTCGCCGCCCTCAGGTAGGATGGGCTGCCTGGTTATCCTCTCCCGCGCTAAGCCTTCGGCGTCGACGTCCGATACAGCCGGGCAAAATGGACGTCACCGGTCGTCGGGTGGCGGAAGTAATCTGCGGCCAGGGCTTCGGTATCGTTCGACCGCCAGACCAGCACGCGCTTGTCGACGCGCACCGGGAGGCCGCGGTGGGTCGAGGTGTACGGCTTGGTCAGCTCCTCGAAGCCTTTCTGCTCGAGGGCGGTGTCCTGATACTGGCTGGCCAGCGGCGGGAGCTGGCACTCGCCTTTGATCTGCAGCTTGGGCTTGGCCTCCGCCGAAGCCGCCATCAGCGGCGGACGACAGAGGTCGAGGAGCAGACGCCTCAGTTTATCCAGCAGGTCCGCGCTGGTCTCGACGTTACCCTCGGCCATCTTGGCCATCGGACCGGTGCCGCGGAGGTGCGTCGCCGGCGTCTCCTGGAAATCCCGGCTGAAGGAGATTCGGTGGATCCTCTGGCAATCGTCGGACGGCGACATCCTTCGGAGCAACTCCCCCAGTTTCAGTCGGCGCTCGGACAGTTCGAAGTCGAGCTTCTCCTTGTCCAGCAGCTCATCCCAGGCGTTGGCATCGAAGCTTACATACGCATGTTCGGCCGCCGTCCGCTCGAATTCCCTCCACGTCCGGCTTACGCCGGCCTCGTTGATGAGGTCAATCAACGATTGGCTGAGGGGTTCATCCGGCCCGAAGTCCAACCGCGTGGCGCTCGGCGGAATCATTTCCAGCCGCAGAGAGTTCGGCTTTAAGGGGGGCGTCGCGATTACGTACATCTGCCGCCGGTTGATCTCTTCCTCGGTGCCGATAAACAGCGGCACCCCTCCGACGATGCGTTCCAATTCCTTGCGACGAAGATCGCTCAGTTGTCGGTCAGACGGCAGGCACAGCGTGACGCAGGGCCCGAAGTAGGCCCGTTCCGGCGGAGAGGTCACTTCCACGATCTGGAGCGTATCACCCACCGGCACTGACAGGCGCTCCGTCCGACCTTCGGTGGCGACGATACCCGTCACGATGTCGTGGACTTTGAGCAAGGTCTCCAGCCCCTCGGCATCCGCCAGTATCGCAATCGAGAGTTCCTCCTGGGCCAAGATGCCGATGCTCAACAGCAGCTCCCCTGCGCCCGCCTGCCAGCGAATCAGCAACGGAAAGCCGCTTTCATCGGCATAGACGCTCCAGGCATGTTCGGTGCGGCCGGTCTCGCCGCGTCCTTCGTTCAGCAGCCTAGGGTCGTAGCCCATGCGTTCGGCGATGGCGTCGGTGAGCGGCCCGATGTCCACTTCGACGGTCGGCTGCTGCCAGGCGAGCGGATCGCTGTCGCGGTTGCGCAGCGAGGCCCAGAGCAGTTCGGCCTGTCCGGGCGGCAGCTCGATCTTCCCGTGGACGTGGCAGCCGCGGACGGGTTTGAACTCCTTGAGGATCTTCTCGGTGGGGAAGGCTTGGAGACTGTAGGGATGGATGAGTTTAGTCATGGTAAGTATAGGGCTCCCTGCGTGCCTCCGCGCATGCGTGGCGCCCGCGACAAACAAAAAGGGCCGGAGCCGACTGCTTGCGCAGAAGGCTCCGGCCCTTGTTTCGACGGCCGACTGACCGCGAGGAGGTCCGGTTTAGGTTTCAGATCGCGGAGAGATCCAGGTTTGGCTTCTACTGTCAAAGAGCGGGAGAAGGGTTGTGCCCCTCGCGGACGGTCTAACAACACCAATCCCGTAAAGTTACGGAAATCGTATTATAATACAGATCTCCCATTATAACTCCGAAAACTGCGCTGGGTGTGGTCGAGGGCCAATGCGGAGACGTGAGCCTACGACAATTCGTCAGCTCTATTTTATTTAACAATCCAAAGAAATAATTGGCTTCAGTAGGCGTGGGGCGGGGTTAGGGTGACGGTGCCCCATGACTGCAATCGTCCAGCAGCTCCCCTCCGCGTCCACCTGCTTGGCTCAGTTGGTCGCTGATCTGGGAACACTATCGGCGGATTTCCTACAACATATGTCAGAAGGCATGGAGCTCGACCAAGCACTGCCCCCAGTCGAGGCCGTGAAGAAACATCTCACAGAGCATCCAGCAAGGCTTCCGCAATTCATGGCCTTAGTTATCCGAGAAATCCACTACGGGCAGGCACTCGAGTTATTGGAGGTCGTGGATGGAGACGCATTTTTCAAGAAGTATGTTGCTGAAATTCTAGACTGCCTGGGTCCCTCCCGGGCCTATTGCTGCTTCGCTGGCTTGCAATATCTCAAAGGTGGCGAGCCCTTTGCGAAGGCATTCTATGCACCCCACGATGGCGATGGTACCGGCGTCGATCCTCTACCTGCCCAAGAAAAGATTGATACGCTGGTGAAGGTGCTCAGCGAGCAGCTCATTCCAATCGGTTCACTGTTGATACGCGAGGAAACCAAAACGACTCAGGCAGCGCAGCTTCGCGCAGTCCGGGCTGAAAAAGAACTTAAAGATGCACGGCTCAAATGGGCGAAGACCCAAGAGCGCATGGCTTCCGAAGCACAACGGGCGAAGGCGAAGGCTGCTGAACAAGCCTTAGGTTCAGCAGACAAAACCGCTCGTGCGGAAGTCGAAGCAGTCCAACTGAAGCTAGATGCCGAGATAAAGGCACATGAGGGCGCTAAGGCCAAACTGACCATTGCTCAGGCACGCCTTAAGGAAATCGAAGACCAGGGTGGCGCCACGCCGGAGCGTGTTGAAGAGATCCGTAAAGAAATCCAACGCTCGGCCGATCAGCGGATCGAAGACGAGCTCTCGATTGCGGTCCGACCTTGGTTGGTGAAGATGCTTGAGACGGAGAAGGCCCAGGGTCACTTCAAGGCGACTCAATCGCTCTCATCCCAGGCGCTTGCCCATGCGAAGGCGGAGGTAGCAGCCTCGGACATCATCGTCAATTGGGAGCAGGATCGAGAACGCGCACTTAAGGCGCTAGAGATAGAGATGACCGAGCTGGACAGCCTAATGATTCGCATCGTTAAGCCTTCTCCGGAGCTTTCAAAGATGCACAGCGAGCTACTGCAGGCTATGTTGACCTGCCGAAAGCAGCTAAACCCGACCAAGCCCCTCGGAGAAGTCGCCAAGGCGCTCATCGCAGGCCTTAAGAAGGTTAAAGATGAAGAGCTCGGGGATGCCGCCTATGCCGTGCGCAAGCTTGCGGAAAAGGGAGTCTTTCTTGGCCTGGAAGCCGAGACTTTGCTCAAGATCGTGGATGGAGAGAAGCAGGCCCGCTACGACCTTGTTCACTTCAAGAAGTCGGTTCAGGGCCGGATGATCCAGCGACTCCATGCCGGCGAGCACGTCGATATTCTCATCGACGGCTACAACTACATGTTCACCGCGATTCAGCATTTCGGGGATAAGCTGAAGTTGAATAGGAATGCCGATGGCGATGCCGTTTTCGGAGAGGCGGGACGCGCCAAGCTTAACACATTACTTTTACCAGTCGCGGCGAAATTCCCCAATCTCGATTTGCATGTGTTTTATGACGGCCTCGTGAAAGAAAACCGCCGACCTCATGCCCGAATCTCGCTATGGGAGCCGACCTATCAACGCTCCGGTAAGGGTCAGGCCGATGCGGAAATAGCCCACGTCGGCCTCAAGCGTATTCGTAAGGGCTCCATGGCTGTCGTCGTCTCTAACGACAAAGTCGTTCAGCGTTATGCTGATCACTACCTGAGCGTCCGGCTCTTTTCGGATTTTATCGCTAACCACTAAATCAAATACCATGTCCCTCTGTCCTCGAAGGATTTGCATCATCGGCCCACGTGGGGTCGGTAAATCGCATGCAGTTCGTGAACTACTGCCCGAACTCAAGAACTGCGTCCATGTAGTTGGCTCGGATCTACTTAAGGCAGAGCTTGGGAAGCATGGCTTGTCGTCTATGGAAGGCTTGGATGATGTCACCAAGGACGTGCTTCGGCAGTTTGCTTCAGAGGAAATGGTCAAACTCGCCAGTAAGGGCTGCGATATCTTCATTTGCGAGGGACATGCCGCCCTTCTGCCAGCCCGTTCATTAGGAAGAGCCGAGAAGGCATGGCGTAAGGTGCAGGTATGGCTTGGTAAGCGAGACAGTGTCTATGACGTCAGCGTTGGCTTCACCGAATTGGATAAAGCGTTCTTTAATGAGGTTATCCTCGTGGAGGCAGACCCTGAGGTCATACAGGAGCGGCGACTAGCCGACAAAGATAAGCAAAGAGCTCTCGATATGGATTCTATCTGCGCGGACATGGAGGCAGAGCGAAGTAAGGCAGCTGAGATTTGCCGTGAGAGCGGGGCCGCCCTTCGTGTCGTAGATGCGAACATTCCCAGCCTGACGAAGGCAACCCTCCGAGGACTTCTTACGGCTAGCGACTGTACCATCGAAACAGCCCCCATGTTTCATCAGCGTATGATCAGGGAGGCTGCCATCCGGCTTCCAGCTCCAGCTGCAGGTCAGCCGATTTTCCTGTTTGATGCTGACAATACCTTGGGGCCCCATGACGCCAGCCAGATCATCCTCAAGGTCATCGGCAACGGGCTTTATAAGCGCATGAAGGATAATTTCAAACGCGGGTATAGTCATTATTCCTTCCTGATGCACCGCCATATCCACCAGCGTGCCGGAGAGCGATTTGATGCGCATGTCCAAGGTCTGGGAGGCATGATTACGCTTTATGATGGCGTAGCCGACTGCCTTCGGGATGCCTTGTCCAGGGGACCAGTTGTCGTGCTGACCGCGGGCATCCCAGAGGTTTGGCGTATTGCACTTAGGAAGCACGGGCTACCAGTCGGAAACGCCACTGCTGATGGTATCGTGGTTCACGGGCTCGTGGATGGTGATTCAGGGCTTGTGATGGACGAGCAGGGCAAGGAAACCTTTGCCAGAGCTGTGAAAGAAAGAGGATATTACGTTGTTGCTGCAGGAGATAGTCAGATTGACACCGGCATGCTGAGGATAGCCGACGCTGCTTTCGTCGTGGCGCGCGACTTTGCCGAGTATGAACCCAAGATTTCCAAACGTCCTGAGCACAAAAGGACAAAGAAATCGAGGCGTTTTGAAAATATCAAGAACGAGAGGCTCTTCATACTTATGGCCGGCCACCCACGTGTATTCCAGATACCTTCATACGGCGCCACAATGGCGATAGGCGGACCGCAGCTATCCTCATTTGGAAACCTAGTGAACGACGCGCTCCGAGCCGATTACGTCAAGAAGCCGCCAGCTGATGTATACGCGGATTACTTTCCGCGCTTTTTAGAGTGGATTCAAAACCTTCCCGAGCACCCTAAGAATAAGAAAGCCAAGGATGCCAAATAATCTTCGCCACTTCACCGACGTGCCAGCCTGCCGCTTGCTGGCGGATCGGACTCGCCGTTCCGACCTGGACACGCGCGACTACTCCGAGGCCTACTCCGACCTCGGGCGTTTTCTGGCTTATCAGGTCCTAGAGCAGTTCGAGCTGGAAGAGTGTCAGATCCAGCACTGCGAAGGCCCTCGTCCGGGTGTCCGGATCCGTGACGAAGAGCGAATCGGCATCGTCTGCCTAATGCGTGCGGGGCTGTATCTCGCACACGGCTGTCGCTCCGTTCTTCGTCGCTCGCCGCTGCATCTATTCTCTCCTGAGCGTGACAAGGGTCTCAGCCCCAAGGAGCTAGATGAGCTCGCTGGAAGTCGCCTGGATACGCTACTAATCGTAGATTCGGTGGTTAACACGGGTAAAACTATCCGGCCCATTTTTGCCCAAGCCAAGTCCATCGGTATCAAGAAGGTCATCGTCATGGCAGGGGTTTCGCCGGTCGCACAGGGTGCTTCGATTGCCGAGGATCATCACGACGTCCTATTCTACTTTGCGCGGCTATCCCATAACTCGTATGTCGGCAAGGGCGGCACGGACACCGGCAATCGCCTCTTCGGTACGCCCGACAGGGCTTAACCCACCGGCAGGGGGAAGTGCAGGATCTTGAGGGAGATCTTGGACTGGTCCTTGGGGTCGATGGTACAACCTTGGGGTCAGGCCGTTACTAAATCGCCCTGATACCCCCCGGCGCAATCCTTCGTCTTTAGTATCAGCACCTAACGAGTAACGGCCTGATCCCTTGGTCGGCCTTTCTTTAGATAGGCGTTTCGCCGCCTGCGACGGGTTTGGACCATGCCTTCAGTGCTTGCCGGGCCTGTTGGTCTCATTCGTGCGACATCGTCCCAGCGCCGATTATTCGCTCCGTGCTTGTCACTTACCAAGAAGACACAAGAAAGAGGACGTTCCCCATGAATTATGCGATTCTGATCCTAGCGCTTGGCCTCGCCCCGGTGTTGCCGTTGGTGGCCACCTTCTATTTCTGGTTCACGCGTTGGAAGTATCGCAAGCAAGCCGTCAGCTCCGGCCTCAAAGGCCGCGAAGCGGCCCTCCGGCTACTTTCAGAAAACGGGCTCGCCGATATCCCCGTTGATTCCGCCAACGAACTTGTTGGCGATCACTTCGACCCGAAGGGTCGCAAAATCGCCCTTTCCCCGGACGTCCTCGATAAGTCCTCCGCCTTTGCGTTGGCCGTCGCCGCTCACGAGGTTGGACACGCCCTGCAGCAGAAGGACGGCTACCGCTGGTTCGGTTGGTGGATGGCGGTCGCTCCCTATGTGCATATGCTCACGTTCGTCTTCCAAATAATCGTCATGAGCCTGGCGCTCGTTTTCCCGCCGATCCTGTTCTTGCTGGTCATCTCCTATTCGCTCCTGTTCCTGATGTCGATTCTGACGCTACCTGTGGAATACGACGCATCGCGACGTGCCATGGCTGAGCTGAACCGCTCGGGGCTCATTCAGAACGATGATGAGCGATCCGCCGTCCGTAACGTGCTCATCGCCGCGGGCCTGACCTATATCGCCAAGGCAATCCAAGACCTACTCCTTGCCGTCTACTACGCTCTCAAAGTCTTCCGCCGCTGACCTTATGTCTACTCATGCCCCCGCTCCCGTGCCTTCTGTCGAGCCTCCGTCGACTGCCGCGCCGACCACGCCGGTCGCCAAACCTGGCGTCTTCGTGCCTTGGGTTTTTGTCATCCTAGTGCTCGTCTTATCCTTGGCCCAGCACGTCGTGATGGACCCTATCTCAGAAGCCATCGAGCAGATTAACATCCTCAAGCAACTGGTCTCCTCCACGTTCCCCGAATTCTTACAAGGTGCCGTCGGCGAGTTTCTGTCTTGGACAATGGCCCTGGGCATCCAGACGCCCTACGGCTCGGTCTTCGGAATCATCGTGACTGGAATCTTCATTGGTGTGGCGCTTCGCCCTTTCCTCGGCTCCTTACTAGGTGCGCTCTTCGTCCATCCGTTACTCTTCCTCACGGGAGGCACCGACCAAGGCTGGCGCTATACCTGGAGAGCTTTCGCTTTCAACCGTATCGCCGTCGAGCTCGTCTCCATCGCGTGTTTCCTAGGTATCGGGTACGCACCCCTCTCTCCCGCCTGGAAGATTTCCGCGCTTCTCATCCTGATCCCAGGCATTCGTCTGATCGGCATGGGCACTTTATTTGCGCAGCTTGCCCGTGGTCAGGGGCTCGGCTTCTTCCGTGCTTTTTTCCTACTGGGCCCGCTATTCGCCTTGTTCGCGATTATCTCGATGGTCCTAAGCGTGGGGTCCGTCATCTGGGTCGGCCTATGGTGTATCGCAAAGGTAGGCTGAGGTAGGATAGGGTGCTCACCATGCAGGCTTCTCTGCATGGGCACTCAGCCAAGAAATTACTTCCCCTATACCTTATGAAAGAAAACCCAGATTCCGCAGGCGAAGCCAACCATCCTGAAGTGAAGCCGACAAAGCCCCGCTGGCGTAGTTTGACTTGGTGGCTTGGTCAAACGCCCGAGCAGATTGCGGAGATCAACGAAGAGGGGCTACGCTTACAGCGCCTTCCTCTCTGGGTGAGAATCATAATTATCTGCTGCTGCTTGGCTGCTGCCGCCATAGTAATCGGCCGCGTTGGGTGGTTCGTGGTCATCCCAACCTTGGGAATACTGGTCATCGTTGGGGTTCATTACTTGATTACGGGGAAGATGATGAAGGCGCCGCTGCCGATCTGGGCGGTCATCGCTTTCTGGGCGCTCATTGGTCTTACGGCTTATCTCAAGGTCGCGGGTTGGTAACTAACAGGCCTGTGTAAAACAAAGAGGGGCCGAACATGGGGTCAGGCCGTACCTTGGTTTAGGGTGTAACTAAAAACGTTTGAAATACTCGAATCTAGTTACGCCTGCTTTAGGGTACGGCCTGACCCCATCGGCGCCGCTTACTCCAAGCTATCAAAGACGGCCTGCAGTTTCTTACGGGCGGCCGCTTCTTTTGCCGAGTCGGCGTTTGCGTCAAGCCTAGCCGGATCCTCCCACAATTCCCCGACCCGTCGGAGCTCACCTTTGTTGTTCAGCATGAACTCACGATCGCGGACTTGCCGGCTATTCGCATTCTGAATATGAATCCATTCGCGAGGCTGGCCCGGTTTGCCGAGCAGCTGGGGCGCAAACGATCGGCCGTGGATCATTACGTCGGGTAGCTTGGCCCCAGTGAGTTCGCAAAGAGTGGGAAAGAAGTCGGAGAGGTCTACCAAGTCCACGCAGCTGCTGGCGGCTTTGATCTTGCCCGGCCAGCGCACGAGCAGCGGCACGCGCGTCCCGCGATCGGTCATCGTGCCTTTCCCGCCCGCGATCACCCGGCCGTCGCCCCAGAGGTTCCGGAGGCCGGCGTCGGTCCCGTTATCGGCGACAAAAATAATAATCGTGTCATCCGCAATGCCGAGTTCGTCAAGCGTCCGGAGCATTGCGCCGATTTGTCGGTCGAGGTAGGCGACCATCTCCGGGAAGTATTTCGCGTCGCCTTTGTGGGCGGCGTTGGGCGCGCGATAGCTTGGTGCTTCGCTGTCAGGCGTGGGCTCCCACGGGTAGTGCGGCAGATAGGTCGAGTAGAAGGCGAGGAAGGGCGTTTTGCTTTTGGCGCGGGCCTTGATGAAGTCCAGTTGGACCTCGAGGTCGACGTCAGGCCCGTAGCGCTTGCTCACCTCGGCGGCGATGATGCGACCGTCACGGATCTGGTGCGGGTTCCAATAACGCGTGGTCTTCTGGCCGCGGTCATCGAAGATGCTCCATGTCTGGTAATGGTCGAAGCCGAACTGACGGATGGTGTCATGCTTGTGCTCGAGCGACAAATGCCACTTGCCGACGATCTGCGTGGCGTAACCGTGTTCCTTGAGCTGGCGCGGGAAACTCGGCTGGCTTGGGCGAAGGTACATGTCCTCCTGATTCTTATTGGCTAGGACGACCTTCAGCCCGTTTAAGAATGGGTATCGTCCGGTGATCAACTGTCCCCGCGAGGGCGAGCACAAGGGATTCGCGAAACAATGCGTGAACCGCATGCCCTCTTTGGCGAGGCGGTCGAGGTTCGGGGTCCGATGGGAACCCCCGCCATAGCTCGAAAGACACTCCACCCCCAGATCATCAGCCAGGATGAGCAGGACATTGGGTTTATTGGGCGACGGCTCGGCGCCATGCAGCCCCATCCATGGCGCAAGCAACAGGGCGGCGATAAGGGGGAGGGTTGCTTTCATCGGCACTCAGGGGGAGTAGCATAGTCGAGCCGCGGCAAAAGATTTGCAAGGGCTGCAAGCGGCGCCAGTCCGGGCCGATGCGCTCCGCAGGCCGAACGCGGGGTCAGGCCGTACCTTGGTTCAGGGTGTAACTAAAAACGCCTTAAATACTCGAATCTAGTTACGCCGACGTTAGGGTAGGGCCTGACCCTTTATCCCCATCATGAAAATCGCCCGCATCTTTGCTCATCGAGTCGACCTGCCATTGGTCGAAGGTTCGTACAAGTGGTCCGGCGGAAAGTCGGTGTCGGTGTTCGACAGCACGATCGTGGGGGTCGAGACGGATTGCGGACTCATCGGGTACGGGGAGGTGTGTCCGCTGGGGCCGTTCTATTTGCCGGCCTATGCCGAAGGGGTGCGAGCCGGACTTCGCGAGTTGGGGCCGCATCTGATCGGCTTTGATCCGCGCGAGCTGATGAAGCTGAATCATCGCATGGATGCTGCGCTCAAGGGGCATCCGTATGTAAAGACGGGGATCGATATCGCTTGCTGGGACATCCTCGGCCAGGCCACGGGGTTGCCAGTCTGTGTGCTGATGGGAGGCCGCTTTGGCGAGAGCGTGCGGTTGTACCGGGCCATCTCGCAACAGGCTCCGGACGAGATGGCAAAAAACGTTCAACGTTACCGGGAACAGGGTTACACGCGATTCCAACTAAAAGTCGGCGGCGATCCCGATACCGACATTGAACGGATTCGCGCCGTGCGCGCGATGCTGCTTCCGAGCGACCGGCTGGTGGCCGATGCCAACACGGGCTGGACCCAGCATGAAGCGATGCGGGTCGTTCGAGGGGTGCAGGATGTGGACGTCTACATCGAACAGCCGTGCCTGACTTATGAAGAGTGCCTCGCCGTGCGGCGGAACACGAGCCATCCGTTCGTGCTCGACGAGAACATCGACTC
>CAMBGQ010000020.1 GCA_945866215.1 Opitutus sp. GAS368 | reverse complement strand
TCGCTTGCCAGAGGGGGGTGCTACCCTAGGTTCAGAGGTTCCTTAGTCGGAAAACCTACCATGCGCGACGATTACCTCCAAGATGCCCGTAAAGTCATCCCTGATGCGAACATTCTCATCAATGTGATTTCCAAGCGCGTGAAGCAGCTCCGCAGCACGGCCGACTACTCCGTCCAGCCGCCCAAGTATAACCACACTCTGGGCGACGTGTTTGAAAAGCTTTCCCCCGAAGACATCGCCCTGCGCGAAGTCATCGAAGGTCGTATCTCTTGGGAGTTCCGTCCCGAGGATCGCCTGCCTGCCTAAGGCAGTCACCTGCCACAGCCGGCTTGCCGGCGAGTAGCCCTTTCGTCATCCGATGGCCGCCCGCCGAGAGCACGTTCTACCCGAGGTCAATAACCCGAAGGCGGGACGTGACTATTTCATCGGCCCGACCTACGAGGCCGGCATCGTCCTGCGCGGCACCGAAGTGAAGTCCCTCCGCGCCGGCCGGGCTAACATCGCCGACGCGTTCATCAAGATCAGCCCGAAGGGCGTGATGCTCTACCACGCACACATCGCGGAGTATGATTTCGGCAACCTCAACAACCACGCCTCCTATCGCACCCGCCAGCTGCTGCTGAAGCAGGCGGAAGTCGAGAAGATCGCCGCCGAAATCCAGTCCGGCGGCCACGCCATCGTGCCGTTGAAGATCTACTTTAAGCACGGCCTAGCGAAGTGCCTCCTCGCCGTGGGTAAGGGCAAGAAGATGCATGACAAGCGTCAGGATATCAAGGAACGCGAAGCCAAGCGCGAGATCTCGCGCGCGATGAGCCGACGGAAGTGAAGCCGCCGCTCCACCTCGTCTTGCTCCGCCCGGAGATCCCGCCGAATACCGGTAATGTCGGTCGCATGTGCGCCGTGACAGGTTGCGTGCTGCACCTCGTCCACCCGCTGGGCTTCAAGATCGACGACGCCAAGCTACGCCGCGCGGGGATGGATTACTGGCACGAGCTCGACGTCCGTCATCACGACAATTGGGAAGCTTTCCTCGCCTCGCCTGGCCGCCCAGAACGACTCTGGCTTTTTACTACCAAGACGACGCGCGGCCTCTGGGATGCGCAGTTCCAGGAAGGCGACGGACTCGTCTTCGGCAACGAAGGCTCGGGCACGCCCGACGAGATCCACGCGTGGTTCGGTCCGGACCGCGAAGTGAAGATTCCCCACTTCAACGACAAGACCCGCTCGCTGAACCTCTCGACCGCCTGCGGGATCGCGACTTACGAAGCGCTCCGCCAGATCAAACGGGCTTGATGTCTTAATCATTAAGTCGCCTGCTTGCTTTTCACCCGACCTCAATAACTTTGTCTACATGACTAGGCTTGAAGTAGTTCGCTCCCGCATCGCGCCTGCCCGCCAGCGCCTGCTCGCCCATCCGCTCTATGCGCGGATGGCTTCGCTTGACGACGTCCGGGTGTTCATGGGCTCGCACGTCTTCGCAGTCTGGGATTTCATGTCGCTCCTGAAGCGTCTGCAGTGCGACCTCACCTGCGTGAGCGTCCCTTGGGTGCCGGTCGGCGATGCCGAGGTGCGTTTCCTGATCAACGAGATCGTCTGCGGCGAAGAATCTGACGTCGACCCACGCGGAGGCCGCATCGCCCACTTCGATCTCTATCTCCGTGCGATGCGTGAAGCCGGCGCCGATACCTTCGCGGTCGAGAAGGCGCTCGCCTCGGTCCGGGCGGGCGGCTCGACCGCCTCCGCGCTTGTTTCCGCTGGTGTCTCGTCCGGTGCCGCCGCGTTCTCGGGCGCAACCTTCGCCCTGGCGACGAACGGCAAGTCGCATGAAGTGGCCGCGGCCTTCACGTTCGGTCGCGAGGACCTGATTCCCGACATGTTCACCGAGCTCGTCACGCGCCTCAGTCGCGAATATCCGGGTAAGCTCGACACCTTCCGCTATTACCTCGAGCGCCACATCGAGGTCGACGGCGGCCACCATGGCGCCATCTCTCTTCGCATGGTCGAACTCCTCTGCGGTGACGACGACCGTAAGTGGTCTGAAGCCGCCGAGGCTTCCGTCGCCGCCATCGAGTCGCGTATCGCCCTCTGGGATGCGATCCTAGGCGACCTCAAGGCTGCCTGACGCGCAGGTTGCGGTATTCGACCTTCATCGGCGGACCGACGAGCGCCTAAACGCCGAGGCTCAGGCAGGCGGGTAGCGGGAAGGGTAGCGCCCCTTCAAGGGGTTATCTGGATTAAGATGGAAGCCCGCCTCGTCCGCTCCTAAAAGTGTGCTACCCCTCCCTATGGCCGAAACCAATCGTCCTCTCGCTAGCCGTATCCTCTACGGACTACTCTTCGGCGTCGTCGCCGGCCTCATCACCCTCGGCGTCGGCCACTATTCGCCGGACTCCCTCGTGTTCATGCGCAAGGTGGCGACGAATGTTTTCGATCCGTTCGGTCAGGTCTTCCTGCGACTATTATTCTTCGTAGTGATTCCGCTGGTGTTCGCCTCGCTGGCCGCCGGCGTCGCCCAGCTCGGACGACTCGATCGCCTCGGGCCGCTCGCTGGTCGCACCTTTACGCTATTCTTCCTTAACATGGCCATCGCCGTCGGGCTCGGCCTGTTGATGATGAACATCCTTCGTCCGGGCGACCACTTGGATCCCGCGGCTAAGACGATGTTGATGCAGGAATTCGGTGGTGCCGCCCAGAAGCATGTGGCCACCTCCGCGGCCGCCCCCTCGCTCGATCTCGCTGGGCTGGTCGAGATGTTCATGCCCAAGAATCTCTTCGGCGCCGTCGTCGGTCACACCAACGGCGCACTCGGCGATGTCCTCCCGCTCATCCTCTTCGCTCTACTCGTCGGCGTCGTCGGGACTCAGCTCCCTGAGGCGAAACGCCAGCAGTTATTGTCGGCGCTCGATCTCGTTGCCGAGCTCATGACCGGCATCGTGCAGATTGCCCTGAAGCTCGCGCCTTACGCCGTGCCGCTGATGATCTACAGTGTTATCGTCAAGGTCGGCCTGGATATCCTGGTCGCGCTCGGCGTCTTCGCCCTCGGGTGCCTCGCGGTCATGCTATTCCACCTCTTCGGTACGATGTCGCTCTGGCTGCGTCTCTGGACGGACCGGAAGCCGCTGCAATTCTTCCGCGATATCCGCGGCGTGCTGATCACCGCCTTCTCGACGAGCTCAAGCAACGCAACCCTGCCGGCGGCGCTGGAGTGCTCCAAGAACACCCTCGGCCTCAAACCGAGCGTGGCCGGCTTCGTTCTGCCGCTTGGCACGACCATGAACATGAGCGGTACGGCCCTTTATGAAGGCTGCGTGGTGCTCTTCGTCGCCCAGGTCTTCGGGGTCGACCTCTCCGTCGGCCAGCAGCTCACCTTGCTCTTCCTCTCGGTGCTGAGCGCCGTCGCTGTCGCGGGCATCCCCGGGGGCTCCTTGCCACTCATCGCCGGCCTGCTGGTCACCTTCGGCATCCCGCCGGAAGGCATCGGCATCGTGCTCGGTGTCGACCGGATTTTGGATATGGCCCGCTCGATGACGAACGTCGGTTCCGACCTCGTCACGACTGTCGTCGTCGATGCGCAGGAGCGCAAGATAGACGAGGCTTCGGCTTAGTGTCCCCTTAGCAGGATCACGCCGACAATGGCGATGGCGCCGCCGAGCCACAGGCGCCACGAGGGGCGCTGGCCTTCAATCGCCCATTGCATCACGAGGCCGATGAGCGGGGTGAGCGCGACCACGCTGAGTACGAGGGCGGCGGGGTGTTTCGACAGTGCCCACTGGTAGCAGGCCACGCCGAGCGCTGGCCCAGCGATGCCGTTCATGAGCATCCACCAAGGAGCGGATGCGAAGGCGTAAGGACGGCGGATCTTCGCGAACAGGCCTTCCTTGCGCGAAGCCCAGAGCAGGAAGAGTAACACGACAGGGACGCCTCCAAGCAGGCGTACGAAAGCCTGCGCGAAGCCGTCGGGGATCGTCTGGCCGGCCGCCTCGCAGGCATGGACGGTCAGCGGGGTGCTGACCGCTCCGCAGGCCTGGCCGATCGCGGAGAGGACGCCGAGCCAGACGCCGGTGCGTCGGTCGGCAGGGTCACCTTCGGCGGGAGCGCCGAGCGCGACGCCGACACCGATCAGAATGACGAGCGCGGCCAGCATCTCCGCGCCGTTGGGCGAATGTCCCAGCGCCTGATATTCCAGGATGAGTGCGAACGGTGCCGCTAGGCACTGGGTGAGCAGCATGGTCAGGCCGACGCCGATGCGGGGCAGGGCGTGGAAAAGAGCGATGTCGCCAATGCCGAGGCCAAGCACCCCGCCGAGGATCAGCCAGCCCCAGCCAGCGGAGAAGGGTTGCCGGTCGCCGAGGACGACGACGAGACCGACGAGGACAATCCCAACCAGCAGGCGACCGAGGTTCGCGAGGTCGGGTCCGTGGTGCGCCGAGCTGCGCCGGGCACAGGTCACGGACCAGGCGTATAAGAAAGCGGCTCCGAGGGCGTATTCCATCAGTCGAATTTCTCGAGTATGGCGACGCCGACGGCGTCTGCCCGCATGCGGCCTTCGCCGGTCAGGCGGAAGTTCGATCCAGCTAGTTCCATCAGCCCTTCCTCGACGAGATCGGCGAAGAGGTCGCGCACGCCTTGCGGCAGCGGTGTCTCGAAGCGTGCGGCGAGCGCGAACGGATCGACGCCGGCATTCAGTCGCAGGCCGAAGACCAAGGCGTCACAGAGTAGGTCCTGGCAGCTCAACGCCTTCACCTGTTCGCGCGCCGGCTGGCCCGCTTCGATGCCCGTGAGCCATTGGTCGAGGTTCGCTGGATTCGTCCACCGAAGATGGCCCCATTGCGAGGAAGCGGAAGGACCGTAGCCGATCCAATCGCCCATCTCCCAGGTGATGAGGTTATGCCGGCACGCGTGGCCGGTGCGGGCGAAGTTCGAGGTCTCGTATTGGGCGTAGCCATTCTCCTCAAGCGTCTCCCAGGTCCGGCGATAGAGGCGGGCTTCGAGTTCGCGGTCAATCTTCACCTTGCCCTGCGAGAGCTTCACAAACATCGCGGTGTCCTCCTCGAAGGTCAGGCAGTAGGTGGAGAGGTGGTCCGGCTTGAGCGAGATCGCGCGATGCAGATCGTCCGTCCAGCGTTTTTCATCCTGTCCGGGAATCGCGAAGATCAAATCGAGATTACGCGAAGTAAAGCCGGCGGCCTCGATGAGTTCCCACGCCTCCATGATCTGCTTTGGCGAGTGACGACGTCCGAGCGCGTCGAGCGTGGCGTCATCGAAACTTTGCACGCCCATCGAGACGCGTGTGACGCCGATCTCCTTGAGTGCGGCGAGCTTATCGGCCCGCACCGACGAAGGTGCGAGCTCGACCGACCATTCGCTGGGCCGACCGGCGGCCTTGGTCATGGCCTTGCCGAGTCGCAACAGATCTTCCGCCGGCAGCAGTCCAGGCGTACCGCCGCCCCAGAAGGCGGTCTCGACGCGACCAGGCGGGTGTAACTCCATCTCGCGCTCGATGGCGGTGAGGTAGCGGTCGATTTCACCGCGCTTTGGTTGCTCTTGGTAGAAAGAACAGAAGTCGCAGGACGACGCGCAGAACGGGACGTGCAGGTAGAGGGCCGTCGCGGACTGGACGGGCGCGGACATCACTCGAGGCCGAGCTGCTTGCGGCCGGCTTCCGAGATCATGCGCGGATTCCAGACCGGGTCCCAGACGATCTCGACTTCGGCGGATTCGACGCCGGGCAGGGCTTCCATCTTCGACTTAGCATCGGCCGCGATGACGGGGCCCATGCCGCACCCTTGCGCGGTGAGCGTCATCTTCGCAGCGACCTTCTGTCCGCCGCGCTCGCCGGGCGAGAGCTCGAGGTGATAGATGAGGCCGAGGTCCACGATGTTCACGGGGATTTCCGGATCGAAGCAGCCCTTGAGCGCTTCCCAGAGGGCTTCCTGATTCACCGGGCCGCTGATGACGGTTTCGTCCTTCTTCGCGTACTGGCTCACGGCATCAGGACCGAGGGCTTCGATATCGGCCGGGGCGATGCGGAAGAGGCCCATCGGGGTGCGGACCGTGACCGAGCCGCCGAGGGCTTGGGTGACGTGTACTTCCGTACCGGCTTCCAGTACGACAACGTCCCCGGCGGGGATCAAGGTCGCGGTGCAGTCGCGGAGAAGCTTATGGGCGGAGGACATGCAAAGAAAACAGGCGGTTCAGGCGGGGGACGCAAGCGTGGGGTGCCGGTGGATGTGCTTTTGGAGGTAATCAGGTTGCAGGATGAGATGACGAGCAGGGTTGTGGGCGGCCATCGGGCGGCTAACTTTTCATCAACCCAACCTTCCTATGCGATGCTTCCTGGCCCTGTTCCTCGCCCTGACCGTTCACGCCGCTCCGGTTTCCCTGTTCGATGGGAAGACCCTTGCCGGCTGGGAGGGTGATGCCACTTGGTGGCGCGTCGAGGCTGGCGAGATTCGCGGCGGCTCGCTTACGACGAAGGTCCCGAAGAACTTCTTTCTCGCGACGGAGAAGTCGTACCAGAATTTCGACCTACGCGTCAAACTGCGCCTGACCGGCACGGGCTTCGTCAACAGCGGCATACAGATGCGCAGTGTGCGCGTGCCGAACAGCTCCGAGATGAGCGGCTACCAGGTCGACTATGGTAAGGGCTGGTATGGCAAGATTTACGACGAGAGCCGTCGCAATAAGGTCATCGCTCAGTCGAAGGACGCCGCCGCCGTGCTCGCCGCGATCAAGGAAGGCGAGTGGAATGAATACCGCATCCTCGCCGAAGGGAATCGCATCCGCAGCTGGATCAACGGCGTCCCGGCACTCGATTACATTGAGACTGAACCGAACATCGCTGCCGACGGTAAGATTGGTATCCAGATCCACTCCGGCGGCATGGCCGAGATTCAGGCCAAGGACATCACGATCGAGGAGCTGCCCGCCACGCCCGGCGCGCTGACCTGGGATAAGGTGAAGCCGACCGAAAAGAAGGTCGAGCCCGCCAAGGCTGCGCCTACGAAGCGCGACACGAGCTATAACAACGTTCAGGGCGTGCGTCGCACCGCCGAAGAGCAGCAGAAGCTCTTCAAACTACCCGAAGGTTTCGAAATCGAGCTCTTCACGAAGGAGTCCGCCGACTTCGGTAAGTTCATCATGCTGATCTTCGATCAGCAGGGTAGGGCCTGGTCCAGCACCGCCCTGGAGTACCCAGTCGACGCCAATGAGAACCCCGCCGCCGCGGAGGCGCTGTATAAGTCCAAGGCCCGCGACAAGGTCGTCATCTTCGATCAGCCTTTCGCTTCCGGTCCTCGTCAGCCGCGCGCTTTCGCCGACGGCCTGGCCATCCCCGAAGGCGTCCTGCCCTACAAGGATGGCGCCGTCGTGCAGCACGGCCATGACATCGTCTTCTTGCGCGACACGGATGCCGACGGCAAGGCCGACACCCGCGAAGTTTTGCTGACCGGCTTCGGCGTGCAGGACTCGCACCTTTTCCCGCACCAGTTCACGCGCGCCCCGTTCGGCTGGTTCTGGCTTGCGCAAGGTGCGTTCAATTCCGGCAAGGTCACCTCGACCAAGGGCGACGTCACTGACTTCCCCAGCACCCGCATGGCGCGCTTCCGTCCGGACGGCAGCTTCTTCGAGCCCACGAGCGTTGGCCCGTGTAACATCTGGGGCCTCGCCCTGACCGGCGAAGGGGAAGCCTTCATCCAGGAGGCCAACGACTACGGCTACCCGGTGATGCCCTTCCATGAATACGCGCTCTATCCCGGCTGCGCTGACCGCTTGGCGAAATCCTATCAGCCGCCTTTCCCCGTGCAGGCTCCTGATTTCAAGATGAGCGGCAGCGGCCTGAGCGGCCTTGCGCTCTCCGATGTCGGCGTCTGGCCGAAGGGCTACGACGGTGTGATGTACATCGCCAACCCAATCACTTCGAAGGTCAACGCGGTCCGCCAACATCGCGACGGTTCGGGCTATCGCCTCGAAAAGCTCGAGGACTTCGTCAGCTGCGACGACCCGTTCTTCCGCCCAATCGCCATGACGATGGGTCCGGATGGCTGCCTCTACGTCATCGATTGGTATAACAAAATCATCAGCCATAACGAAGTCGCCCGCAACCACCCTGACCGCGATAAGCAGTCGGGCCGTATCTGGCGCATCAAGCCGAAGGGCTTCGTTCCTCAGGTGGTGCCGGATTACACCAAACTTTCTTCCGCCGACCTGATCGCTCGCTTGGGTTCGAAGGTGGTCGCCGACGCCCATCTCGCCTGGCAGACGCTCGCTGACCGTCGCGCTGAAGAAGCCACGTCCGCCGCGCTGTCCGCGATTGCCGGCGATGCTTCAGCTCCCGCCGCCCGCCGTATTCAAGCCCTCTGGGTCCTCGGCGAGCACGGTCAGAAGGTCGGTCCGCTCGCCGAGCGTCTCCTCGCCGATACGAATCGTAACGTCCGTCGCGAGGCGGTGAACGCCCTGCGCCACCTCGGCGCTTGGTCGCCTCACTTCGAAGCGCTGGCTGCTTTGGCCGCCGACCCGGATGCCGAAGTCCGCGCCGCGGCTATCAAGGCCCTAGGGGAGTCTTCCGCGAAGCACCCCGCCGCGCTCGGCGTGATGATGCGCTTCGCCGGACCTTCGCTCGAAGGCCCTGTCGCCCCGGGTCGAAGCGGTAAGCCGATCAAGGTTGGCGTCGCCTATGAACGTGATTTCGAACGCTTCCTCGTCCGCATGTATCTCGAGCGTCAGCCCGAAGCTGTCGCAGCCTTCCTCGCCTCTAAGGAAGCCAAGGCGCTGCCGGCCGAAGGACGCATGTTCGCCGCGCTCGCGCTCGACCCGAAGGTTGGCGCCCCACTCGTCGCCGAACTCGTCGGCCAGCTCAACCGCGCACCCGGCCCGGATGAACTCTTCGCCGTAGCCAGGACCCTCGACCAACCTGCGAGTGTCGCCGTGCTGCGCAAGCTCCTGGCCGACGCCGCTGTGCGTAACCGCGTTGTCGAGATTCTGCTCGTTACCCGCACCGACCTCGATCCAGCCAAGGTCGGACCCGTCGTCGCCGAGGCCGCGCAGGCCTTGCTCACCCAAGGTGTCGCCGAGCGTGCCCTGGCCGCCCAGCTCATCGGTGGCTTCCAACTGCTCGACCTCGAGGAAGGCCTGCTCGCCCTCGTCGCCCGCGAGGACTCTCGTCGCGAGGCGCTCATCGGACTGCAGCAGCTCCGCACGACGAAGCCTGAGGCCATCGCCGCACTCATCGGTGTGGCTTCGGCGGAGATCTCCAACCTCGCGCTGCGTGCCCTGGTCGCTTCCCGCGCGCCGCAGGCCTCCGTGCTCGCGATGAAGCTCTACCCGACGCTCTCCGTGAATGACCGCAAGGTCGTGCTCGACGGCATCAGCGGCACCAAGGCCGGTGCTAAGGCCATCGCCGTGGGCCTAGCCGACAAATCCGTTGCCGTCGCCGATATCGAGACCCCGGTCGCCGAGAAGCTCGCCATCGCCTTGGGCGACAGCCCTGAGCTCGCGGTCATCTCCGCCCAGCTCGGCGGCGTGTTCCGCAGCGTGCTGACCCTCGACGGTTCCAACGATGCCGTCGCCAAGTCTGGCTTGACGATCAAGGGCGCCTTCACCGTGGAGACTTGGGTCCGTCTCGATGGTAAGATCGACAATAACGACAGCCTCCTCGGCGGGGGTGGTAAGTTGGACCTTAACTTCGCGGGCGGTATTTTCCGCGCCTATATGGGCGCGGAGATTCGCGACGCGGTGGTCTCATCCAAGCCGACCTCGGTCGGCATCTGGACGCATATCGCCCTGACTCGTGACGCCGCCGGCGTCCTGCGTACCTATCAAGACGGTGAACTCACAGGGACTTCAAAGTCGGCCCAACCTCACGACCTGCCTGGCCTGACCATCGGCTGGTCTTCGCCGGGTGCCGGGACGCAGGGTGCTTTCGCCGAATACCGGATCTGGAATGTCGAGCGCAAGCCGGCTGAGGTCCGTACGAACATGACCCGCACCTTCGCCGGCGAGAAGCTGCCAGGTTCGCTTGTCTTCGCTTCAGCCAGCGGCGACGCCGCCTGGGGTAAGCTCGGTAAGGGTGCCAAGATCTTGCGCACCACCGACGCGCCGCCGCTCCTCAACGCCGAACAGTTCGCCGCGGTCGAGCAGAAGACGGCCCGCTTCATGGCGCTATCGGCTAAAGACGGCGACGCCGCGAAGGGCAAGACTCTCGTCGCGCTCTGCCAGGCCTGCCACGTGATCAACGGTCAAGGCGGACTCATCGGACCCAACCTCTCCGGCGCGGGCGCGATGGGCATGGAAGGCGTCATCCGTAACATCATCGAACCCAACGCCGCGATTGAAGCCGCTTACCGTATCTTCCAGGTGAAGCTTAAGGCCGGTGAGGTCATCGAGGCGTTCTACGTCTCCGAAGATGCGACCGCTTATGTGATCCGTCAGGCCGGTGGCGCCGACCGCCGCATTCCGAAGGCCGAAGTCTCGTCCGCGAAATACCTGCGCCGTTCGCTGATGCCGGAAGGCTTGCTCGACGGCCTCTCGGACGAACAGGTCACGGACCTCTTCACCTACCTCAAGACGCTGAAATAAGCCCGTCCTGCGCCTTCTTCGCTTGCCGAGGGGGCGTAGGGGCTTACGGCTTGAAGCATGTCCGTTTGGTTCAATCCTGCCCGCGAGATCGACGCCCTGCTGCGCAAGGCGGCCGCTTCCGTCCCTGGTCTCGAAGCCGACTTCAATCCCGAGCTGAAGCCCTCGGATCCCCGCCACGCCGACTTCCAGGCCAATGGCATCCTCGCCGCCGCGAAGAAGGCCAAGGCCAACCCGCGCGCCCTCGCCACTGCGCTCGTCGAAGCCGTCCGCGCCCAAGGCGGGCTCGATGATAAGATCGTCCTGATGGAAGTCGCTGGTCCGGGCTTCATCAACTTCAAGCTCACGCCCGCCGCCCTCGGCGCCTGGCTACGCGAGTATCGCGACGAATCCAAGTGGCGCGCCGGCGCGGCTCGCCTGATGGGCGGCCGCAAGGTCGTCATCGACTATCCTTCGCCGAATACCGCCAAGCAGATGCACGTCGGCCACCTGCGCCCGATCGTCATCGGGGAGGCCGTCGCCCGCCTGATTGAGTTCTGTGGAGCTGACCTTGTCCGCGATAACCACATCGGCGACTGGGGCACGAACTTCGGAATCCTCATCCTCGCCATCCGTCGCGCGGGTTTCCAGCTCGACGCCAAGAGCCCGCACGCGCTCGAAGACCTCGAACGTCTTTACAAGGAGGGCAGCGTCGCCACCAAGGCCGACCCTGCGCTCATGGATGCCGCGCGCGCCGAGCTTGCGAAGCTCCAGGCTGGCGACCCCGCCAACACCGCTCTCTGGAAGGAGATTGTCGAGGTCTCCAACGCCGCCTGCCAGCGCATCTATGACCAGTTCGGCCTGAAGACCGATGTCATCCTCGGCGAATCCTTCTACCGCGATAAGGTCGACCAAGTCTACGCCGAGCTGGCGAAGTATAAGCTAGCTGAAGAGAGCGAAGGCGCGCTCGTGGTCTGGCATGACGAGGAACCGCGCTTCTCGCGCGATGCTGAGACCAAGATGCCGTTCATCGTGCGCAAGAAGGATGGCTCCTCCAACTATGCTTCGACCGACCTCGCCACGCTCCTCTACCGCGCCGAGCACTTTAAGGCCGACGAGATCGTCTACGTCACCGACGGACGCCAGCAGGACCACTTCCACCAGCTCTTCGTGACCGGTGCCAAGTGGTTCAAGGCTTCCGATCGCAAGCTACCTCGTCTGCGTCACGTCTGGTTTGGCACGATTCTCGGTGAGGACGGCAAGGCTATTAAGACCAAGTCCGGCGAGCCCGTACGCCTGCAGGCGCTCATCGATGAGGCCACGCAGCGCGCCTTCGACGCCGTCACGAGCAAGAGCCCGGAATTGCCTGAAGCGGAGCGTCGAGAAATCGGTAAGGCCATCGGCGTCGCCGCCATGCGCTACGCCGATCTGTCGTCGAACCGCACGATGGATTACACTTTTTCGTGGGACAAGCTGCTGGCTTTCGAAGGCAACACCGCGCCGTATCTCATGTATGCCGTCGTGCGTGTCCGCTCGATCTTCCGTAAGAGCGGTCTGGCCGTGGGGCAAGGTGAAGAAGGCGCGACCGATCCGGAAACCCCGGCCGAAATCGCGCTCGCTCGCAAGTTGCTGGCATTCACCGCCGCGCTCGACTTGGCGCTCGAAGAGCTCCGCCCGCACCATCTCTGCACCTACCTGCACGAGCTCGCCGCCGCCTACGGGACGTTTTATGCAGCGGACAGCGTCATCGTGGACGACCCCGCCGTGAAGGCCCGCCGCCTCATGCTTTGCTCGCGTACCTGCGCTGTCATGGAAACCGGCCTACGCCTGCTTGGTATCGAGCCCGTGGACCGGATGTAAGCGCCGCAAAGCGGCGAGGGAGCCGGCTGGCACGTGGGCAAGTGGGCACGGTTTTTTCGGCATCCTGCCCCCTCGGTCTTTTCCGGGTAGACCTCTGGCGTGGTCTGGTTAGAAAAGTCATTCCCCATGGAGACTCCTGCCCCGAAGTCGGAACGTCTGCTCTCACTCGATGCCCTGCGTGGCTTCGACCTGTTCTGGATTGTCGGAGGGCACGGCATCTTACTCGCGCTCTTCAAGCTGACCGAGTGGGGCTGGTTAGGTGCGATTGATACTCAGCTCAAGCACGTCGATTGGAACGGCTTCCAGGCCTACGACCTCATCTTCCCGCTTTTCCTTTTCATGGCCGGCGTCTCGACGCCTTATTCGCTGACTCGTCGCCTGACACAAGGCGCCCGCGGGGAAGTCTGCCGCAAGATCATCCTGCGCGGCCTGATCCTCGTCCTGCTCGGCATCATCTATAACAACGGCCTCCAGTGGAAGGGTCTCGAGAATATGCGCTTCGGTAGCGTGCTCGGCCGCATCGGTCTTGCAGGCATGTTCGCCCAGCTGCTCTTCGCCTTCAACTTCGATGCCCCCAAGCGCCTTTGGTATTGGCTGGCGGGCATCCTCCTCGGCTATTGGGCGGTCATGTCATTCGGCCATGCGCCGGGCTTCGCTCCGGGCGATCTCACGATGGAAGGAAACTTCGCCAGTTACGTAGACCGGCTGCTCCTGCCTGGTAAACTCCACAAAGGCATCCATGATCCGGAAGGCTTACTCGCCGTGATTCCGGCGATCGGCAACGCCTTGCTCGGCATCCTCGCCGGCCTCTGGCTCCGCCGCTCCGCGGAAGAAGTGTCGGGCGACCGTAAAGCCGTCGGACTGGCGATCGCGGGCCTCGCTTTGCTCGTGCTCGGTGGCCTCTGGAGCTTCGTCTTCCCGCTGAATAAGAATCTCTGGACCAGCTCGTTCGTCCTGTGGACGTGCGGCTGGAGCAGCCTCCTGATGGCTTTCTGCTATTGGTCGATCGACGTGCGTGGTTGGCTGCGCGGCTTCGGTGCGTTCTTCGCCGTCATCGGCATGAACTCCGTGCTCATCTATATGTCGTCCAAGTTCCTCAACTTCGACTTTACCGGCCAGGCTCTGTTCGGCGGGCTCGCCCGCGCCTTCCCGCCGGCCGTCGCGTCACTAGTCTTGGTCACCGGCATCTTCGCGGTGAAGTGGGCGCTGTTCTGGTTCCTCCAGCGCCAGAAGATTTTCCTCAAGGTGTAGGGCAGGGCGGGTCTTCGCTTGTCTTACCCTCGCACGTGAGGACGCTGTTGGCATGGCCGAACCAGCGTTGAAAATCACCCGGAGCGACATCATCGCCCGCGGCCTGCTTTGCCGCTGCCCGAACTGTGGGCAGCGCGGCTTGCTCGCTACCTGGTTCCGCCTGGGCAAGGCTTGCCGATCGTGCGGCATGGATCTCGCGCGTTCGGCCGGCATCTACTCCGGCACGACCTCGATCGGCTACGTCGCCGCCATCGTCTGCGTCATCATCCCGGTCTGCCTCCTGGTCGTGTCTGGCGTTCTCTCCGTCCGGGCCGGGGTTTTATTGGGCATCTTCGGCTCCTTTGGTTTCATCGTCTTGATCTATCCGGCGATGCTTTGCTGGATGGTGATGGCTTATCATGTGGCCCTGCCCGAGGAACTGCCCGTCAACGGCGGCCGCCCAGGCGAGGGAGAGTAAGCGCCTCGGTCCTTGACTTACATCTTCTTATCTGGATAAGTAGATATTTAATGTCACGTCCGCACCTCATCAACGCCCTCCGCAGTCCCGTGCGCCCCACGGTCTCGGTGGAGTTCTTCCCGCCCAAGGACGCGGAGGGTGGGGCGCGCATGCTCAAGGTCGCCGCGACCCTGAAGCCGCTGGGTATCGATTTCGCCTCCCTGACCTACGGGGCTGGCGGTACTTCCCGTGACACCACGATCACCTATGGCGCGGAGCTCGTGAAGATGGGTATTCCCCTGATTGGGCACCTGACCTGCGTCGGCCATTCTCGCACCGAGCTCGCCGGTATCATCAAGGAATACGACCGCGCCGGCTTCTCGGGCATCCTCGCCTTGCGAGGCGATCCGCCCAAGGGACAGCAGGATTTCGTCGCGCATCCCGAAGGCTTCGCGCATGCGCAGGGACTAGTCCGCCAAATCGCCGCTGAGCAGCCTGGTCGTTTTGCTATCGGTGTCGCTGGTTTTCCCGAGCGCCATCCAGACGCCCTCGACGATCTCTCTGACATCCGTTTTCTTGCGGGCAAAGTCGCCGCCGGCGCGGATTTCGTGACCACGCAGCTCTTCCTGGATAACGAGGATTACTTCCGCTTCGTGGCTCGGGCCCGTGCGGCGGGCGTATCCGTCCCGATTCTGCCGGGCATCATGCCGGTCCTTTCCCTGAAGCAGGCCCGGAACTTCTGCGGCTTCTGCAAGGCCCGGATTCCGGACGCCTTGGTGCGCGAGCTCGAGGCCTGCGGGCCGGACGAAGAGGCCCAGCGCAAGGTGGGCGTGTCCTGGGCGGTCCGCCAAGCGAGAGGCCTAGTCGCCCACGGTGCGCCCGGTTATCACGTATATATCCTTAATAAGGCCGAATCCGCCGTGGAGCTGTTCGCTGCCTTGCGCGATTAAGTCCGCCGTTCCTTCAATAGGTTTGTAAAGAGACTCCGCTGGTCGTGTGATGGGGGATGGCCCTACCCCCTGTTTCCTCGGCAACCGGCTGGCAACGTGGCTTCTGGTGTTTGATGGGGACGCAATTTCAGAACGCCTTCAGCGACAATGCGCTCAAGCAGCTGATCATCCTAGTCCTCATGACCAGCGCCGCCGCCTCCGCGGGGGGAGGCTCGCAGGATCGGATGGTCTCCTTGGTGACGGCCGTCTTCTCGGCGCCGTTCATCCTCTTCGCGATGCTGGGTGGCTGGCTGGCGGACCGTAACAGCAAGCAACGCGTGATGGTCAATGTGAAGGTCGCGGAAATGGGCATCATGGCTTTCGCTGGGCTCGCCCTGGCGACTGGAAACGTGGTGCTTAATCTTGCGGCCGTCTTCCTGATGGGTTGCCACAGCGCCATCTTCGCACCCTCCAAATACGGCATCTTGCCCGAAATCCTGCCCCACGAGAAACTGTCTTGGGGTAACGGTATCCTCGCCCTGCTGACCTTCCTCGGTGTCATCCTTGGCACGGTGGCCGCCGGGCTCTTCTCCGACGCCTTGAAGGGGTACGAGGTCAAGGGGCTCGAGTGGATTGCCGGTCCGATCTTGATGGTAATCGCTTTCGTCGGCTGGTTGCTCAGCCGACAGATTACGCCAGTCCCTGCGGCCAACCCGACCTGCCCGGTCCGCATTAATCCCGTCACCAATCTCTGGCGCCAGCTCATGATCATCAAACAGGATCGCGACCTCTGGCGTGCGTGCTGGGGGAACACGGGCTTCTATTTCATCTCGGCCTTGGTGATGATGAACGTGGTGGTCTTCGGGCGGGGCGTCTTGAATCTCAGCGACACTGATAACAGCCTGATGAACGCCTGGCTGGCGCTCGGTATCGGCTTCGGCAGCGTCATCGCTGGTTATGCCTCCCGCGGCCGCATCGAATATCGACTCGTGCCGCTCGGCGCGCTCGGCCTGGCCCTGAGCACTGTGCCGATGGGCACAGAGGGCGTAACGGCCCTCACGTTCGGTATCTGTATGGCCACCTTGGGCTTCTCCGCCGGCTTGTTCATTGTCCCGGTCGTCTCCGTTATCCAACATCGTCCTGCGCCTGAGGACAAAGGCTCGGTGCAGGGTGCGGTGAGCAGCCTGAGTTTCATCGGAATCCTTTTCGCCGCCGGCGTCCAATGGGTCTCCCGCGAGGCCTTTCAGATCAGCTCGGGGCAGGTTTTCTGGATCTGCGGCGCGACGGCGATTATCTGTGGAGCCTACGCGGCGATTTCCCGGGGCCGATTCATTAAGGCTGAGTAGGTTCGGGCGCTTCTTAATCTTGGATTAAAGGCGGTTAGGGTAGAATATAGCCCAAGTCACGATGCGCATCCTAATCGTTGAAGACGAAGCCCCCCTACGAAACGGCCTCCTGAAGCTGCTGCGCGAGGAAGGTTATGCGGCTGACGCCGCCGCCAACGGCGAAGAGGGACTCCGTAAAGCGATGGAATGCGACTACGACGCTATCGTACTCGACTACCTTATGCCGGTGATGGATGGCCGCGAGATGCTCCGCCGCCTGCGCCACACCAAGCGGACGCCTGTCATGATGCTGACCGCGCGCAATTCGGTCGATGATCGCGTGGCGGGGCTCGACCTCGGCGCCGACGATTACGTCGCGAAGCCTTTCGTGCAGCAGGAGCTCCTCGCCCGCCTCCGTGCGCTGGTACGACGTAACCATAGCTCGGCCGCGGCCATTATCTCTCTCGGTGGAGTCGTCGTCGACACGGCCGCTCGTCGCGTGACCAAGGACGGCAAGGATGAGCCCATCACCGGCCGGGAATACGGGCTGCTGGAATACCTGGCGCATCGCCGCGGCGCCGTCGTGCCCCGTGCTGAGCTCTACGAACACCTCTTCGACGAGAACGAAGACACGCTTTCAAATCTCCTGGAAGTGCACGTCTGTAACTTACGCCGCAAACTCGGGGCTGATCTCATCAAGACTCGCCGGGGCTTGGGCTACGTCATCGAGGCGGCTGCGAAGGCACCCGGCCTGCCATGATTTTTCACTCCATCCGCTGGCGCATTCTGGCTTGGAACTTTGGCCTCCTTGCCGCCACGGCCTCGGTCCTCCTCGTCGCTTTCTACCGCCACGAGAATCAGGCATGGCTCCAGGAAGTCGACCTGCGCCTGCGCCGGGAGATGACCCGCGGGATGGGCGCCATGAACGAGGTCGTTCCGGGCGTCGCCGGTCCGCGTAGTCCGGCACCGGCGCCGCGTGCTGGCGGCAAGGCGGTGAGCAGAGCAGACAATCCAGAACAGCGGGCGACCAAGGCCAAGCAGGCCCTGGCGGAGATCGTCGGCACTGGCGTTTGGGTCCAAGCTGTCGACCTCGAGGGCAAATCGTTTTACCGCTCTGCCAATGCGCCAACCGAGACGGAACTGGTGGCCCAGGCTTTGGCCGAACTGGCTACGAACGCGGATGACACCCGGGCCCGACCGCAGGACCTCATGGTCACTCTGCCCGGTCACCGGGTCCTGCTCCACCGCCCGCCGGGTCGCAATCTCGTCATGTTTGGTAGTCCGACCTTGCAGCTCGACGCCGCCCTTGCTGATCTCGCCCGCAGTCTGACGCTCACCGGTTTCGCCGTGGTGTTTGTCGGCTGCGGCATTGGCTGGGTGCTGGCTGGTCGTTCGCTTAAGCCCATCGAACGCATTGCGGCGGACGCGGAAGGTATCGCCGCTGGTGACTTTGGCCGGAAGATTGACGTCGAAGATACCGAGAGCGAACTCGGCCGCCTGGCCGTGGTGCTCAACGATACCTTTGGCAAGATGAACGCCGCCCGTGAGCATATGGCGCAGTTTACCGCCGACGCCTCCCACGAGCTGCGCACGCCGCTCACGGTAATTCTTTCGGATAGCCAGAGCGCCTTACGACAGGAACGTACCCCCGAGGAATACCGTGCCACGCTCGAGATCATCAAGCAGTCGGCCCTACGGATGAAATCGATTTCCGACGCCTTACTTGAACTCGCCCACGGCGACGCCGGGAAGCCGACCGCCAAGGACTCTTGCGACCTCGCGGATCTCGCCGACGAATCCGTCGCCTTGCTCGGACGAGTCGCCCGCGAGCATGGCGCTAAGCTTGTATCGCAACTCGAGGGTGCTCCCGTGGTCGGCGATGCGGGACGCCTCGGCCGGGTGATCCTGAACCTCTCCATCAACGCCATCCTGCATAATGAAGCTGGCGTGACCGTCACCGTGACTACCAGTGTCGTCGACGGCTTCTCGGAGCTGCGCGTGGCCGACGATGGCCGCGGCATTGCGCCAGAGAGCCTTGGGCAGATCTTCGAGCGCTTCCGCCGGGTCGACGCCTCGCGCTCTCGGCATACCGGCGGTGCCGGCCTTGGGCTCGCGATCGTCAAGCAGACCGTCGAAGCCCATGGCGGCACCATCACCGTGACCAGCGAGGTTGGCAAAGGCACCGTCTTTGTCGTCCGTCTGCCGAAGGCCTGATCAGACTGTCGCCAGCACGCGCGACTTGATCTCTGCGACGGGCATCGCGTTGAGCAGGACGGGCGAGAGGCGGTTCTCGTTAATCAGCGGGAGGGCCGTGAGGTGTTCGCTGAGAACGAGGTTTCGGTTCGCAGCGACTTCATCGACGCGGTCCACCGGCGTAAAGCGCGGGGTGGATTTCAGGACTTCCGGGTTCGTGCGGATGAGCTCGCCGATGGCCAGCACCACCTCGGCGAAGCGGTCGAGCTCAGCCTTCGTGTAGGACTCGGTCGGTTCGATCATCAGGCCGAAGACCTCAGGGAAAGCGACGGTCGGGGCGTGGAAGCCGAAATCGAGGAAGAGTTTACCGACGCGGCCGATGATGCTCGCCCGCGGGATGCCGGAGGCCTCGATGCGTTTGAAGTCTTCTTCCGTGAGCGTGAGGATGAACTCATGCATGCGCGGCACGCCATCGGCCGCCGCGGGAAGTGAAGGGAAGGACTTACCGAGCTTCGAGAACAAGTAGCGGCTGGAGAGGACGGACATCGCGGACATGCGGCGCACGCCTTCCTTGCCGAGGCGCTGCAGGTAGGTGTAGACGCGCACCTTATGGGCGAAGTTGCCCCAATGACGATGGAAGGAGCCGATGCTGTGCTTCGGTTTGATCGGTACGTAGACGCCACCCTGCTTGGCGATTTGGAAGCCGGGGAGGAAGTCGACGAGGAGCTCGGAGACGGCCACGATACCGTCGCCCGGGCCACCGCCGCCATGGGGGACGGTCCAGGTCTTGTGCAGGTTGTTATGGACGGCGTCGACGCCGAGGGCGCCGAGGTTCACCCAGCCCGCGATGGCGTTCATGTTGGCGCCGTCCATGTAGACGAGGCCGCCGATGCGGTGGATCTCGGAGGCCATCTTCTGGAAGTCGGTCTCGAAGACGCCGGAGGTGTTCGGGTTGGTGACCATCATGCCCGCGATGCGCGGTCCGAATTCGGCAATCTTCGCGGCGAAGTCGACCTGGTCGACGCGGCCGTCCGGAGCGGACTTCAGTAGCATGATGCCCGAGGGCGAGCCGTCGGGGTTACGCTTGGTCGCGTAACCGGCGGTGGTGGCCGTGGCAAAGTTCGTACCATGGGCCGAAGCCGGAATCAGGATGATATCACGGTGCTGGCCGTGGTGGCGGTGGTAGGCTTGGAATAGCTTAAGGCCGACGAGTTCACCCTGGGCGCCGGCGACGGGCTGGGTGGTCAGGCCGGCGAGGCCAGTGATCTTGCGGAACCACTCCTGCGTCTGCCAGAGGAGTTCAAGTGCGCCCTGCGCGTCTTCGATCGGGGCCTGCGGATGGAGGCCGGTGAAGCCTGGGAGTCCAGCGGCCCAGTCGTTGATGTGCGGGTTGTACTTCATCGTGCACGAACCGAGCGGGAAGCAGCCCGTGTCGGGCGACACGTTGAGTTCGCCGAGCTTCGAGTAGTAGGCCTTCAGTTCGGCGAGCGAGAAGGAGGGGAGGCCGACGGCGCCTTGGCGGAGTAGGGCTGCCGGGATTTCGGCGAGCGGTTTCGTGCCGACGGATTGGCCATAGAGGCCTTCGAAGAAGGCGATGAGCTTATCCGTATCGGCAGAGGTCTGCAGGTCGCTGAAGGAGACCTTGAGTAGCGAGCAATGGCAGGGCGTGCGGCCGGTGATGTCGACGCCCACGTGGAGGCCGGCGGCGCGGCCCTTGGCGATGACAGCGGCGGCGGGCTCGGGGAGCATCAGGCTGAATTCGTTCCAGAAAGCCTGTTTCGCGTAGCAGACCTTCAGGCCCGGGATGTTGTGCAGTTTAGCGGCGGCGCGGTGGGCTTGATCGCGGCCAGCGACGCAGCTGGCGGCCATGCCGGCTTCGCCGCGGGCGAGGATGGAAGCGCCGGCGATGGTGGCGATGAAGGCTTGGTTGGAGCAGATGTTGGACGTGGCCTTATCTTTTCGGATATGCTGTTCGCGGGTGGCCATGACCATCACGATGCAATCGCGACCGGCGTTGTCCTTGGCCTTGCCGACGAAGCGGCCAGGGGTTTCGCGGACCTCGTTCTTCTTGTCGGCGTTATGGCGGACGGCGAAGAGGCCGAGGCCAGGACCGCCGAAGTTGGCGCCGATGGCGAGGTGCTGGCCTTCGCCGACGAGCATGTCAGCACCGGCACGGCCGTATTGAGCCGGGGCCTTGAGGCCGCCGGTGGCGAGGAGCATCGGATCAATGACCGCGACGGACTTCACGCCGGCGTCGGCGCAGGCGTCGGTGAGGGCGTCGACGTCCTCGAGTAATCCGAGGGCGTTGACCTGCGGGAAGATGACGGCGGCGAGCTGCTTGCCGAGGCGCGCGGAGGCGGCGGCGATACCCTCAGCGGTCAGGCGGCCGGTGTCTTCGTCGGGCGCCAGAAATTCCAGCTTCACCGAGGTATCCGCGACGTGCGTGCGGAGGACTTCGAGGTCACCAGGCAGAAGGTTGGCGGCGACGAGTACGGTGTTCGCTTCGGCGACGCCCATGCGGACCGTGCAGACGGCGGCTTCGAAGAGCGCGCTGGCGCGCTCGTAGAGCGAGGAGTTGACGGCCTCGAAGCCGGTCAGCTGGGCAAGCGTGGACTGGTAGATCCAGTGGGTGATCAGCGTGCCCTGCGAGCGCTCGGGCTGGTAGGGTGTGTAGGAGGTCGTCAGGTTGCGGATCGAGCAGACGTGGCCGACGATCTCGTGGGTCCGGTAGACCTGCAGGCCGTCGCCGAGGAAGGCGGTCTTCACCGAGTTCTTCTGCGAGAGGGACTCCATGCGATCCGCGAGGGCCTGGTATTCCAGCTCGTCGGGGAGGTCCTGGACGCTGGGGAACTTCACCGCGGCGTCGATGTGGGCATACATCTCCGGAAAATCCTTGGCGCCGATGGCGGCGAACATCGCCTGAATGTCGGCTTCGGTCGCCGCGATATAATGACGGGCGAGTTCGCGGGTGATTTTGGACGGGTCGTAGGGCAGCTGAGCCATGTGTTCTATGAAAGGTTTTGATGGACGTTATGGGTGTCGCAATCGCCCACCAAAGGAGGGTGGGGGTATTAGAGAATCAGTGTTTCGGCATTAGGTTTGGCAATCCCCCAGATGCCTTGTTAACAAGTCCTTATCTTCTGGCGCGTTGCCCTCATCGGCGAGCCGGCCACCCTCGGCTAATGACTAAAAAAGAACGCGCCGCCTATGTCGGCAAGACGCTCGCCCGGCTCTACCCGGCCACCCCTATTCCCCTGGACCATACCGACGCCTTCACCTTGCTGGTCGCGGTGGTGCTTTCGGCCCAATGCACGGACAAGAAGGTCAACGAAATCACCCCAGCGCTCTTCGCCGAGGCGGGTTCGCCGGCCAAGATGGCAGCGATGACCGAACTGCGGGTGCTGACGCTGATCCGCCAGCTGGGGCTCGCCCCGCAGAAATCCAAGGCCCTTGTCGGGTTAGGCAAGATGCTCATGGCCAAGCATGCGGGGCAGGTGCCGCGGACCTTCGAGGAACTCGAGGAACTGCCTGGCGTCGGCCACAAGACCGCTTCGGTCGTCATGGCGCAGGCTTTCGGTGTCCCGGCCTTCCCGGTGGACACGCATATTCACCGACTGGCGAAGCGCTGGAAACTGAGTCCCGGGAAATCCGTCGAGCAGGTCGAGAAAGACCTCAAGCGCCTGTTCCCCGAGGACAACTGGAACAAGCTTCACCTCCGCATCATCTTCTACGGACGAGAACACTGCACCGCGCGCGGATGCGATGGCAAGACTTGTGGGATATGCGCTATGCTGGCTAAGAAATAGAGGACTGGATGGACCGCTGAATGGAGGACTGCGTTGAGGACTGAATGGATGATGAGACGCAGCTCAATGCCGCATATGCATTGATCAATGCAGTCCTCCACTCGGCCCTCAACGCTGTCCTCTATCCAGTCCTCAACTCTTACTTCACCAACGCCTCATGCTTCGCGCGAAACTCCTCGCTCCACGCGGAGGGTTGATGCGTCGATGCGGCGATGCGGCACACCGTCCGTGAGGCTTTGGCGTGAAGGAGGGCGAAGTCGGCGCTGCGGAACTCGAAGTCGACCGTCAAGCCGGCGGCGCGGACCTTGCGGACGCTCATGATTAGCTTCACCTCGCACTCCGGGCGGATCGGCACAAGGTAATGCACATCGATGTCCCGGATGACCACCATGACATCGGGCGCGATGGCGGGATCAATCGTGTCCTTACCCATCAGGGCCACGAACAGCATCTTCTGGGCCCGCTCCATCAGCAGCACATAATGCGAATGATGGAGTATGCCGAGACCGTCGGTCTGATCGAACCAGGTCTTCATCGTCACGATGAAGGTTTGGTCAGGCTGGAGTCCATCGGCGGGCATGGGTCGAGGGTTGGGGTGAAATCGTCTTGGAGCAAGCGAACGCGTTATTTCCGTCGCAGCGTCGCGGCGAGGCGGTCGAGTTCGGCCCAGGTGTCGACGGCGGACTTGAGGCCGAGGTCGCGGCGGGCGGCGGAGACGTCGAACCAATGGTCCTTGGCGAGCTCGACGGCCACGAACCGGGTCATGGGCGGCTCGCCCTTGAGACGGAAGAGCGTCCAGACGCCTTCGAGTAGGGCGCCGAGCCGGTAGGCCGAGCGCTGGCTGATCCGCTGGGTGACGGGCTTTTCGCCAGCACCGACCAGCAGGCGGTTGATGAAGGCCCAGAGCTTCACGGGCTCGCCTTGGGAGAGGAAGTAGGCCTTGCCGTTGGCCCGCCCGGCGAGGAGCGCATCGAGGGCGCCGAGGTGCGCGTCGGCTGCGGTGTCGACGTGCGTGACGTCGACTTGGTTCTCGCCGTCGCCGACGATGCGCAGCTTGCCGGTGCGGGCGCGGGCAAGGACCCGCGGAAAGAGATGTGGGTCGCCGGGTCCCCAGATCAGGTGCGGACGGAGCGCGCAGACCTTAAGCTTATCCGAGGCAGCCTTGAGGGCGACTTCCTCGGCGATGGCCTTGGTCTCGGCGTAGGCGCAGAGCCAGTTGTCCCCATAGGGCAGGGACTCGTCGGCTCCGCGGAACGCCTCACCGCTGAAGACGACGCTCGGGGTGCTCGTGTGCACAAGGGCGCGGACGCCGTGCGCCTTGCACGCGTCGACGACGTTCGAGGTGCCGTCGATATTGATGCGCAGGTATTCTTCCCAGGGGCCCCAGACGCCGGCTTTGGCGGCTACGTGGAAGACGTAGTCGCAGCCTTGGACGGCTGCGTCGACCGTGGCGCGGTCGGCGATGTCGCCGCGGAGGAAGTCCACTTGGTCGGCAAGTTCGCCGGTGAGCGGAGTGCGGCCGAGCACGCGAATTTGGTAGCCGCGCGCGAGGCAGCGGCGCACCACGGCTTGGCCGAGGAAGCCGGCGCCGCCGGTGACAAGGACGAGGGGCGTCTTCATCGGTCGAGGCGGCGGGTCCATTCCTTGGCGAGCTGGAGGCGATGGATCTTGGCGTTGTGACGGACGTCCACCGGCAAGGCGCGCTGGAAGACGATGTGCTGCACGCGGCTGGCCTGCGGATGGACGCGGGCGAGGTCTCGCAGTTCGGCGATGAAGCGTGAGTGGGCCGCTTCGTCCGCAGGGTAATGTCCGCCGCGAGGCTCGACGACGAGAGTGGGCGTCTGGTCCGGGGCGGTGCCGATTCCGATCAGCGCGCAGCGGAAGACCTGCGGATGTTGGCGGAAGGCAGGTTCAATTGATTCGGTCGGCAGATCGCCGTCAGCGGTGCGGACTTTTTCTACGCGGCGCCCGAAGAAGAACAGTCGACCGGCCGCATCGAGCGAGCCCAGATCACCCATCCGATGCCAGACGCGGTCGCCATCGGCGATCTTCGCGAGCCGGGTGGCCTCGGGTAATCCATCGTATTCGCGGGTCACGCTCGGTCCAGTCGCAATGATCTCACCGACTTCGCCGGGCGCGCAGGGCCGGGCCTCGGCCAAGGTCGCAATCGGGCCGTCGGTCTCGCGGATCACACGAATTTCGACGCCGCTGACCGGCCGACCAACGCAGGTGCCTTGGCCCCGCAGGGCGAGCTGGCGCGCTTCGCCGAGCAGTTCATCCGACGTGATGGTCGTGACCGGAAGGCATTCCGTCGCGCCGTAGGGCGTATGGATTTCGCAGTGCGGGGCGATAACGCGGAGCTTGGTGAGCAGTTCTCCGGAGACCGGGGCTCCCGCGATGAGAAGGCGGCGGAGGTCGGGCAAGATCAGCCCGTGCGCCACGCAGTGCTCGGCGACCTTACCCCAGATCGCGGGCGAACCGAAGGAGGAGGTGACTTTCTCCGCGATGAGTGCGGCGACGAGCGGAGCGGGGTCGGCGGCGAGCGGCTTGGCCGGGTCAAGGAGTGGGGTGACCGTCGTGGTCCCGAGGGCGGGGTTGAAAAGCGCGAACAGCGGCAGCATGGCCATGTCCGTCCCGCCGGGCTGGATGCCATAGGTCGACCGCACCACCTCGATCTGGGCGTCGAACATCCCATGTGTATAGCAGACGCCCTTGGGTGCGCCCGTCGAGCCGGAGGTGAACAGGATGGCCGCGAGCGTGTCTGGGCCGACATCGGCAAGTGGGCGAGGCGAGCCCGCGGCGGCGGATAAAGCTTGGCGCCAGGAGGCTCCCCCGACCATCACGCGGTGGCGGAGCGTGCGGAAGTCTGCGATGGGCAGGCGGCTGAGCAACGTGGCTTTCCGTCCCCCAATGAGCGCGCTGGGGCGGGATTGGCGGACGCAGCCACGGAACGCCGCCCAGCCCATACCGGGGTCGATTGCCACCGGCACTGCGCCGAGTTTTAGGAGACCGAACATCCCGATGATCAGGTCGGGACCGGGGCGGACCGCCAGGAGCACCCGCGTGCCTATAGTGATACCGTGATGTTCGAAATACTTGGCGGCCGCATCGGTTTCTTCGTCAAGCCGGCGGAACGTCCGCACCTCGTGTCGCACTCCGCCGGCGGCGTCGACGCCGATCGGCGAGCGGGTCGCTGGACTGTCCGGATGCCCGATGGCCGCGATCCGGAGATGACGGGCGGCATTGCTTCCGGTGTCGTTCATGGCCTGCAAACGAAGAAGCCCCGAATCCGGGGCTTCTGCAAGGGCTACTTGCCGGTTTAGTAGTCGGTCAGGGTGACCGCGCCCCAGAGCAGGGTGACGCGATCGCCCGAGGTCAGACGTCGGGCGTTGAATTCCCGCATATTGACGCCCACGGTCGCTTTCTCGGACGAGCCGTAGGAGCCAGACTCGACCTTGACGATGCCAAGGAAGTTGTGAGAGGGCTCCAGGGTGACGTTCTTGCCGCGGTAAGGGGTGTCGTACGTCGTGCAACCGATGAGGGCGGAAGCGATTAAGGTGGCAAGGGCGAGCTGCTTCATTGGGGGGTAGAGCTGAAGATTGTGCGGGGGAGGGGGGCTGACAAGTCAGAATCATTCACGAAGCCGCCCAGTCCCGCCAGAGGATGACCAGTTCGGGTCCGCCGAAGAACCAGACCGCCCCGGCGATAGCCATGCTGGGGACGAAAGGAACCACTCCGGCGTATTCTTCCCCCTTGATTTTGGCTTGAATCAGGCCGGGCAGG
Organism: Opitutus sp. GAS368; assembly: GCA_945866215.1. Classification (GTDB taxonomy): domain Bacteria; phylum Verrucomicrobiota; class Verrucomicrobiia; order Opitutales; family UBA953; genus UBA953. Next base: position 5,836 of record CAMBGQ010000020.1, on the reverse strand, counting down.
GCGGTGACGACCCCGATGACCGAACCTCCGAAAAGGCAAAAAATAGCACCCTGCCAGCCGCAGTAAGCCCCCACGCCGGCGCAAAGGATGATATCGGCTTCGCCCATGGCCTCGCGGCCGGCCATGACGCTACCGATGGTCCGGATCCACCAGACGAGTGCGGTACCGACGGCCACGCCAAGCAAGGCGTCGATCAGCGCGCGGAACCGATTCACGGCTTCGATTGAATGCAGGGTCTCGCCATGAATCGAAGGTGCCAGCATCGCCAAGATGATGCCGCTGCCGACCAGTGCGAAGTTCGGCGCGTCGGGCACCATCATGTCATCAAGGTCGCAACCGGCGAGCAGGACGAGCAGCGGAAGATAGACGCAGGCGACCGCGGCTTTCGCCGGCGGCAGGAAAGACCAGGCCGCGACGAAGAGCAGGGCCGTGATCAGCTCGACGAGTGGATAGCGGACGGAGATGCCTGCTCCGCAGCACTTCGCCCGACCGCGGAGGGTCAGCCAGCCAACGAGCGGAATGTTATACCAGAAAGGAATCGGCTGACCGCAGGCGCAGCGCGAGCCCGGGGTGACGATGGACTCGCCCTTGGGCAGGCGATGGATGCAGACATTAAGGAAGCTGCCGACGCACGCCCCGAAGGCTCCGGCGGCCAGCGCCGCGAGGCCCGGGTTGAGCTGGGCGAACTTCTGCAGGTCGGCGAGCGTCATGGTCAAGAGGTGGTTTCGCCAAGGGCGGCGCGCATCGGGGCTTCGGGAGGGAGCATGCCATGCCAGAGGCGGAAGGCGAGCGCTCCTTGCCAGCGCAGCATTGAACGCCCGTCGCCGCAGGCGATGCCGTGTTCGCGGGCATCCGTGAGCAGGCGCGAGGCTTCGCTACCGTAGGTGGTATCGAAGACGAATTGTCCGGCGGCGAGAAGCGCGACAGGGAAGGGTGAGGCGTCGGTTGGCTTCAGGCCGAGCGTCGTGCAGTTGACGACGACGGCGTCAGGGGAGGCCTTGATCTCAGCCAGGCCGGCGGCTTGGGCCCGCGGGTCGGCGAGCGCGGACGCGAGTGCGGCGGCCTTGGCGGCATCGCGATTGTGCAGGTGCAGCGCGGAGCAGCCGTCGGCGAGGCAGGCCGCGGCCACGGCGCGAGCCGCGCCGCCAGAGCCGAGCAGGATGACTGGACGATTCTTGGTCGTGCGACCGGAGCATTCGCGTAGCGCCTCGAGGAAGCCTTGACCATCGGTGGTGTCGCCGGCCCAGCCGGTCGGCGTGCGGACCAGCGTGTTGACCGACGCCGCGCGGCGCGCCTCGTCCGAAAGGGTTTCGGCGATCGCGAGAGCTTGGATCTTGTGCGGCACCGTGAGGTTTACGCCGGCGAAGCCCTTAGCGTGCAGGAGCGCGAGCGCCTCCGACAGTTCTTCGGCGGTAATATGTAGTCGATGGTAGCGCACGCCGGCGAGGCGGGGGTTCGTCGGGAGCAGCGTCGCGATGGCGGCGTTATGCATCGCCGGGCTGAGTGAGTGCGCGATGGGGTCGCCGAGCACGCCGAGCTGGCCAGGGGCGAATTCAGTCGAGCGTAAGGACGCCAGCGTGAGGGTGTCAGGCGCGCTCATCGGTCTTTTCCAGGGCGTGGACGAAGGTGAGGAAGAGGCGGCTGCTGCGATCGTCGCCCTGCGCCTCGAACTGCGAGACAAGGTTCCGGCAGCAGCGGGCGAGCGTCTGGTGTGTGGTCACGGGACGCAGAAAGGCCTCATCGGCCGGCAGTTGGTTGTCGAGCAGCAGGAGCTGGATCTCCGCGCGCGTGCGGAAGGCGCCGCCTTCGTAGCAATCGATGTACAGTGGTTCGCGACCGCGGAAGATGCCGACCATGAAGCGCCCAGGGAGGCCGACGGGTTCGACGGGCAGGCCGAGGCGGCGGGCGACGAGCAGGAAGATGAGGCAGAGCGAGATGGGGATGCCGCGGCGGCTGCGGATGACCTGGGAGAGTAGGGAGGACGCCGGGGCGGCGAAACTTTCCTGCGCGCCGCGGTAGCCTTCCTCGCCGAAGATGACGCGGCAAAGCAGGCGGCATTTCGCGCGCACATCAAGCGGTTCGGCGATGAGGTCGCGGGTGCGGTCGGCGAGGCGGTCGAGTTCGGCCGCATAGGCACCCTCGGCCAGCGACGGTTCCGTGGCGCGCTCGAGCAGCAGGCAGGCTTCCTCGAGGTCGCAATGCGGGTCGCGGATGTGCTCGACGAACGCGTGGGCGGCGGCCTCGGGCGTACGCAGGTCGGCGAGCAGCGTGCGGGCGTGGGCCGCGAGGGCATCGTCTTTCGTCAGGGTTTCGAGCCAGAGGACGCCGGGCAGACCGGCGGCCTTGATTTTACCGAGCACGGCGAGCCGGACGACCGGGGAGGGATCGTCGAGGAGGCGCACCAAGGTCGCCAGCTCCGCAACATGCTTCATGGTGGTTTTCTACCTGCGCAGGAGGCGTCTCGGCAACAAGGGAGTCCGCGCGGCGCGGTCTTTTAGAGGTTGACGGCCGCGCGGACGGCGTGACGCCTGCCGAGGAGTCGGGCGGCGGTGAACAAGGGTTTTCGGATTGAAGGGAACCGTCGCCCGAGGGAGTCTGGGTTTCATGACCGCTACGCGTATCCGCTGCGGGGTGGCCGGCACGGGTTCGCTCGGCCAGCACCACGCCCGCATCTACTCGACCCTGCCCGGCGCCGAACTCGCTGGCATCTTCGAACCCGACGATGCCCGGGCGGCCGAGATCTGCGCCAAGCACCACTGCCATCGGTTCGCCACGCTCGACGAGATGGCCGCCGGTTGCGACGCTGTCAGCGTCGTGGTCCCAACCAACCACCACGCCGCCGTCGCGCTCCCGTTGCTCGCCAAGGGCGTGCACCTGCTGATTGAGAAGCCCCTCTGCGTCACGCTCGAGGAGGCAGCCCAGATTCTCGAGGCCGCCGCCAAGGCCGATCGCATCGTCCAGGTCGGTCATATCGAACATTACAACCCTGTGATGTCGTACCTCGAGAAGGCCGTCACCGATGCCCGCTACATCACCGCCGAGCGCCTGGCCCCCTTTACCCCGCGGGGCACCGAAGTCGGTGTTGTGCTGGACCTGATGATCCACGACATCGGCATCGTCCTGCAGCTGGCCAACTCGCCCGTCGAGCGTATTGACGCCGTCGGCGTGTCGGTCGTGACCAAGACCGAGGACATCGCCAACGCCCGCCTCGCCTTTAAGAACGGCTGCGTGGCTAACCTGAGCGCCAGCCGCGTCTCGCTGAAGAAGAACCGCGAGATCCGCGTCTTCCAGACGGGCGGCTACCTCTCCATCGACTTCATGGGCCAGAAGGGCCACACCGTGCGCGTTGACCCGACCGCCGAGGGCGGCTTCGCTAAGGAGGAGATCCCGATCGAGAAGGGTGAGCCCCTCGCTATCGAGCTGGCCTCGTTTACCGCGTGCGTCCGTGACCGCAAGAGCCCGAAAGTCAGCGGCGAGCTCGGGCGCACCGCTTTGGAAGTCGCCATCAAAATTACCGAACAGATCTGCGCCGGCATGGCGCGCAAATGAGCGCGTTCCCGACCATCCCGGCGCACTTCGCCCGACCCCGCGCAGGCGAGGTCGATGTCCTCGTCGTGGCCGGGGAGCATTCGGGCGATCAGCATGCGGCCAAGGTCGTCGGGGACCTGCGCAAGGCTCGTCCCGGCCTGCGCATCGCCGCCTTCGGCGGCCCTGAGTTGCGTGCCGCGGGCGCCCAGCTGCTCATGGACATGACCACGTTTTCCGCCGTGGGTATCGTAGAGATCCTTTCGGCGTATCCGTTTTACCGGAAGCTCTTTGCGCGCATGGTCGACTGGACCACGCAATGGAAGCCCAAGGTCGTCGTCCTCGTCGATTACCCTGGGCTCAACCTCCGCCTCGCGAACGAGCTGCGTAAGGCCGGTCTGTCGCGCGCCGGCTTCGGCGAGACCGCGGTCATTCAATATGTCAGCCCCCAACTATGGGCCTGGAAGCCTAAGCGCCGCTTCACCATGGCGCGCGATCTGGACGGCGTCGGCACGATTTTCCCGTTCGAGCCGGCGGTCTATGCCGACACCAAGCTGGATGCACGGTTCGTCGGCCATCCCTTCGCCGAGTCTGACCATCAACCTGGATTGACGTATGACCCCGAAGGCCCGGTGCTGCTGCTGCCGGGTAGCCGTCCGAAGCCAGTCCGCAAGATTTTCCCGGCCCTCGTCGAGGCCTTCGCGCTCTTCCGCCAGGAGCACCCCAAGCGGCGTGCGCTCGTTCTCCACACCGGTGGCGAAGTGCATGCGGAGCTTTATCGCCTGTTGGCTGAATACGGCGATCAGGCCAAGGGCATCGACCTTCGTCCTGTCTCCGAAGGACCGGCCGCCGGTTGCGCCGCACTCGTCAGTTCTGGCACCATGTCTCTGACCGTCGCCCTGGCGGGCATTCCCGGCGCGGTCGTGTATCGGGCCAATCCGCTTACCTGGATTGTCGGCCGCCGCTTGATCGCTGGCAGAATCGACGATCTCGGTATCGCGAATATCCTCCTCAAGCGGCAAGCGTGGCCTGAATACCTGCAGGGTGCTTGTGAGCCCGTGCCCTTGGCGGCGCGTCTGCGCGAATGCGTCGAAAATCCGGGCCCACGAACCCAGGCCGTGGCCGATGCCGGCGAACTTCTACGGATGCTTTCCGTCCCGTCCGGCGCCACGCCCGCCGAATGGGTCGCCACCTTCTTGCCCAAGTGAGCACGTCGCTGAAGATTGCGGTCCTCGGCTGCGGGTATGTCGGCGCTGAGTTCGCCCGCCAAGCCCGTGCGGCTGGACATGAAGTGCTTGGCATTGTCCGTTCGGTAGACTCACGCGATAGACTCCGTGCGGAAGGCATCTCTGCTGAGGCCTTTGATATTCAGGCCGGTGATTGGGCGCTGCTCCCGAAGTATTTCGACGCGGTCGTCTATGCGGCCAGCACCGGTGGTGGCGGACCTGAGGCTTATTCCTTAGCTTACGACGTCGGTGTGAAGCGCGCGCTTGCGTGGGCTCGCGACGTCGGTGCACGCTACTTTATTTTCACCAGTTCCACGGGTGTGTATCGGCAGGATGACGGCGGCAAGGTCGACGAGTCTTCTCTCGTGGGTGGTGCGCCGACGGCGGATGCGATTCTCGGTGGCGAGCAGGCCGTGCTGGCTTCTGGTTTCGCGAAGGCACGCGTGTTGCGCTTCGGTGGACTTTACGGTCCGGGCCGTCATCACCTCGTCGATCAATTGCGCCGCGGTGATAATGTCATCGGCGGTCGCGTGGATCACTTCATCAACTATCTGCATCGCGACGATGCAGCTTCATCGATTCTCGCCGCGATCATCGGTGGGCCCGTCGGCGCGCGGGTTTACAATGTGGGTGATGGGAATCCCGTGACGAAAGAAGCGCTCGCGAAATGGATCGCGACGCGCCTGGGGCAGGCTTCCCCCGTGTTCGATTCGGCCGCTCCGGCGGGTCCCAGGGTGGCCAAAGGGGGGCGGACGCAGCCCAATCGTATTGTTTTGACCGAGCGAATTAGGGCGGAATTACCGTGGAACCCCGTATTTCCTGACGTTTTTGCGGGCTTAAGTGAGCTTTTCTGATACCGGAAGCCGTCTTGGGGTGCGGGCTTTAAGGCCGTTTCTTCACCCGTTCGTCTTCATCCTGTAACAATAGGATGAGATAGTCCGCTCGCACAACCGCACCCACACCTATGAATAGCACCCTCAAGTCCATGCTGATCGCCGCTGCCGCCATTACGTCGGTTTCGGCTTTCGCCCAAGACAAAGCCACGCTCGATCTTCTCGTGAAGAAGGGCATCATCACCGCTGAAG
>CAMBGQ010000019.1 GCA_945866215.1 Opitutus sp. GAS368 | reverse complement strand
CTCCAACCTCTGGACCCGCGCCATTCTTTGGCTGGCGGTTCTTCTGCCCATTACCTTCTGGTTGGTCGCAGGCTTTAATCTCGAAGCCTTCGCCATTCAGCCGCTCGATTCGCAAACACTGAGGCCAGCCGACGGCAGCCCCAAGGAGACCAGGGAAGTCCTGATCTTGATAAACCTTCTCATTAAGGTCGCGTTCGTCGTCCTCATCACGAGCCCCTTCGCCCTTGGCTTGGCTAAATTAGCCTCCGAACGCCACGCCCGCTGGGTCGCCATCTGCGTGACGGGCGCAATCTTCAGCGCCGCGCACCTGAGCCCGTCCGCCGCCCTCCCCCTGTTCGCTTTCGGGGCCTTCATGTGCCTGGTCCGCGACCGCCATGGGCTGCTGGCCTGCATCGCCGTCCACGCGGGGTTCAATGGTTGGAATTTAGTCTGGTTGAAACTAGCCCCGAACGCCGCCACGCTCTGAACCATGGGCGCCCTCACCACTCTCGCGGATCGCTCGGTCGCTCAGCTGACCGAGGAAGAACTTATCCGCCGCGTGGTGCAGTCGCTCGCCGACGCCGCCCCAGCTTTCCCCGAAGGCCCGGGCGGAGATTGCGCGCACTTGCCGACCACCGGCGGCCGCTCTATCCGCGCCAGTACGATTGACTCCGTGCTCCTCGGCCGCCACTTCGACGCCGCGTGCGACGGCATCCGTGCCGGCACCAAGCTGGTGAATCGCAACTTGAGCGACCTCGCCGCGGCGGGAGCCGTCCCCTCCGACGCTTTGCTCTCCCTCGTCATCGGCGGCGACGTCGACGCGACCTGGCTCACCGATTTCGCCCACGGTGCTGGGCGCGCCGCCGCCAAGGCCGGTCTGCGCATCGTCGGGGGCGACATCTGCCGCGGCCAACAAGGAACCTTCGTCGGCACCCTCGCTCTCCAAGGTTTTGCGCATCGCATCCTGACCCGCCGGACCGCCGTCGCCGGCGACGTGCTGTTCGTCACCGGCCAGCTCGGCGGCTCGCTCTACGGCAAGCACCTCGATTTCACCCCCCGGCTCGCCGAAGGCGAATGGCTCTGCGGGCACGGCGAAGTCACCGCCTGCACCGACCTCTCCGACGGCCTTGCCAAGGACCTGCCCGGTCTTCTCGGCTCCCGGCACGACGCCCGCATCGCAGTGGCGAACCTACCGATTGCCGAAGCCGCCCGGACCCTCGCGAAAGCCGACGGCAAGCCTGTACTGGAACACGCCCTGCAGGACGGCGAGGATTACGAACTGCTCTTCACGGTGGGCGCCAGCCGGGCTGACCTGCTCGAGGCTACTTTCCGCAAAGCCTTCCCGCTCACGCCGCTGACCCGGCTGGGCACCGTCGAAGCCGGCACGGGCCTCGCCCGCGACGTCGCCGACGGCGAACCGCTCAAGGTCCGCGGGTTCGGCCACTTCGCCTGAGCGGACGAGCCGCTCAGATCCGGAAGCGGCGGATTACCACGAACAGGGCAAAGATGAAGGCCGAAGCACCGAAGGTGACCGTCACGGTTTCGTAGGTCGCCAGCAGTTCGAGCACCTGATCCAGCAGCTTCACCGACTCCTTGGTGTCGCGTTCGGCGATTTCCAAGGCCGTCGTCGCCGCCGTGGCGGTCACCTCGACATTTTTGTTATCCGACTTCGTGCCTTGGTCGGTGAAGAGCACGACTCCCGTCTCGGCGGATTTCATCGCCCCTTTGTAGGCCGCGAAGGAAGATTGGATGCTGACGGTCGTCTCCTTCACGCGCTGGGTGGTATCGCGAAGCTCATGGCTGAACCAAAGGCCGGCGAGAGAGACGAGCAGCGTCACTACGGCCATGCCGACGATGCCGATCTCGGCTTGAATGAGGTTGTTCTTGGCGGATTGACCGCGGTTACGCTGGGCGCACATGATTGTATGGGTTTAAAGATTAAGGGGTTCCTGGCCTTCGGCCGGCTTGGACGAAGTTGGCTTGGGCACGACCGGCTTCGACGCGGCCGACTTGGTGGGCGCTTTCCGGGTGACTGGCTTGGCCTTGGGCTTCTTCGGTGAAGTGACCTGGGCCAGCGCTCGTGAAGAGGATTTCTTGGCTGGGGGCTTGGCGCCCACCGGTTGGCGCAGTCCCTTTCGCAGCCGTTTGGGCGGAGCCGGGTTGGGCTGCTTCGCGGCGGACCGGCGGCGACGCGCAGGTTTCTTCTGACGCGTGAAGAGCTTCTTCCAGGCGGGCTTGTTCTGCTTGTGCTTGAAACCAAGCCGGCGGCGGATGCTGGAGGTGATCCAGTCGACGAGCTCCGGCGCGACGGCGCCGCAAAGACCTTGGATGATCGCCTTGTTGAGCGACGATAGCTCCCACTGGAACATGAGGAAATAGGCGATGACCGCGAAGATCGCGGCGGCCAGGACATGCCGGAGCGAACGCTGCCAGCTGGCGTCGTCCGCTTCGTCCACGAGGAGACGTCCGACCATGGCGGCGGCACCGATGAGCGCGACAATCCAGCCACCCGACTTGAAGGCCTGCAGCGCGGCCTGGAAGTTATTGGCGACGACCGCCACGCCCTCGGCCGAAGCCCCCTCGGCCGCGGCCTGGGCTAGCGTGAGCGCCAAGGTCATGCGCAGCCTTTCCCGACCCGAAGGCCGGGACCCGTCGGACGGGACGTTGATGTGAGGAGACGGCGCAAGGCGAAGGAGTATCCGGAGGGATACGGTTCGTGAAAAGGGGAGGTTCAGCCTCGGGCCGACCGTCTCCCCTCTCAACCCAAAATTATAAGGTTATTATCACAAACCTGCCTTAAAGCGCCGCTTTTCGGGCCAAGCGTCCTTCATCGACCTCGATGTAGTCGAACATCGTGTCCACGCCCGCTTCGAGGGTGAGGCCGTTCTCCTTGAGGCGACGGACGAGCACTTCGTTGGCTTCGTCGCGCCAACCGCGCTTGGTCATGAAGCCGTTCCAGATCTCAATCTCGTTTGTGGAAAGTTTGCGGCCCTTGGCTTCGGCCCACGCAAGGACCTCGTCCGGCGTCGCGGCCGGATTCTGCAGCACCCAGACGCGAAGGTCGTCATACCGGATACCGAGATACTGGCAGCAACGGTCGTCGAAGGCCTTGCCGAGGTTGTTTACGAAATCCGCGTGCAACTGACCGGCGGCGTGCAGACGGATCTTGGAGACCAGGCGGGGGAGATACACGAAACCACGGACGGCTTCATAGGGGCTGAGGAGACCAGGGACGAGGGGCATGGGAGTAAGGTTAGATAAAAGATGACGGAGGACAGATGGCAGAGGAAAGCCAAAACCCCAAGATAGGTCTGAGCGGATAGCGGTTGGCGGTAAGCGGTTAGAAAAACAAGATACATTTGGGCCGCCGCAGGGCGGCCCGAGGTAGGGGCGTGGCTACGCCGCGCCCTCCCCTGCGGAGTGCACGATGAATCGTGCCCCTACCCGGTTTCGCCCTGCGGCGAAAAATGCAGCTACCCCAACCGCTATCCGCTAACCGCCATAACCTCGCTTTCATACCTCCAGCCCTCGTGTCCTCGAGTCCACCTGTCCTCGTGCCCTCGTGTCCTCGTTTCCTCCATTTTGTTGCCCTCCCGCCCTCCCTGCCTTTTCCTACCCCTACCCCGACCCTTTCAATATGAAAGCCCTCCTCACCTGCCTTCTCGCCATCACCGCCTTCGCGGCTGACGTCACCAAGCCCCACATTCCCCTGGCCCAGCAGCCGCTGCGTATGGCCAAGGACATCACCGCCTTCGAAGCCGCCGATCAGGCTAACCCTCCGCCCCAACACGCCCTCCTCTTCACGGGTGCCAGCACGCTGCGCATGTGGAAGAACGTCGGCGAGGAGATGAAGCCCTACCCGGTGATCAACCGCGGCTTCGGTGGCTCCTTCACGACTGAGGTCCTCGGCTACATGGATCGCATCACGCTACCTTACCACCCGCGCGTGGTCGTGTTCCAGTGTGGCGGTAACGACATCAACTCCGGTGACCCCGTCGCAGCCCCCATCGCGCGCATCCGCGAATACCTCGCCCGTCTGCGCAAGGAGAACCCGGACTGCGCCGTGGTCTTCGTCGCCACCACCCGTGCACCTTCACGTAAAGCCAAGTGGCCCCTGCTCGACGAGTATAACCGCCAGCTCGAGCAGATCGTGAAGGAAGGAAAGAATCTCTGGTATGTGGACATCAACGTCGCGCTCAACCTCCCGAACGGTGAAGGCAAGCCCGGCAGCTACCTGAAGGACAACCTCCATCCCGCCGCCGAAGGCTACAAGGCCATCGCTTCCGTGCTAAAGCCCGCCGTCGACGCCGCCTGGCAGGCGACGGAAGCCGCCTATAAGAAGTAACCGGGGTCAGCGGTGAGCGGTTGGGTAGGGTCGAGCATCCTTGCTCGACCGCGGCCGACCAAGGATGGTCGGCCCTACCGGGCCACAATAATCTGGTTCGAGCCATTCCCTTTGCACTTTGAGGCTTTGTCGCCAACTTTGCCCCGTTGATGTCCTCCGCCTCCACCAATCCTAACGCTGAACGTTTCCCGAACGGACCGTTCACGCGCTACATGGTCGGCGAGGGAGTCTCCATGACGGGCACCTGGATGCAGGGCATGGCCCTCGGCTGGGTGATGACCGAAGTCGTGGTCCGGGATGGACTCCAGAAATACGAGGGCCTGCTGCAAGCAGCGCCGCATCTCGCCAGCGGCGTGGTGATGCTACTGCTCTTTCGTCTCGGCGGCGCGCTGGCTGACCGCCATGACAAACGGCTCATCTTGCAAATCTGCCAGGTCGCCCAGATCGGCTTCGCCTTGGCGATCGGACAGCTGATCGCCCACGACGCCCTGCAGACTTGGCATCTGATCGTGGCGGCGGCCCTGCTCGGCGTCTCCAGCTCCTTCGAGATGCCTGCCGCCGCGGCGATCGTCCCGGAACTCGTCGCCAAGGAAAACGTCGCCAAGGCCATCGCCATCGACCGCGCGCTCTTCCACGCTACCCGTCTCGTGGGCCCAGCCGCCGCGGGCTATCTCGTCGGACGCTACGGCGCCGAATGGGCCTTCTACCTGAATGCGGCTTCCTTCGTGGCGCTGATGGTCGCCTTAGCGACGCTGCCGCGCCGGCCGCAGGGTACAGCCGAGGAAGAACAGAAGCGCCAAGGCGGTGCGGGCGAAGGCTTCCGCCACGTCCGCCAGGATAAGCCGAGCCTCGCGATGGTCGCGCTGCTCGCCACCAACACCCTGTTCGTCTTCCCCGTCATCATCGTGCTGTTACCGCTCTATGCGCGGAACGACCTGGGCGCCACACCCGAGCAGATGGGCCTGCTGATGCTGTGCTCGGGCCTCGGGTCGGTCTCGGGCTCGCTCCTCATCATGGCCCTACGCTCGAGCCTGCGCCGCCTCGCCATCCTCACCGGCATGGTCCTCGCCTGCGGTGCGCTCGTTAGCCTCAGTCAAGCCAATGACCTCGTCTGGGCCGGCGCTTCGCTCGTCTGCCTCGCGATCGGCGTCTCGACGCTGGTTGGCCTCGCCAATACCATCGTCCAGGAACGTTCGCCCGCCGAACTGCGCGGCCGCGTCTCCGCCGTCGCCGGCCTGAGCTTCTTCGGCTTCCTCCCCTTCGCCGCCATCATCATGGGCTGGATGACCGACCTCTTCCAACTGCGTAACGTGCTGCTCGGTTCGTCAATCTGCTACGCCATCATCGGCTTCATCGTCATGCTCACCGTCGGCAGTAAGGTGACGGGAGAGCAGGAAGAGAGGGCTTAAAAGGTAGGGACGTGATTGCCATCACGTCCGTTTGAACCGGTACGCCAAGACATCAACCGAGGCTAGCCAAGGGCCGACGACTTCCGGCCTCGGAGTCGAACGGATGCGATGGCAATCGCATCCCTACCCCTGCCCCTGTCCCTGGCGGGCTAAGCTCGCCCAAAAGTGGTGCTCCCGTTGGGAGTCGAACCCAAATCGCCGGCTTCGGAGGCCAGCATTCTATCCATTGAAATACAGGAGCGTGAGGTTTTAACTCTGCCGTAATTGAGGGTTAGTCAACCCTTCCCCGTATCGCCTTACTTGGCCAACATCACGCGGTCGGCGAAATCAGCGTAGTTCTTCCAGTCCTCGAGCAGGATGTCGTGCTTACCCGGACGAAGATGGTAGCCGATGGTCCGGCCGACAGGCTGGCTGACGGGCGGCTGGACTCGAGTACCGAGACCCGGCTGGCCGAGCATGCGATAGACTGGATCCGCATGCACGGCACCGAGGAACTCGCCGAGGGGATCGGCCCAGCTATCCTCCGAAGCGCTGGCGACGTAGAGCGGACGCGGGGCGCTCAGCGCGAGCAGGTAATGCGCATCGAGCGGTAGCTGGTCTTCTTTTTCCGAGAAGGTCTCGAAGCGCGCCGTAAACCAATGCGGAAAGCCGCGGCCTTTGTAATGGCCACTGATCACGCCGACGGTCTCGCCGAAGAGTCGCTTGTTGAGCGCGGCGCCACCGCAGCCCGAGTTATTGGAGATCACGAATGCGAAGCGCTGGTCCTGCGCACCGGCCCAGAGCGACGCCTTGCCAAGGCGCGAATGACCGTGGACCGCGGCGCGCTGGGCATCGACGGAGGACACCTTCCCCAGGACATCGAGCATGCGTGACAGACCCCAAGCCCAGCAGCCGATGGCTCCCCATTCGCCGTCTTTCCATTGGGTGTTCACGCCATCTGGCGAGATTGCCGCCCGGAAACCAGCCTTCCATCCTTCAGGGTGATCAGGCTCAAAATCACCGTAGTACGCGGTGGCCGAAGCATAGCCGCGGTCGATCAGCGCTTCGAACTCCCACCGCGCGGCTTGCCCACCGCGTAAGGCAAGATCCGCCTGCGTGGTGCCTTTTAAGGCCCACTGCTTGGAGACCCAACTCAATGTCGGGAAGACCGCCGGATCTTCCGTGGTGGTGTGGTTACTGCCGAAGTTAAGCCCAACGAAGACCGGAGCCGGACGCTTCGCCGCATTGGGCACGTAGAGCAGCATATCGAACGACGGACCTTTCTTGCCCACCGGCCAGACTTGAAACTGCGTGCGGGTGGCCTTGCCACCGAAAGCGTCCTTGGACTGCTCGCGGACCTCGACCACAGCATCGGCCTGCAGTTTCGAGGTATCCGGCGTGCGGCCGAACATGTTCTCCTCAACGAGCCGGAAGACCTCCGGACGACGGACCTCGTTCCACATCTTGGCGTCGGTCACCTTACGCCCGTCGGCGCACACCAACGGATCAGGCAGCGTATACGGCGGGACCTTTGCCTCGTCGGAAATCGTCGGCGGAATCGCAGCCAACAGGAGCAGGGGGAGCAGCATAGCGCGACTATGGGGGATTTGGCGTCACTGAGGAGCCAAATCCCCCATAGTCGCGAGGGGACATGGGTTTCGCTGGCACGGGGACAAGGCAGGGTCGAGACCGCGTCACGACAGTGCTGCATCAGCCCTACCTCGAGACAAAACTCAAAGGGATACCGGAGACCGGATAGTTAGCTGGGGCACATGTCCGCAGCATACATTCCGGTCTCCCTTTGAGTTCAGCCTTCCCCGTGTCCCCGTGTCACCTTGCCCACGTGCCCCCTCGTTTGGAATCTGGGAACGTCTATCGTTCCCAGATTTCAAACGCATACCCCAACCCATCCTGCATCCCCTCCTTCGCCGAAACGCGCTTGGTGAACAGCCGGGACCAATCGGCGGGGAAGAAACGGTCACCGAGGAAATCGCGATCGATGCGCGTGATGAGCAGGCGTTCGCAGAGCGGCAGACCAAGGGCGTAGATACGTTCGCCGCCGGTGATCCACGTCGGCCCCTTCCACTGGTCCATACGTTCAGCGGCGACAAGGGCGTCATCCAAGGAAACGACGCGCTCGGCGCCAGGGAACGACTTGGCCGGATCGCGGGAGACCACCACGGTGCCCCGCCCCGGGAGGGCCTTGCCCAATTCGACGTAACAGGCCGGCCCCTCAATCATCACGCCGCCGGCGGTCTGGTCCATGAACCAAGCCAAGTCTTCGGGGATATGCCAAGGGAGCTTACCAGCTTGGCCGATGACCCCATTACGGGCCACAGCGACGATGCAATGGAGGGGTTTAGGCACGGCCCAAGGGTTGTTAATAACCCCAGCGAAAGCAAGCGCCAGGGCCGAGTTGGACGGGTTGACACCCGCAGAAAGCCTGAGGTAAATTGACCGAATGATTACCTGGCTCCAGAACGCCACCAGCAAACACAACCGCACCATCTTCAGCTTCCTGCTGGTGATCATCGTGGTCTCCTTCGTCTTCTACGGGGTCGCCGGTCGCGACGGCCTAAGTGGCGGGGCCTTCCTCTATCAAGGCGTCGACCTCAACGATCCCGCCGTGCGCAAGCGCTTCAACGATGCGGTCTTCTTCGGACAGATGACTGGACAGCGCGTCGACAATAACGGGCTCGTGCAGCGCGTCGCTGAACTCAGCCTCGCCGATGGCCTCGGCATCCCCTCCCCGTCCGACGGCGAGATTCGTCGCCTCGCCCGCGAGATGACCACCACGCCCGACGGCAAGAACGCCGACGGCCTCAATAAATTCCTGGAGTTCGCCGCCAAGCAGCTCGACGCGTCTGACGACGCGACACGCGCGCGCTTCGAGACCTACATCAAGGACAGCTGGCGTATCCGGAAGGCGGTCACCACCTTGGCCGGCTCCGGCCACGCCACCGCCAGCCAGATTAAGCGCATCCTCGACCGCGAGCGCACCCAGTGGACCGTCGACGTAGCCACCTTCACCGCCGCCGCCTTTAAGCCCGAAATCAAGGTCGAGGAAGCCAAGGTGAAGGAAGCCTTCACGGCCAACATTGAGAATTTCCGGCTGCCCCCGCAGGTCACCGTCACCGCCATCACCGTCGCTCCAACCGTCGTCGATACCGCGCCTGTCACCGACGACGAAGTCATCAACATGGGCTACAATCAGGCCGAGAAGTTCAAGTTCGAGACCGGCAAGGTCAAGGAACAGTCCCTCGCCAAGCGTGCTGAACTCGAGAAGCTCATCCGCGCCGAACGCGCCATCACCAACCTTGCCGGCCAGGTCTCCGACGAGCTCGCCGAGAAATTCCCGATCGATACCGCCAAGGCCGACAGCAAGGAACTCGCCGCCTGGATCAAGGCCAAGAACGCCAAGGTCACCCTGATTCCGTCCTTCGAAGTCATCAATCCTCCCACCGTCGCGCAGGTCCCCGCCGAAGCCCTCCGCGTCGCCGCCGAACTCACCGAAAAGGAATGGCGCACCGAAGTCTACCGCTCCGAAGCCGGCGCAACCTTCATCCTCCTCAACCAACGCACGCCGGATCGCCTGCCGACCTTCGACGAAGCCAAGGTCAAGGCCATCGACGCTTGGCAGAAATCCCAGCTCAACCGCCTCCTCGCCGAGGAAGTCGCCAAGGTCGGCCAAGCCATCCAAGCCGACGTCGCCGCAGGCAAGACCTTCACCGACAGCGCCAAGACCCATAAGCTCGTGCTCACCTCCCCCGCCGCCTTCTCGGTTTACTCCGTGCCCGAGGCTTTGAACGGCGCCAGCGACAACACTGGTCTCCTCATCGAAGCCGCTGGCGTGGGCAGGCTGACCTCCGCGATCCGCACCAACAGCGGAGACTACGTCTTCATCCGACCAGCTAAGAAGGATTTGGTCACCGACAAAACCGGGGCCGATGAGAGCCGCCTTTTCGCCCAGCGCATCTCCCAGCGCAATGCCTACTTCACCGGCATCGGTATCGTCCAGGATATCGTCCCAGCCCCCGTCGAGGCCAAGTAAGGTCTCCCCCAAGGCCGTTTGGAGGACAGGCTCGAACCTGTCCTTTTTTGTGCCCTCCAACCCCTAGGCATGCCCTCCCTTCTTGCCCTATACCCCTGACCCCTTTACGCCTTCCCTTCTGGCCCGCCTGACCTCAGGCCCTCCAGCCCTCCATCCCTCTATTCGCCCATGTCTCAGGTTCGCGTCCGCTTCGCTCCCAGCCCCACCGGCTTCTTCCATATCGGAAGCGCCCGGACAGCCCTATTCAACTGGCTCTACGCCCGCCACACGGGCGGCAAATTCATCCTCCGCATCGAGGACACCGATAAGGAGCGCAACTCCGAGGCCTTCCTGCAGGTGATCTTCGACTCAATGCGCTGGCTCGGCATGGATTGGGACGAAGGCCCCGAGGCCGGCGGCGACTACGGTCCCTACTTCCAGTCGCAGCGTACCGAACTCTATAAGGCCAAGCTCCAGGAACTCGCCGCCAAGGGCCGCGCCTACGAGAAGGACGGTGCCTGGTGGCTGCGCCTCGAGGGCGCCCGCTCCGCCGCCTACGACGAACACCTGAAGAAGGATTACGAGAGGGTCGACGCCGCCCCAATGGTCCTGCACGACCTGGTCCGCGGTCAAGTCGCCCGCGTCGAAGACCGTGACTTCGTGATCTTCCGCTCCAACGGCGAACCGGTCTTCCACTTCGTCAACGTCGTCGATGATGTCGAGATGAAGATCACCCACGTGATCCGCGGCGAGGATCACCTCTCCAACACCTCGAAGCACCTCGAGCTCTTCAAGGCCTTCGGCGTCGAACCACCGAAGTATGCGCATATCCCGCTCATCCTCAAGACCGACGGTCCAGGCAAGATGTCCAAGCGGGACAAGGGCGCTCTCATCGAGGAATACCAGCAGCGCCGCTACCTGCCCGCCGCCGTCCGCAACTACCTCTGCCTGCTCGGCTGGACGCCGGCCGACGGCAAGGAGGTGCTGCCGATCGAAGAGATCATCCGCCAGTTCGAGATCTCCGCGGTGCACCAGTCCAATGCCCGCTTCGACGAGCGCAAGATGTCGCACGTCAACGCGCAGACGCTCCGCAACCTGCCCGCCGCCGAGTTTGCCGCTCTCGCCCGCCCGATTCTACTCGAGACCAAGGTGATCGACGCCTCGGTCTCCGACGCGCGCCTCACCGAAGTCTTGGGCATCGTCCAGGAGAAGGTGATCTCGCTCGAACACCTGCCGGAGTTCATGGGTTTCTTCTTCACGGCCGATTTCAAAAAAGACGAAGGCGCAAAGGCCAACCTCACCAAGAAGGGCGGCGATCCCGCGGTCCGCGTCCGCGAGCTCCTGCCCGTACTCGAAGCCGCCACCTGGACCGAGCCGGCGCTTGAAGCCGCTTTCGCCGCCGTCGGCGCTGCCCACGAGCGTAAGCCCACCGACTACTTTGCGCCGGCCCGCTTCGCGATCTCCGGTCAGGGCGGCGGCGCCCACCTCCTCGGCGTCCTCCGCGTCCTCGGCCGCGATACCACCCTCGCTCGCCTCAAGGCCTTCGCCGCCTGATTCGCCATGTCCTCCGAAACGCCTGCGCCAGCGGCCCACCGCCACTTCATCCAGCAGATCATCGACGCCGACCTGGCCGCGGGTAAGCACGCGTCCATCGCCACCCGCTTCCCCCCGGAACCCAACGGCTACCTGCACGTCGGCCACGCGAAGTCCATCTGCCTGAACTTCGGCCTCGCCCTCGAGTTCAAGGGCCGCTGCCACCTGCGCATGGACGACACGAATCCGACCAAGGAAGAGGTCGAATACGTCGACTCGATCAAGGAAGACGTCCGCTGGCTGGGCTTCGAGTGGAACGAGCACTACTACCAGGCGTCGAACTACTTCGAACGCATGCACGCCGACGCCGTTAAGCTGATCAAGCTCGGCAAGGCCTACGTCTGCTTTCTCTCTCAGGAACAGATCCGCGAATTCCACGGCGACGAGAAGACGGCCGGAAAGCCGAGCCCGACCCGCGACGCTTCCGTCAACGAAAACCTCGCGGCCTTCGAGAAGATGACCCGCGGCGAGTTCGACGAAGGCAAGGCGGTCCTCCGCGCCAAGATCGACATGGCCTCGCCGAACATGCACCTGCGCGACCCGGTCATCTACCGCATCCGCAAGGCCCATCACCATAATACCGGCGACAAGTGGTGCGTCTACCCGATGTACGACTACGCCCACCCGCTCGAGGACGCGTATGAAGGCATCACCCACTCGATCTGCACGCTGGAGTTCGAGGTGCACCGCCCCTTCTACGACTGGCTCCTCCGCACGCTCGACACCCCCGCCAAGCCGCAGCAGATCGAATTCGCCCGCCTCAACCTGACCTACACTGTCATGTCCAAGCGCCGCCTGCTCGAACTCGTGCAGGAAAAGCGCGTCTCCAGCTGGGACGATCCCCGCATGCCCACCATCTCCGGCATGCGCCGCCGCGGCTACACGCCCGCCGCGCTCCGCAAGTTCTGCGAGACCATCGGCATCACGAAGAACAATTCCCTCTCCGACGTCGCCCTCCTCGAGCACGCCGTCCGCGACGACCTCAATAAGACCTCCTCCCGCTTCATGGCGGTGCTAGACCCCGTCCGCCTCGTCATCGAGAACTACCCTGAAGGCCAGGTCGACGAGCTCGACGCCGTCAACAACCCCGAGGATCCGTCCGCCGGCACCCGCAAGGTGCCCTTCTCCAAGACGCTGCTCATCGAGCGCGCCGACTTCATGGAGATCCCGGAGAAGAAGTATTTCCGCCTCACGCCCGGTCAGGAGGTCCGCCTCCGCTGGGGCTACTTCGTGACCTGCACCGGCTGCAAGAAGGACGCCGCTGGCAACGTCATCGAAGTCACCTGCACCTACGATCCCGCCACGCGCGGCGGCGACTCGCCCGACGGCCGCAAGGTCAAGGGTACCATTCATTGGGTTTCTGAAAAGCACGCCGGCGACGTCGAGGTCCGCCTCTACGACCGCCTCTTCGCGCACGAGGATCTGAACGACATCCCCGAAGGCACCGACTGGCGCACGCTCCTCAACCCCGGCTCGCTCAAGACCATCCGTGGCTTCGTCGAGCCCGCCCTCCTCGCGCTCGCGCCGAGCACCCGCGTGCAGTTCGAACGCACCGGCTACTTCTGCGCCGACGCCAAGGACTCCCAGCCCGGCAAGCCCGTTTTCAACCGCACCGTCGGCCTGAAGGACTCCTGGGCGAAGGTCGTGGCGAAGTAAGCGAAGCTGCGCTTCGCTGGGGTTCTGCTGGCATGCTGGCAGGCTGCGAAACCAAGGCGGGGTAAAACCCGCCATTTTCGTGCCCAAATAGGATGGAAACATCCCCTGACTCCGTGATTGACCCATCACAAGCCCTCCCTTTGATGCACCTTCTAGCTGGTAACAAAGGAGAGGTGGCAGAGTGGTCGATCGCGCTGCATTGGAAATGCAGTGTACCGCAAGGTACCGAGGGTTCGAATCCCTCCCTCTCCGCCAGTTAGATGAAGTCAACAAACTTGCCTTAACGGTAAGCCTGATAGGCCCGTTTAAGCCCACCGGGAGGGATGAGAACCCAGGTTCGGTGAAGGCCGCAGGCCGAACAGGCAATCCGTCAGGATTGGGGCGAAGCCCCGTAGCAAAGCGGAGCCAATCCCTCCCTCTCCGCCAGCTAGAATTTAGGCATATAACGGAGAGTTTCTCAGGTTAGAGGCCGCTGTTTGCGCCGACTCTGACAAAGTCTCTAACAAGCGCCATCTTGCCCAAACCCGCGCTCAGAGCGCGACCAGGATGAAGGTCAGGATAAGCTTGGTCCGGAGGCTCAGTTTGGAGACGAAGACGGCGCCAATCAGGCCGAAGGAGATATAGTTAAATGTACTGCTCGCCAGATAAGATCCCCAACCGTCGTCCGCCTTAGTTGCCGAATAGAGCCAGAAGCGGATCGGCAAGGCGCAAAGGACGACGATGAAGTAAGCCGCGATTTCCCGGCTGAGGTTACGTTTGAAGTCGGACTTAGGGTTACCGGTCATGTCGATTACTTAGCCTCTTTGACCTTCTTGGTCTTCGGCTTTTTCTCGTCCTTGTTAGCGCTGCGACCAGTGCCGTCGCCGGCCTGGTCCTTATAGCCTGCCGCCGGATTCAGGCCGGTCAGAGCGGCCGCTAGACGAGCACGGGCGGCGACGGCGGCCTCGTCCTTGGTGTCCGCCGCGACGGCGACTTCCTTGAACGGGGCGTCCTTCATGTCGTAAAGGGTGCCCGACTGGTCGAGCTTCCAACCCACCTCGCGGACGTAGTAATTATTACTGAGCTGGCAGAAGGCCCAGGTACGCGGTGACTTGGTGTCACCCTTAAGCTGCGAAACCAGGCTACGCCCGTCGATCACGCGGCCGGTCGGCATCGGCGCACCAGCGATTTCAGCGAAGGTCGGCAGGAGATCGCTGGCGTCGGCGACATTGGCATTCACCTTGCCCGATGCCATGACTCCGGGCCAAGTGGCGAAGAACGGCACAAGGCCGCCGCCTTCTTTCATCGAACCCTTCTCGCCTTCGATCCGGCGGCCGCCGATGGTCGCGTCAACCGCGGCCGACTTAGTGCTGCCATTGTCACCCATAAATACGATCACGGTGTTCTCGCGCAGCTTGAGGCGCTCAAGTTCGGCCACGAGCTTCCCGACGAGTTTGTCCATGTAGCCGATGTTATCAGCGAGCAAACGTTGGGTGCGTTGGGCATTCGACTCTCCCTTCGGGGCGGGGATGCTATCCGGGGTCGGCAAGATTTCGCCGTGCACTTGAGAGAGTGAATAATAGAGGAAGAACGGTCGGCCTTTCTGCGCCTCCATCCAAGCGGTTGCGTCCTTATGCAGCAGGTCGGGGATATACTCGTCGTCCTTCACCTTGATGGTCTTGCCGTCGAGGACGTAGGTATCAGGGTCTCCGCGCACTTCGCCGCCTTCGGACATCGGCTGGGCGACCTTGCTGTTCCAGTACATGCCGCTGCCCTTGTAATAGAGTTCATGGTCGAAACCCCAGTCCGACGGATCGCCGGACGGCGTAAGTTGCCCCCACTTGCCGATCAGCGCGCTCGCGTAGCCGGCCTTCTTCAGGACGGTCGGGATCATGATCTCGGCCTTCTCGCCGGTGCGGATGATGGTCTTGCACGCGTCCTGCGTGACGGCGCCAGAGCGGAAACCATAGCGGCCAGTCAGGATCAGCGCACGCGAGGGTCCGCAGAGCGGCACGGTGTAGAAACGCGTGAAGCGCACGCCGGCGTTAGCAAGGGCGTCAATGTTCGGGGTCTTGTAACGGTCGGAGCCATTGCAACTGAGCTCCGCGAAACCCAGGTCATCGGCCAGGATGTAGACGATGTTCGGCTTGGCGGTCTCGCCGAAGAGCGAGGAGAGGCCGGCCGAGAAGATGACCAGAAGGGCGAGGACGGGACGAAGGGACATAGGATTACCCCTATGCAACCCCCGGGCGTAGGTAAAGTTTCCTCTGTAGATTCATGGTTTCCCTCCCGGGGGCATCCACCTAAGGTGGGCGAATGCGCCCCCTATCCCTCGCCCTCGGCACCCTGCTGGCCCTTACGCAGACCTTCGCCGCCGACATCAAGGTGACCCCAAATGAGGCCGTCGACATCGCCCAGGATGGCAAGGTCGTGGCCCGCTTCATGACAGCCCACGACGTCAGCACCCCGGCTAAGCGCCTGGAGACTTATAAGCCTTACCTCCATGTCTTCGACCCCAGCGGCGCCCTGCGCCTGACCAAGGGTCCGGGCTTCAACTTCACCCACCACCGCGGCATCATGCTCGGCTTCGCGAAGATCACGATCGACGGCAAGACCTACGACCGCTGGCACATGAGCGGCGGCGACCAGGTCGTCACGGCGATCAAGCCGGCGGACTCCGGCTTCGTGGCATCGATCGACTGGCAAGGCGCCACCGCGTCGGCGAAGCCGATCCTGACCGAGGAACGCACCTTCACATTCACGAAGCCGACCGCACCCTTTTATTTCGGCATCGAGATGAAGAGCACGCTCAAGCCCGACCAGGGTGAAGCCAAGATCGACGGCGACCCCGAGCACGCGGGGGCGCAGTTCCGTCCATCCGAGAAAATCGACGTCACGAAGACGACCTACGTCTACCCGGGTAAGGACATCCTGATTCATAAGGTCCGCGACCTCACCTGGGTCGCCGAGGTCTTCACGATTGAAGGCAAGACCTTCACGGCGCTGCTCCTCAACCACCCTTCCAATCCGAAGGACACGGCCTTCTCGGCCTACCGCGACTACGGCCGCTTCGGCGCCTTCCCCAAGGGCGTGGCCACGCCGGAAGCCCCCTTCAAGCTGCGTTACCAGTGGCTGATCGCCGAAGGCGATGTCCGTGACGCCGCGGCCTTCCAGCAGGCCTACAATGCCTTTGCGGGCACGAACGAGCCGACCCCGGCCGTGACGGTCATGCCCGCCGAGCAGCCGAAGCCGAAGGCGAAAGCTCCGGCCAAGAAGTAAGCCGCCTTAGGCGCCTACGCCCTTCCGGACGCGACCGATGGCCGCGGACTGACGTTCGCGCAGGATAGCCTGGGCCTTGACGACCTTGGCCTTCGCGGCGGCAGGGTCCTTGGCCATGGCGAGCACGGCCGGGACGATGCCCGCGAGCTGCGGTTCGTCGTCGAGGTCGAACAGCCATTCGGAGAGACCGATGTCCTTCCACATGTTGCCCTTGGAGGTCTGTTCGGCCCAGCGGCACACAATGGCGGGGATACCGCTACCGACACACATGATGGGCGAGTGCATCTCGTTGCCGAAGAGTCCGGCGCTCCGGACGTAGACGCTCAGCGCCTCGTCGGTGAGCCAATAATCCTGACGCCAGACGACACGGTCCTTCACGTCATCGGGCAACTTATCGAAAAGGATCTCCTTGCCCAAGGTCATCTGGGTGCGGTCCTCGGGGCAGATGAGCACCTTAAGGTCGGTCTGCTTGACCACCGCGACGATCGCGGCGCGCAGCTGCGCATGGTCATGCTCTTTCATCTCGTCATTACGCTTCTGCTTCACGGGATCAAAGACGCGCTCTTTGTGAATCGTCCAATAGGGCGTGATGCGATAACGGGGGATGCAGCAGAGGAATTTGCCCCGCTCGAGGCCCCAGCCATGCAGAAAGGCCTCGGCCTTCTCCTCGTTGCGCAGGTCGGTCGCGAACGCTCCGTCCGGACCGAACTCCATCACCGGGCATTTTACTCCGGCTGCCTTGGCGGTCGCGAGCGAGATCGAGTCCCGGAAATAAACGAACTGTGCATCGCTGAGGATTTTGACCGTCTCGGAAGTCGGCTGGCCTTGGGTGATGCCGAGGACGCCGTAAGGTTTCGGGCCCTGCTGGCGCCACAGCGCGACCTGCTTCTCGCCGACGAGAGAGGGACCGGAGCCGTGCAGGAGGAAATCATTTTCGGCGTAGAGTTTGGCGACGTCGGTCTTGGGGCCGACGAACTGCAGCTTCGGGAAACGGGCCGCCAGCATCTCCTTCACGCCGTTATCGACGTTAGAAGGCCAAAGGGTGATCACGGCTTCAGGGAAATACTTTTCAAGCAGGACGAGCATGCCCGGGGTGTGCGCGATGTCCCCGATATTCACCGTCTGCCAAGAGGAACGCAGCACCACGCGCGGGACGCGCTTGCCTTCGGCGGCGCCGAGCGAAGCGGCGATGGCGGCGACAAAGGTAGATTCCAAGAAACGACGACGGGAGAGCATTGTTTTAGGGGTAGGGATAGGGGTAGGGGTCGGGGGTGGTGGAGTCAAATCACCCTTCCCTGCGGGAAACTATTCCCGCCACCTGCCACCCGGGGCCGCCACCTGTCACCCGAAACGATTCCGACCTCTGCACTTTTGCACAGGCCGCAGGCCGATTTGCACTTTTGCACCTAGGGCAGCACGCGGTGCTGCCCCTTATTATCAATTCTTCTTCGCCACTTCGCGCTTAGGCAGCATCGCGAAATACTGATCCTGCGCGGCCTTCACCTTGGCCTTCATCGGTTCGACCTGCGGGGTGAGTTCGGCGTAAGACTTGGCGATCTCCTCGAGATTCTTATCGCGCTGCGGGATATCCTTCTGGGCGGCGGCGAGCGCCTTCTCGGCATTAGCCTTCTCGCTCTTGGTGAGCTCGAGGGTCTTGGCGGCGGCATCCACGAGGAGACGCTTGGCCTCCACGGGCTTACCGGCCTCGGTCAACTGGGCCCGAACGGCGACCAGCGCCTTCTCGAGAATGGGCAGACCATCCTTCGCCTTCTGCACGGAAGCCTGGAGGGCGGGCAGCTTGGCGGCGTAATCCTTCTCGGCGTCGATGCCCGGGGCGGCGAGCTTCTCGCGTTCGGCGAGACGCATGGAGCGTTCCTTGGCAATGGCGGCAACGGCAACACTGGCAGGGGCGACATCATTGTCCGCGGCGACGACGGCGGCATCAGCGGTGACCTGCGTGGCGACGAGAGTCTGTTCGACGGACTTAGCGGCGACGAGCTCCTGGTCGGCAATGCCCTGTCTTGTCTTGGCCTTCGCAAGCGCAATCTTGGCCTTGGTGACCTGCTGCTCGGTCTGCTTCTTGCGGGAGAAGTAGCTGAAGGAGAATACGGCACCGAAAGTGCGGGCTTCGCCGAAGGCTTTATCGGCCGCGGCGAGGTTCACGTCGGCCTGCTTAGCCTCGTCGGCGACCTTAACCGAGACGAGCGCAAGATCCTTCGATTTCGTAGCGGCGGCGGCGACGCCGGCCTTCGCCTTGGTGGCGGCGAGTTTAGCAGCGTCGGCGATCTTCTTCAATTCGTCGACCTTGACCGTGGCTTCGGTGAGACGCGCGCGGAGTGGCGTGGTATATTGATCTCGGTAAGCGTTGGCCGCGGCGGTGGCGACGGCCACGATGGCGTCGCGATCTTGTCCGAGGCGCACAATCGCCTCGCTCTGGGCATCGATGAGCTTCTGCTGAGCCTCAATCCCGCCGAGGGCCGCAGACTCATTCATGCGTAAGGGCGTGAGCGTCTTATCGAGGACGGCGAATTCAGCCGTAAGCCCGTCCAGCTCCGTCTGCAGTTTCGGGAGCAGTCCTTCGTTCTGCGCGATGGTCTTCTGAGAAGACTCGATGCGGGCGGCGGCGGAGACCTTGGCAGCCTCGTTCTCTGCCTTACCGGCGACGAGGTCGGCGATGTCCTGCTCAAGCTTGACGAGATTCTCCTGCTCGGTGAGCACACTCACGTTGAACTGGGCGGCCTTGAGGCTCACGAGGCGTTCGCGTTGCGCCGCGGTCTCGGCGACAATGCCGCGGACGCCAGCCTGCGCGGAGGTGAGGTCGGTACGCGCCTTGGCGAGAGCGGCCTCAGCGGCACGGAAGCCATCAGCGACGGGCTTCAGCTTAGCGATTTCTTGGCCGTGATAAGTCAGGCCGCTGCGGCAGTCGGCAATCCCCTTGGCGGCGGTCGCCGTTTCCGCAGCCGTCTTCGCCTTGGTCCTCATACCCTGCCAATAGGTGAGGCCTTTGGCGACCTCGGCATTCTTAGCCTCGTGTTCAGCGAGTTTCTTGGAAGCAGGTTCGCCTTCAGCTTTCAGCTTGGCCAAGACGGCTTCGGCGGCAGGGATGCCGGCTTCGGCAGCTTTCACCGCGGCTTCCGCGGGAATGAGCGCTGGGATGATTTCAGCGAGTCGCTTCTCGGAGGCGGTTAGGCGGTCAGCGAGCTTCGGCGGATTGCTGGAGACCTGGGTGACCTCGCGGCCGGTCTCGCTCTCAAAAAGGCGGACTTCACCCAGCCAGTTGCTGGAGACGAAAGACTTGGAATCGTAGAGGCCGACAACCCGGGCGACTTGGTCGGCTTGCTTGATGCCCTGGGCATGCGGCAGACGCTTGCCGTCGATTCCCCACATCGCCGTAGTACCGTCGCCGCCGCAAGAGAGCAGACGACCATCGGGAAGGAAGGCGACCGACTGGACGTTGCCACCATGGGCGGACCAGGTGGCGACCTGCTTACCGGTCTTCATCTCCCAAGTGGTGATGACGCCATCGGCGGCGCAACTGGCCAAGATGTTGGAATCGGCGCGCCAGGCGAGATCGGTGACGCTGCCCTTGTGCTGGCCGAGGCTATAGAACTCGCCTCCGCTGTCGGCTTCCCAGACGTAGACATTACCGTTGCGGTCAGAGGTCGCCAGCAGGATGCCGTCCGGGCTGAAGTCTGCGCCGGTCACCCATTCGGTGTGCTTCTCGATGAGGTAGAGCTGCTCGTTGGTGGCGACGTCGAAGCATTTCACCTTCTTCGAGTTGGTCGCGAGGATGACCTTGCCATGGTCGGGAGAGATATCGGCCGACATCACCTGGTCGAATTCCTTACCGATTTCGGCGACGCGTTTGCCCGTCTTCACGTCCCAGACCACCGCGTGCCCGAGCTTACCACCGCGACCGCCTCCCATGATGAGTAGCGAGCCGTTGGCGCTGAACTTCAGCGACCGGGCGGAGCCTTCGGCATACGGCAGGATGCCCGCCAACTCATGGCTGTCGGTGTCATACAATAGAATCTGTTTCTGGCCGGCCAGGGCCAGCAGCGATGTCCACGGACTGGCCGCCATGGCGATGACCGCGGAAGTCCGGGGCGTCACGATAATCGGCTCAAGCAGAACGTTTTCCGGACGGGCCGCCGGACCGGTTGGCTTGCCGGCGCCACCGGCGAAGGAAAGATCGACCTTGGGCTTATTGGACTTGGAGGCGACGCTGCCCTTCGCCTGGAGCAAGCCGCCCTCAATCCACTTGGAAAGCAGCGCCAGGTCCTTGGCCTCGAGCGGCGCGCCTTCCGGGGGCATGTAGGGTTCCTCTTTGTGCGCGCTCATGGTCCACAAGCGGCTGCCCGCAGGATTACCCGCGTCGACGACCGCCCCACCGCTGCCGCCGTTCATCAGGCCGCTGTAGCTGGTCAGTTCGAGGCCACCCTTCTTTTTATCCGGATTATGGCACGAGAAGCACTTGTTCTCAAGGAGCGGGCGGATGTGGTCGTCGTAGGTCAGCTTCTGCGCCTCCTGGGCGGAGACGGCGGTGGCCACAAGCCCGGCGGCCAAGATGAGGCAGCGGCGGGTGAGCCAGCGATACGACGAAGGAGAGGCGACCATGCGGACGGCGGGTCTCAGTGGTTGAAGTAGAATTCCTTCGAATTCATCAGCGCCCAAAAAGTATCTTCGAGGACGAAACGGCGACCGGCCGGGTCGGCCGCGATGGCGGCGCTGATCGCCTTGTTTTCGTTGGCGCCCGGAAGCCGGCCGAAGACGCGCAGGAAGAGCTCACGGATGATTTCGTCGTCCTTCTTGCCGTCAGCAATCAGCTTCTCGACCACCTGACCGCGACGAATTCGGTCGTTGACCGCGTCGCCGTTCATGAGGTGGAGCGCCTGCGAGAGGTTCGGATCAGTCTTCACCTCGGTCGAGGCGACCGACTCACGCTTCGAGCGTCCGAAGGTCTGCAGGAAGTAGTTCGAGACCGCGCCGTCGGCGATCTGCACGGCGCGGGCGCCGAGCGGGAGGCCCTGGAACTTGTTCGGGGTCTCGGTGATCTGGGAGATGGCGTCGAGCAGCACCTCGGCGCGGACGCGGCGCACCTGGGCGCGGGCGAAGTTCAGCTTGTCGTCGGCATTGGAGGCGTTGGTCTTCGAGCTACGTTGGTAGGCGGCGGAGGCCGTGATATCTCGCACCAGGCGCCGGACGTCGTACTTGTAATCCGTCAGGCGCGCGGCGAGTTCGTCGAGCAGCTCGGGGTTGGAGGGCGGATTGGACACGCGGACGTCGTCGACTGGATCGACCACGCCCACGCCGAGGAAGTGGGCCCAGACAAGATTGGCGACGTTGCGGGCGAAATACGGGTTGCGCGGAGAGGCCAACCACTCGGCCATCACGCGACGACGATCGTCACCCGGCTTGAGCTCCGGCTCCTCACCGCCGAGGAACTTCGGCTTGACGCTTTTCTTGGTCAGGAAGTGCTGGGATTCGCCGCCCTTGCTATTGAAAACGATGACTTCCTGCGGGTCGTCGGTGGCCTTGCGGCCGATCTGGGCGAAGAAGGCGTTAAAGCCGTAATAGTCGTCCATCGTCCAGCGGTCAAACGGATGGTTATGACACTGGGCGCACTGGATGCGCATGCCCATGAAGACCTGAGCGACGTTCTCGGACAGCTTCAGGCGGTCGAGCTCGCTCTGGTAGTAGTTCACTGCCGGGGCGGACACCGTACCGCCGCTCGCGGAGAGTAAGTCGACGACGATCTCGTTGATCGGGCGGTTCTTGCCGATCTCGGCAGCCATCCAATTGTAGTAGAGCAGCGCGTTTTTGTAGAAAGGCGGGACGTTGTTGTTGCCGGGAATGTCGGAACGGATCTGGAGGAGCTCGGCCCACTTCATCACCCAGAGTTCGGTGAACTCCTTGCGTTGCAGGAGGCCTTCGACGAGTTGCGCGCGCCTGTCAGGGCGCTTATCCGCGAGGAAAGCAGTCAGTTCGGCCGGCTTCGGGTAAAGGCCCACCACGTCGATGTAGACGCGACGGATGAATTCCTCGTCGGTACAGGTCTCGGAGGGGACAATGCGCAGGCGGTGCAGGCGTTCGTTGACGGCCTTGTCGATGTAATTGACCTCGGCGACCTTGGGACGCTCGTAGACGAGGCCCTTAGGGATGACGATGGCCTGGGCGGTGACGCTGAAGACGTCGAAGCGCGCGAGCATGAAGGCCGCGCCCCGATCACCGGAGCGCACGAGGCCGTCCTTGTCGATCTTGGCCACGGGATCGTTATTTGACATGAACAGCGCCAGCTTGGTCACGTCGCGGTCGGTGCCGTCGGAATAGGTGGCGCGGACGGTGATCTGCTGGGTGGCCGCTTTACCTTCGAGCACGATCTGCTTGGGGAAGACCTCGATGCCAGTGACTTTGGCGATGCTCGGGGCGTCGTTCTTAGCGCCATTGGCAATCCATTCGAGGATAGTCTGGTTGTAAGAGGAATCCGCGTCGTAAAGCTTATTGCCGGTGTGCGGCACGGCGCCCGTCGACTTCTCGACCAAGGTGCTTTCCTCAGGGATGGCGAGGTTGATGCGGCGTCCGATGAGCTCGCGGGTCAGGCGGATATAGTCGCCGTCGGGATCCATGCCGAAGAGGGAGAGGCGGAAACCGTCCTTGCCGCGGGCGGCGCCGTGGCAGCCACCGCTGTTGCAGTTGGCGCGGAGGAAGACCGGCATGACGTCCTGACGGAAGGAGACGGCACGGTCCTTATGGCCTTCCTTGACGGCGACCGGGATGCGGGCGACACGGCCGCCGAGCGAAGCGACGACCTCGGTGCTGCCGACGTCGGCGACGGCGTGCACGGAATAGGCGTCGAGCTTGGCGACCTTGCCATCGCCGACCTTCAGGTCAGCGAAGGCGGTGACGTCGCGGGTGGTCGCGTCCTTGAAGGTGGCGAAGACGACGATGCGGTGGAAGTCGCGCTTGGTCTCAAGGGTGATGGACTCCGGGAAAATCTCGAGCTTCTCGAGGGTGGTGAGCTTCTGGACGAGCTCCGCCTTGGCTTCTTCCTTCGCCTTGTCCTTGGCGACGAGCACGACACCCGCAGGCCAGACGGCGCCTTCGGCGACCCAGCGGCGGAGGAGATCGATCTCGGCGGCCGGCAAGGGGCCTCCCTTTGGCGGCATGAGGTCGTCATGATCCGCAGGAAGGAGCAGGCGCTTGACGAGCTCGCTCTGGTCGGCGGCCACGCCGATGAGGGCCGCCGCACTTTCGCCGCCCTTGAGGAAACCCTCGCGGGTGGTCATGAGCAATTTGCCCTTGGTCTTCTCCGGGTTGTGGCACTCGAGGCACTTGCCCTCGAAGACCGCACGGACCTCGTCGAAGGCGACGGGCGCGGCGGAACCGACGGAGGTCAGGCCGGCGGCGAGAAATGCGAGGAGTGGGAGGCGACGGAAAGACATCGGAGAGTGCTCAGTTCTTGGGGGCTTCGTTCTTCAGGCGGAGCTGTTCGAGACGGGAAAGCACGACTGGCGCAGGCGCAGCGGCGGCCGGAGCGGCGGGCTTGGCCGCGGCGGGGGCGGCCGCCTTGGCGACCGGGGCGGGTGCAGCTTTACGTGGCACGTCGAGGCGGAGGATCGAGCCGAGCGCAATGCGGTGGGTCGCAAAGCCCTGGCCGGTCGGGATGTCGACCTGAACGAACATGTTCGCCACTTTGCCGGGGCGGGACTTCTCATCGGTCTCGATGGTGAAGCGGAGCTCCTTGGTGTCCTTCGTCACCTTAATGGGCGCGATGCGGACGGTGTCGGGCGTGCCAACGAGTTGGGCGACCGCTTCGCCTTCGAACGGACGCGTGATTTCGAATGGGGTGGCCATGAGCCCAGGCGTACCGATTTCCATCGCCGTGAGCGGGATGGCGTTGGCGGCGACGTAGGGGGCCTCGGTCGCGAGCACGGCGAACGGCGAGGCGTTGTACACGCGGCCCTTGCCGGCGTCGGCTTCGCCTTGGACCACGAACTTCCAGGACTTGGTGTCGACGTTACCGTTGGCGCTGAGCTGGAAGATGCACTCGGTGGCGTCGGCGCTGATGGTCTGCTCGCCGAGCGAGGAGACGCCGGGGGGCGTCCAGCACATGAAGACGCGAATCGCCCCCTTGAAGCCTTCCTTACGCTGGGCGACGACCTTGAGGTTGAAAATACCGTTGCGCACAAGCGGGGTCTTCGGCGTCTCGATTTCGAGGGAGTAAGGCGCCTCGTCGACGACGGCGACAGGGAGCTGGTCCTCAATGCCCTGATAGTAGATGGTGTTGCCGATGCGGACGATATCGAAGGTGCGGCGCATCTGGCCGACGATCTTGTTGTTCGGGTCACTGGGCTGGAGCAGCGGAGTGACGATGGTGCCGCCGTGAGGCGCGTCGGCCGCGGCTTCGAGCACCATCGGCACGCCAGGCAGGGTGCCAGGCGCGGCGTCTTCAAGCAGCTTCACGCCGGGGGGCAGTCCCTTGAGGTCGAAGCGATAGTCGCCGCCGACGCCGTTGCGGGTGAAGTTCTGAAGCAGCACCATGCGGCCGCCCTTGGGCACTGCCATGAACTGTCGGTAGTTGGTGTCGTTGACGGTGTAGTCCGGCGAGGCGAACGTCAGGCTCGGCTGCGAGGCCACCATCTCGATGCGGTAGACAAAGTTGATGCCGCCGCGTTCAAGGTGATCGGTCACCCGGACTAGGTAGGCGCCGTCTTCGGGCGCGGTGAGGCGGAAGCGGGAGTCCAAGCGTCGCATGCCGCCGCCATCGTCGTTGTTGGCGAGGGAATTACCCTTGGGGCTGAGCACGGTGACGACTGGGTCGAGCGGCGAACCCAGAATCTGGGCGAGGGCGCGGCATTCGAAGACTTGACCCTTCTTCAGCACGACGCGGAAGAAGTCCACGTCGCCCGGCTTCTCGATGATGCCGTTGAGCGCGTAAGCCCCGCCCTCGGCGGCGACGGTGCCCTGCTCGGCCGCATTGTTCGGCTCGACTTCAATCGTGTTGTCGATGGACGAGAGGCGGAAGAAATTGCCGGAGGGCGCGGGCGGCTGCGACTTCGGGTAGAGCACGAACTCGGCATCGTCCTCCGTCGGAAGGGCGACGTCTTCGGCGAAGGAGTCGCGTGGCTCGAGGAAACGCACGGTGAGCTTCGAGCCCAGCTTGCCGCCAGCAGGGTAAACGGCGTCAGGCCGACGGAAGTCGCCGACGTGGAGGCGATAATAGGAATTGGCCGAGCCGCGGTAGGAGGATTCGCGCACCATGACGTAATACTCTCCGTCGTATTCGGCGGTGAAAGAGCAGTAGCCGTCCTGGCGGTGCAGGATCGTGTCGTCGGAGGCGGCCTTCTCGAACTTTTCCTTATCGAGGATGGCAACATAGGGGTCCATCGCGCCCTGCGGGATAGCGGCGAGGCGGAGGGCGTCGACCTGGACACCGATACGCTGGCCCTTCTTCACGCTTAACTTGTAGTAATCGACGTCCTCGGCGAGCACGACGCCTTCCACGGTCTGGTTGAGGGCGATCGCCTGGGCGGCAGTGAACTCGCTATTGGGCTCCTTCTCCTCGATGTTCGGGAAGGGGCTGGCGAAGAACTGGCGCATGTGCGAGACCCCAGACTTGGTGCGGACGCGCATGACGTGGTTACCCGCGCGGACGGTCTTATCAATCGAGAGGGTGAGCTCGACCTTGTTCGCGGCGCGGCTCTCGACGCTCTTCACCTTGAAGCCGGGCGTGTAGAACAGCAGGTCCTCGAAGTCATCGAGGCGAGCGCCGGCAATGGTCAACTTGACTTCGGCGCCGATCTGGCCGCCGTGCGGCTTGAGCGACGACATGTCGGGGTAAGCCGCCCACGCGGCAAGCGGGGCGAGGAGGAGAGCGGTGAGGTGACTAAACTTCATGGAGGCAAAATGCCGACCAACCGACTGTCGGGAATGGCGGGGAGCAAAATCAAGGGCAGCTCAGGTCAGCCAATCGGTCATGACCCGACCACCGTTGACGATATCGATCGGGCGACCTCCGTCCGACATGATGCGCTTCTCGGCGTTGATGCCGAGGACACGATACATGGTCTTGGCGAGATCTTCCGGGCCGACTGCGTCGCGGTCGGGTTCGCCGCCGAGGGCGTCAGAGGCCCCGTGGATATAGCCTTCCTTCATGCCACCGCCAGCCATGGCGACGGAGAAGACACGTGGCCAGTGGTCACGGCCGTTCGTACCGTTGATCTTCGGGGTGCGACCGAACTCGGAGCTCACGAGGACGAGCGTGCGCTTGAGCATGCCGCGGTCCTGGAGGTCGGTGATGAGGCGAGCGAAGGCTTGGTCGAAACTCGGGGCCAGACCATCGAAGGCACCCTTGATGTTCGAGTGGTGGTCCCAGCCGCCGAAGGTGACGGAGACCATGCGGACGCCAGCCTCGACGAGGCGGCGGGCAAGGAGGAAGCGCTGACCGGCGGTGTTGCGGCCGTATTCGTCGCGCAGCTTGTCGGATTCCTTGGAGAGGTCGAAGGCCTCGCGGGCCTTGGCGCTGCTGACGAGGCCGTAGGCGGCCTGCTGGAAGCTGTCCATCGCACCGATGGCATCGGACTTCTCGGTGGTGCGGAAATGTTCGTCGACGGCGGTCAACATGCTGCGGCGGCGGTCGAAGCGCTGCGAGGTGACGTCCTTCGGGGCGAGCAAATCGCGGACGGCGAAACCTTTGTCGGCCGGATCGCTGCCGAGCGCAAACGGACCGAAGGCGCTGCTCATGTAGCCGGTGCCCTGGTCAGGGATGCTTTGATTCGGGACGACGACGTAGGGCGGCAGATTATTCCGGCTGCCCTGCTCGTGCGAGATGACGGAGCCGTAGCTCGGAAATTTCAGGGCGGGGCTCGGGCGGTAACCCGTGAACATGTTGTGCGTGCCACGTTCGTGGGCCGCCTCGCCGTGCGTCATCGAACGGACGACGGTGAGCTTGTTCATGATCTTCGCGATGTTGACGAACTTCTCACCAACGTATTCTCCGGGAACGGAAGTCTTGATCGGGGTATACGGGCCGCGGTAATCGGGTGAGGCGAACGGCTTCGGATCCCAGGACTCGTGCTGCGCCATGCCGCCGGGCAAGTAGATGTGG
Organism: Opitutus sp. GAS368; assembly: GCA_945866215.1. Classification (GTDB taxonomy): domain Bacteria; phylum Verrucomicrobiota; class Verrucomicrobiia; order Opitutales; family UBA953; genus UBA953. Next base: position 5,011 of record CAMBGQ010000019.1, on the reverse strand, counting down.
ATGACGGCGTCCGCCATCGCGTTGAAGGACTCGACCTTGCCGATCTCCGAGGCCTTGAGGCGGAGCATACCAGGAAGGCTCAGACCGAGCGTGCCAATCATGCCGACGTGCATAAAATCTCGGCGGCTGAGGGCGGAGAGAATATCGGGGTGATTTCCTTCGCAATTTCGATGGAGTTTCATGGTCTGTATGAGGTTGTCTTTGAGACAGTTGGATGTCCGACAGGTTGCGAATAAATATGCGTTTTTTGCAGCTCGATGACTAACGCCTTTATATGAGCGAAATCAGTCTCATTAATGATGGTTTCCTTTCATTAACACGTAAAAGAGCAGCCCTCGGCTCCTATGTACAAAAAAGGGCGGGATTGTTCCCGCCCTTTCGGACCGAAATTCAGCCGAGGCTTACTTGATCTCGCCGATAGCGATGTTGCGGTATTCGACCTTCATCTGCACGCCGCCGTGCACTTGAAGGCCCACCGGAGCGGCCGAGGGGTAACCGGCGTCGACATAGTGGGTGACCTGCTCGCCGTTAAGCCAGACGGTGTAGGTGTCGCCCTTGGCCTGAAAGCGAACCTTGTTCCACTCGCCGTTCTTCCAGAGCGCGGGGACCTTCGGGGCCCAGCCGGCTTCGGGATACTTGCCGACGTAGAAGGTGCAAGTCATGTCCTTCTTCAGAGAACGGGACACGCCGATCTGCATCTGGATATCCTTCTTACCGGCTGCGTCCTTGCGGACCATGATACCGCTGTCGATCTCGCCGCTGAAGCGGACTTCGCACTCGATGACGACGTCCTGGTAGGACTTCTCGGTGTAGAGCATATTGCCCTTCTTGTAATCTTTGAAGGCGAGATCGTTGACGCCGGTGAGGACGCCATCCGCGGCGGTCCAGAAGGCGTCGGGGCCGGAGGTCTTCCAGCCAGCGAGGTCCTTACCATTGAAGGCGGACTCGAGTTTCACTTCGGCGGCAGAGGCCGAAACGACGAGGGCGGCGAGAGCCGCGAGCAGACGGAGGGAGGTCATCTTATTGTTTTGGGGTAGGGGTAGGGATAGGGGTCGGGGCAGGAGAGACAATAAAAGAGAGACGCGGAAATCCGTTTGCCACCTACAACCCCACCCCCTACCCCTACCCCAACCCCTTCATCACCCCATGCCCACCCTCCGCCTCCTCGCCCTCCTCGCCGTGTGTTCCCTCTCCCAAGCCGCCGAAGTGAAATACGAACTGCTGCCCAACTTCCTCGGCACGCCTCCCGGCAAGCAGACCATCGGCAACGGCCACGGTGAAATCGCCGTCGACTCCGCCGGCCTCATCTACGTCAGCGTCCAGGAAAAGGACGCCGGCATCCAAGTCTACGGCAAGGACGGCAAGTACGTAAAGACCCTCGCCCTGCCGATGTCGCTCCACGGCTTCACGGTCCGCAAGTCGGCCGATGGCGAGTTCCTCTACGGCGCGGTGCTCGGCGAGCAGCGCTTCATCAAGGCCAAGCTCGACGGCACGGTCGTCATGGAAATCAAGTCCGACGCCTTCCCGGCCGACAAGGGTAAGACCAAGGACAAGGCGGGCAAATCCGTCAACGCCCTGAAGCTCACGAGCTGCGACGTGGCCCCGAACGGCGACATTTATATCGTCGATGGCTACGGCAAGAGCTGGATCTTCGTCTTCGACAAGGACGGAAAGTTCAAGTCGGTCTTCGGCGGCCCCACGCAGATGGTGGACGGCAAGGGCTTCGCCAACACGCACAAGGTCTTCGTCGACACGCGTTTCAGCCCGGCCCGCCTGCTCTGCCTCGACCGCGGCAACAACCGCATGTTCCACGTCGACCTCGACGGCTCCAACCCGCAGATGATCGCCAACACGGGCCTACGTAATCCCTCCTCTGCCTCCTTCCACGGCGAGCTAATGTGCGTCGCTGAAATTGCCGGTCGCGTCTCGGTCTGGAACAAGGAAGGTAAGATGGTCGCCGACCTCGGCTCCAACGAGAACACCGGCGCCAACGGCACGAAGAAGGAAACCAACACCCCTGGCGTGAAGCCGGCTGACTGGCGCGAAGGCGTCGTCACCTCGCCCCACGGCATCACTTTCGATAACGACGGCAACATCCTCGAGACGGAGTGGAACACCTTCGGTCGCGTGCTGCGTTGGAATCGCAAGTGATCCGCGCGCTGCGCCAGCTGGTCGTAACCTGGGGAGCCCTCGTGCTCCCCTTGTTCGTCTGCGCCCATAACGGCGAAGTGCTCCTGGCGCGCCTGACGATGCATGCCGACGGCGAATGCTCTCTCAATGTGACGGCCGATCTGGAAGCGAACTTCAACATCCGCGAGCGCGCCGAATTGGCGAAGGTCGCCGAAGGGCTTTTCATCATCTCGACCGGCAAGGATCTCTTCCCGCTCACGCAAGCGGCGGGCTCGCCGGACTTCTCCTCGTCCACGAAACTCGAGACCGATTCGCCCTTCCAGCACACGCCGGAAGAACTCGCGAAGGACTACCGCCTCGAGAGCGCGGAGTGGCGCTGGACGCCTTCGCCGCGCAACTTCCTACTACGCCTACCGGACGAAAGCCCGCACACGGTGCTCCTCTGGCTGGTCGACGAGACCAAGCCGGGCGCGAAGGCCCGCTGGGTGATGATGGTCGCGGGCGACGAATCGCCACTGATTCAGGCCCATGAGTCCCTCGATCCTTTGGGGATGAGGATGCTGATCCTCTGCGGAGGCACGATGCTCTGCCTGGCGATCCTCTTCACCGGCATCGGGCTTTACATCAAGAACCGCCGCCAGCGCCAGCGTTCGCAGGCCTAAGCGAGCACCGCTTCGACGAAGCCGGCCCGCGCCTCGAAGTGCGGGTTATGTCCGCTGTCCGGCAGCGTGACGACGTCGGCCTGCGGGAAATGCGCGCGAATTAGCGCGACGTCTTCATCGCGGATATAATTTGATTTCCCACCGCGCAGAAAACGCGTCGGGCCGTCCCAGACTTCACCGACAGCCAAAGAATTACCGAGGATCTCGGGCAGCGAATTCGTCAGCGCCTCGCGGTTGACGGTCCAGCACCAATGGCCTTCGGCGTCCTGACCGAGATTCGTTAGAATAAACTGACGCATGCCCCACTCGGGCACCTGCGCGGCAAGTTTCTCCTCGGCATCCTTGCGCGAGGTCACAGCGGCAAGGTCGAGGGCGTTCATCGCGGCGAACTCAACGCGCACGCGGTCAGAATAGGCGCGCGGGGCGATGTCGACGACGGTGAGGCGGGCGACGAGGTCCGGACGATTCATGACGAGGCGCATCGCGGCCTTGCCGCCCATACTATGACCAACGAGATGCACGGGGCCGAGCGAGAGCCCGTCCAGCATCGCGATGACGTCGGAAGCCAAAGCGGCGTAGGAACAATCATCGCCCCACGGCGAAGAGCCATGGTTACGCAGGTCTGGCGCGAGCACGCGATGGCCGCGCTCGGCGAGTGCCACGCCGGCGGACTGCCAATTACGCGACGAACCGAGCAGGCCGTGCAGCACGACGAGCGGCGCACCGGCACCGCCGAGTTCGCGGACGATTAATGGAAGCGGCGTAGGCACGGGAGACGTCAAGGTGGAGGCGCCGGGCCCGAGGTCGAACCATTTTCCCGCAGAGGTCTTGAACACGGCCTCGCCCAGCGTATGAACATCGTATGCTTTCCCGCCTGCTCCCCCTGCTCGCCTGCGCCGCTTCGGCGTTCGCCGCCATCGAAGTCGTCAAACTCCCCGGCGCCGACAATCTGCACGAACCCTTCAGCATCGCCTTTGACGCGAAGGGCGACGCTTACGGCGTGGAGTTCCAACCCGCCAACCGCATCTTTAAAATCCACGACGGCAAGATCGAGTATATCTCTGGCGTGAAGTGGAACAGCATGGGCAAGGGCATGCTGCCGCCCGAGCCTGCCAAGCGCCTCGACCTCGCTCCGGCCGTGTATGACGGCATGCACGATATCGCGATCGCCCCAGATGGTTCAATCTACGCCGCGGACAGCTTTCAGCACCGCATCGTCCGCCTCGATCCCAAGACCCACGTCGCGACGAGTTTCGCCGGCACGGGCAAGTCCGGCTTCGCCGGCGACGGCGGTCCGGCTGATCAGGCCCAATTCAATATCACCATGTGCGGAACACTCAGCCCTGACGGCGCGTTCATGGTCATCGCCGACATCGGCAATCACCGCGTCCGTCAGATCGATATGAAGACGCGGATCATCACGACTATCGCCGGTAACGGCAAGAAGGGCCTTCCGAAGGATGGCGATGATGCGCTGAATACGCCGATGGGCGATGCGCGGGCGACGTGCGTCGCATCGGACGGTACAGTCTACGTCCTCCTCCGCGGCGGCAACGCGCTCGCTGCCGTCAAGGACGGCAAGGTCACCGTCGTCGTGAACAAAGCAGGCAAGGCTGGTCCGGCGACCGATGGCCCGGCCGCCGACGCCACGATGCGCGGTCCGAAATACGTGACGATGGATGCTAAGGGTAACGTGCTCATCCTCGACACGGAGAACCATTGCCTCCGCCTCTTCGACCCGATCAAACAGACCATCCGTACGATCGTCGGCAACGGCAAGAAAGGTGCCGCGGTCGGAGCAGATTGGGCCGGCACGCAGCTCAATCGCCCGCACGGCGCTCGCATCGGACCGGATGGTCGCCTCTACGTGACCGATACCGAAAACAACCGAATCCTCATCGGTCCGGCCCCTTAAGCGGGGTTCGGCATACTGGGCGGGGTTTTTGGGTTTGTCTCTTTCAGCAGGGGGCGGTTGGTTCTGGGGTCACTTCCAGCCCAATGTCTTCGACCGGTTCCAACTCCTCTCGCCGCCCCTTCGGCCCCCGCGCTTTCGTGGGAGCCCATACGGCTTTGGTCACCCCCTTCCTCAATGGAGCGGTGGCCTGGGATGACCTGAAGAAGCTGGTCGAATTCCAGATCGCAGCTGGCATCGACGGCCTGGTCGCCGTCGGCACCACCGGCGAATCCCCCACCCTCGACTACGACGAGCACATCGACGT
>CAMBGQ010000018.1 GCA_945866215.1 Opitutus sp. GAS368 | reverse complement strand
CACCAGGTCTTCTGCGTGACGCACCTCCCGCAGGTCGCCGCGCTCGGCCATGCCCATCTCGTCGTGACGAAGACGCAGGATGACAAGTCGACGACGGTCGAAATCGCCCCTGTCCATGGTAAGCGCAAGGACCGCGAGTCCGAGCTCGCCCGTATGCTCGGCGATCGCGCCAGCAAGGTCGCACTCTCCCACGCCCGCGAACTGCTCGACGGCGCGAAGTAAGCCTAGGCCTTCTTGACGAAGCGATCGAGGCGGAGGCGTTGGATCATGCGCAGGCCGATCGCGGCTGCCCAAGGCTTAGGTAAGCGGGCCGAGAAGACGGCCAGGATCTTATGTTTCCAGCCTGTGACCACGACTGGGCGATGAGCCGCCATGCCTCGCACCGCTTCGTCCGCACATTCTTCTGAGGTTTGACCGCCGAGGCCGGTCGAACTCGCGAAGCCGGCGGCCTTGGAAAAGTTCGTCGAGACCGGGCCGGGGCAGATTGCCACGCAGCGGATGCCGTGTCGCTTCGCTTCGGCATCGAGCGCGACACTCCAATCGAGCATGAAGGATTTCGTCGCGGCATAGGTCGTCATCAACGGCGTGGGCTGGAAACCCGCGAGCGATGCAACGGTGGCCACCATGCCGCCGCGCGCTTTCAGTTCGTCCCACAGCCGGCCCGTGAGTTCGACTGGCGCGCGCACATTGACGTCGATCATCTTTAAGGTGTGGTCGATCCCGGGCGCGGGAAACTCGCCGTAGGCCCCGAAGCCGCCGTTATTAATCAGTAGCATCCTGCCTTCTCGGGGCATTAGTTTCCGTAATTCGGAGACAACCGCCGCGATGTCAGCCGCTTGCGACAGGTCGCAGCATAGGTGAGTGAAGTTAAGGGTATTCGGGACCCCTTCGGGCGTCGTGCGGGAAAGGTTGAACACCGCGGCCTTAGTCCCAGAATCCTCAATACGCGTGAGTATCGCGCGTCCGATCCCGGAAGAAGCCCCTGATATGATGACCACAGAAAAACTCCTGAAGAAATCATCGACGGTCTTGTTCTTTGACATGGGCGCAGAGTCTCACGTCACCTCCAAAAACACAACACACATGACAAGTGCTCCGATCGTCGTGTCCGGGGTCCATCTGGACCTCACCGACGCCCTCAAGGAAACGGTGCGCGCCAAGGTCGAAAGACTGCTGCGCCACAACCCGCGGATTATCCGCGTGCATGTCGAACTCGTCCACACCCGCTGCAGCGACCATCGTCGCGAATTCGGGGCTCAGATCAGGCTGGAGATTCCTGGACCGGACATCGTCGTCCGGGAGGAGTCGGACGATCTCTATAAATCCATTGATATTTTGGTCGATAAGGTCGACCGCCAGCTTCGCCGCCGCCATCGCCTGGAAAAGGAGAAAAGGAATCATCCGCATCCGACGGACCTAGGAGAGCTGGGACGCGCGGCGTAAGGGACGGTGCGGTGCCGGCCGGTTGTCGGTGAGGACGGCTCAGTCGGTGAAAGTCGAAGTCAGGATGGCTCGGAAGTCGGTGAAAACAGACGGAAAGCCAGTCAGACAGCGAAGATAACGGACGGTCAGCCAGATAACAGACAACGAAAGCCAAGCTAGCACAGTCAAAGGTAGGTACCGGACCCCGGCCGCCGCAAGGTGACCGGGGTCCTCCGGTTGGGGCGGGCCGCCGCCGCCTAAGTTTCTCGCCCTCGGCCCTCTGAGGGCTTTTATCTGCCCCATGCGCATTTACTTCATGGGCATCTGCGGCACGGCGATGGGTAACGCCGCCTTGCTGATGCGCGCCTTGGGTCATGAGGTCATGGGCTCCGACACGGGCATCTACCCGCCGATGTCCGACCACCTCCGTGGCGCCGGGGTCGATATCCTCGAAGGCTGGTCCGCCGAACGTCTCGCCCAGCTGAAGCCAGATCTGGTCGTCGTCGGCAACGTCGCCTCCCGTGGTCATCCCGAAGTGGAGTGGCTCCTCGAAGTGCGCACCCAGCCTTACGTCTCTCTCCCGGAACTCCTGCGCACGCGTCTGTTAAACGAACGCCGTAACCTCGTCGTGTCCGGCACCCATGGAAAGACCACCACGACCTGCATGGCTGCGGTGCTGCTTAAGGCCAACGGCGCGGACCCGGGTTGGCTCGTGGGCGGCGTCCCGCGCGACTTGCCGGACTCTTCGCACCCAGGCAAGCAGGGCGGGCCCTTCGTCATCGAGGGCGACGAATACGATACGGCGTTCTTCGATAAGCGGAGCAAGTTCATCCAATACCTCCCCCGAATCCTCACGGTCAATAACTGCGAGTTCGACCACGCCGACATCTTCCGCGACCTCGATGACGTGTTGCGGACGTTCGCCCACGTGATTCGCATCGTTCCGCGCGATGGCGCGATTGTCGCGAACGGCGACGACGCCAACGTTCTCGGGTTGGTGAAGAACGTCGCTTGGGCCCCGGTCATCCGCGTGGGCACCGGCGCCAGCAACGATGCGGTCATCACCGATTTCCAGGAATCCGCGGCGGGCGCATCTTTCACGCTGCGGTGGAAGGGCAAGGAGTGGGGCAGGGTGAAGTGGGCCCTGCCAGGGCTCTACAACGCGCGCAATGCGGCGATGGCCGCGGTCTCCGCCGGCTTGTTGATCGATGCCAAGGATCCGACGAAGCTGAAGCTCAACGCACTCAATACGTTCCAAGGCGTACAGCGCCGCCAGCAGGTGCTCGTCGACCGTCCCGACTTGACCGTGATCGAGGATTTCGGCCATCACCCGACCGCACTCGACCTGACCTTGGAATCCCTCCGCGCCCGCTACCCGCACCATCGGCTCGTCGCCTGTTTCGAACCACGTAGCAGCACCGCTGCCCGCAAGGTGATGCAGGACGGTTTCCGCGCGGCGCTCCTGAAGGCCGACGAGGTCTTCCTCGCTCCGCCCCATCGCGGCGAGAAGCTCGGCGAGGAACGCTTCGACAGCGCTGGCGTGGCCGCCGCGATCACGGCCGCTGGTAAGAAGGGTTTCGCGCCCGCTTCCAGCGACGCGCTGCTCGCCGAACTCACCGCGCTGGTGAAGGCGGATAAATCCCCGCGCTGCGTCATCTTCTTCTCCAACGGCGCCTTCGGCGGTATTATCAAGAAGTTCGCCCAGGCTTTCGCCTGAGCTAGCCGAGCAAGCCAAGTGCCTGTTTTGCGGCGGCGACGTCCTTCGCGATCTGCGCCTGCAGGGCAGAGAGGTCGGCGAACTTCTGTTCGGCGCGGAGTCGCCGGATCCAGCGGACGCGCACGGCGTCATCAGTGGTCGGCGCCATGCCGCGGAGGACATGCGCCTCGAGCAGGGGAGCGACGGGGCCGCTTTCGACGGTGGGGCGTTGCCCGTAGTTGGCGACAGCCGGCAGGGCTTCGCCCTGGAAGATGACTTCGACGGCGTAGACGCCGTAGGCGGGCTTGAGTTCGGGCTCCCAGGCGATGTTCACGGTCGGGAAACCGATGGTGCGTCCCAGCCGCCGTCCGCTGATGATGATACCCACGGCTTCGTAGGGACGGAACAGCATGGCGTTTGCGAGGGCGAGTTCGCCGGCACCGAGGCACTGGCGGATGCGCGAGCTGCTGACGGTCTCATCGCCCAAGTGCACGGCCGCGACGAGCTTCACGCCCAGCCCTTCGGCAGCAGCGTGCGTGATGAGCGTCTCGCCGTTACCAGCGCGTCCGCGCCCGTATTGGAAATTGGAGCCGACGTGGAGCGACTTCAGGTGCGGGAAGGTCTGCTTCAACCACTTCGGAAAATCGGCTGCTTTGATACCGGCGTGGGCGCGGTCGAACTTTTCGTGATGAATCAGCTGCGCCCCGGCTTCCGTCAGGCGTTCGTCTTTCTGGGCTCGAGTAAAGATCAGGGGGACGGAAGATTCCGGGCGCAGGACCTTGCTCGGGTGCGGATCGTAGGTGAGCACTCCGACGATACCGCCGTCTGCCCGGGCGGCTTCGCGGGCGGAATGCAGGACGGCGCGATGGCCGAGGTGCACGCCGTCGAAGGCGCCGATGGCGAGGTGGAGGGGCGGGCTCATGCGGCAGGGGCGGCTTCACTCACGGGTATCAGGGCGGCGACGAGCTGGTCGTCATTCATGGCGCCCAGCTGCGGGAGCGTATGGCCACGTGCGAGGTTCAACTGGCCGGAGCGCGTGCGGCGCAGCATCGAAAGGTGGGCGCCCGGGCCGAGCTTTCGTCCGAGGTCATAGGCGAGGGTGCGCACGTAGGTTCCCTTGGTGCAGCGGACGCGGAAGTTGATCTTGGGGCTCTGCCAAGAAAGCAGTTCGAATTCGGAAAGGCTGATGGCGCGGGGCTCGCGGGCGACTTCGATACCCTTGCGGGCGAGGTCATAGAGCTTCTGCCCGCCGATCTTCTTGGCCGAATGCATCGGCGGAATCTGGAACTGGTCGCCCAGCATCGAGGCGAGGACCGCGCGGACTTGGGCTTCGGTGATCTCAGGCACCGGGTTCGTCTCCAGCGTCTCGCCCTCGGCGTCTTGGGTGTCGGTGACAACCCCGAGTGTGGCTTCGCCGAGGTATTCCTTATCCTGGGCCATCAGCTGGTCCGAGGCCTTAGTGGCCTTGCCGACGAGGACGATGAGCAGGCCGGTGGCCATTGGGTCGAGCGTGCCGGCGTGGCCGACGCGACGCGTACGGTAGAGTCGACGCACGCTGTCCACGACGTCGTGCGAGGTGATGCCTTGCGGCTTGTCGACGAGCAGCACGCCCGCGGGTTCAGCGGCAGGCTCGCTCATTTCGCCGAGTATTCGCGATAGTGGGCGATGACGATCCCGAGGATCTTCTCGCGGTCCTGCGGCAACCGGCAGCCCTGCATATTGAAGCCGGCTGCGAGCATATGGCCGCCGCCGTTAAGTTTGCCGGCGCAGAGGTCGAGGCGGAGTTTCGGATCACGCCCGCGCAGGCTGCCGCGGATGCCGTCAGCGCCTTCTTCCATCAGCACCGCGATCTCGACGCCTTCGACCGAACGCGGGAATTCCACGAGACCTTCCTTATCTTCCTTTGAAGTGCCGGTGGCGGCGTAATCCGCTTGGGTGAGTTCGCCGGAGCAGATCTTGCCGCCTTCGTGGAAGGCAATCGTATTGAGGAAGCGTTTCGTGAGCTCGAGCTTGCCGCGGCTTTCCTGTTCGAAGACGCGGTAGTTCGCTTCGGCGGGATCAGCGCCGCGCCGGACCAGCTCGGCGATGATCGCAAAGACGTCGGCGGTGGTGCTACGGTAGCAGAAGCGCCCGGTGTCGGTGAGGATGCCGAGGTGTAGGGCCTTGGCGGTGGCCGCGTCGACGGCGAGTCCCTGAGCAAGGGCACCAGCGGCGAGAATATGGCAGGTTGCGGCGGCTTCGCGGACGACGATATTGGTCTGGGCGTAATCCGGATTCGAGGCGTGGTGGTCGATGTTGGCCAGGACGCCGGCTGGGAACTTGGCGAGTAGTTCCGTCCCGATGCGGGACGCATCGGCACAGTCGACTGTGACAGCGAGGCGGTCGGTCGCGTCATAATCGGCGGCCCTGACGAACGTCACTCCCTCGGCGTAAGGGGCGAGATTGGGGGGGATCCGGTCGCGGTTCACGCAGAGTGCGTCCACCCCTTCGGCGAGGAGCATTCGGCAGAGGGCGGTCTGGGAGCCGATGCAATCGCCATCGGGGCGCATGTGGCCCAATACGGCCACTTTCCTGCCTTTCAGACCCTTGACGAGGTCTCGGAGGGCCTCGCCCGCCGCTTGCATGCTGATACCCATGTTTTTGTAGATGACCAAACAGCCGAGCCCCGTCGCTGGCAAAGGCAAAAGGGAGGGTCAGCAGCAACTTCGGGGGAACGCTTGAACCTATCCGCACTTCGGGCATAGTCCCTGCTTACCCCCATAGGGGTTTTTCGCCCCCCACCCACAAACTTATGGATAAGGACAAAAACAATAATTTCACTCCCCGCGCCCGCAAGGTCGTGGAATTGGCCCGGGCGGAAGCCCGCCGGTTCAACCACAACTACGTCGGCACGGAGCACATCCTGCTCGGGCTCATCAAGCTCGGCGAGGGCGTCGCGGTTAACGTCCTCGGCCGGATGGGACTCGATCTCAAGACGGTGCGTGGCGCCGTCGAGAAGCAGGTGGGTCCCGGTCCGGAAGAAGCGAAAGCCCCGGACACGATTCCGCTCACGCCGCGCGTGCAGAAAGTCATGGCCCACGCCGTCACCGAAGCGCGGGCGCTCGGCCATGCCTACGTCGGCACCGAACACATTCTCCTCGGGCTCCTCAAGGAAGGGGAGGGCGTCGCCGCTCGCGTCCTGCAGCAGCTCGACGTCGACCTCGAACGCTGCCGCAAGGAAATCCTCGCCGACATCGATCCTTCCGCTGCGGATGAATCCGAGAAGAAGGATGCCGACACGCCGCCGCCTTCCGAGGATTCCTCTGACGACACCCCTCCGCCTTCGCGCCGCGCTTCTGGCGAAGAAAGCGCCCGTCCAGGTCGTGGCGAACGTCTCTCGCTGCTGAAGACTTTCGGTCGCGATCTCACCGAGCTCGCTAAAGCCGGCGAACTCGATCCGGTCATCGGCCGCAAAGAAGAAATCCGCCGCGTGGTGCAGATTCTCTGTCGCCGCACGAAGAATAATCCTGTCCTCATCGGCGAAGCCGGCGTGGGTAAGACCGCCATCGTCGAAGGCCTCGCCCAGGAGATTGCCTCGGGCATCGTCCCGGAAATCCTCCTCGACCGCAAGGTGATCACCCTCGATCTCGCCCTGATGGTCGCTGGCACAAAGTACCGCGGTCAGTTTGAAGAGCGCATCAAGGGCATCATGGACGAGATCAAGCGGGCCAAGAATATCATCCTGTTCATCGACGAGATGCACACGATTGTCGGTGCCGGCGCCGCCGAAGGGGCGATGGATGCGTCCAATATCCTCAAGCCGGCCCTTTCGCGCGGGGAAATCCAGTGCGTCGGTGCCACCACGCTTTCCGAATACCGTAAGCACATCGAGAAGGACGCCGCCCTCGAGCGTCGCTTCCAGTCCGTTAAAATCGACGACCCGACCCCGGAGGACGCCGTGCTGATTTTGCGCGGTATCCGCTCGAAGTATGAAGAGCACCATAAGTGCGAATACACCGACGCCTCCATCGAGGCCGCCGTCCGTCTCTCGCACCGCTACATCACCGCCCGCCATCTGCCCGACAAGGCGATTGACGTCATGGACGAGGCCGGCGCCCGCGCCCGCATCCGTTCCCTGAACATCCCGGCCGACATCGACCTGGTCCAGACCGAGATCGACAAGGTCGTGCAGCAGAAGGAAGACGCCTCCCGCCACCAGAAGTTCGAGGAGGCCGCCAACCTCCGCGACACGGAGAAGAAGCTGCGCGCCAAGCGCGAGAAGATGCTCGAAGACTGGCGCAAGAAGCGCGACGAGAAGCGCATCGTGGTCGGCGAGGACGAGATGCTCCACATCGTGGCCGACTGGACCGGCGTTCCGCTCAACCGCCTTGAAAAGAAGGAGACCAAGAAGCTCCTCGAACTCGAACAGGACCTGCAGACGGCCGTCATCGGCCAGGACCGCGCCTGCGAAGTCGTCGCCCGTGCCCTCCGTCGCTCCCGCGCCGACCTCAAGGATCCGCGGCGCCCGATCGGCTCCTTCCTTTTCCTCGGTCCCACCGGCGTCGGTAAGACGCTCCTCGCCCGCTCCCTGGCCGAACGTATGTTCGGCGAGAAGGAAGCGGTCATCCAGATCGACATGTCTGAATACATGGAGAAGTTTACGGTCTCCCGCCTCATCGGTTCGCCCCCCGGCTACGTCGGCCACGACGAAGGCGGCCAGCTCACCGAAGCGGTCCGCCGCAAGCCTTACGCCGTCGTGCTCTTCGATGAGATCGAGAAGGCCCACCCGGACGTCATCCAGCTCCTCCTGCAGGCGCTCGAAGACGGCCGCCTGACCGACTCCCTCGGCCGCGTCGTCGACTTCCGTAACACGATTATCATCATGACCTCCAATGTCGGCGCTGACGTGCTGCAGCGGAATAACTCCGTCGGGTTCGACGTTGGCGTGGATTCCACTCGCGACTACGAGAAGCTCAAGGAGCGTATCATGGAGGAGACCAAGCGCGCCTTTAAGCCGGAGTTCCTTAATCGCCTCACCGACATCGTCATCTTCCAGCAGCTTGCGAAGACGCACATGACCAAGATTGTCGACATCGAGGTCGACAAGGTGGCCAAACGCCTCCTTGACCTCGGCGTGAAGCTCGTGGTCAACGAAGCCGCTCGCGGCTACCTGGTCGACAACGGCTGGGACGAGAAATACGGCGCCCGCCCGCTTCGCCGCGCGGTCGAACGTCTCCTCGAAGACCCGCTGGCCGAATCCATCCTGCGCGACGACTATAACAAGGAAGAGCCGGTCATCGTCTCGGTCGGCGAGAAGGGCCTCGTCTTCACGCAGAAGAAGAGCGGCGCCGATACCGGCGCCTGAGCGATGGGCCGCTTGGTCACCGCGGGCCTCCTTGGTGCGATCGCAATCGCGCTGGGAGCCTTCGGTGCCCACGGCCTGAAGGAGCGGCTCGCCTTGATTCCCGAGGCCGGTGGCTGGTGGGAGACGGCGACGTTCTACCTGCTGACCCATGCGGTCGCCGTCGGGGCAATCGCCGTCCGCTCCGTCTGGCCGGCGCGCCTGTGGGCCGCCGGCGCGCTGATCTTCGCCGGGACGCTTTATGCCATGGCCTTGGGTGCTCCTCGCTGGTTTGGCGCGATCACGCCGATCGGGGGCTCGCTCCTCATCGCGGGCTGGTTGCTGCTCGCTTGGTGTGCTCGCAAAGAATCCTGACTTGCCGAAATCGCTTCGGCCTCCGACCGTGAGGCATGGCGGAGCCTTTCACCTATCATGACGACGGCGGCGAAGATCTCGAACCCGCCGCGCGCGAGGTGGCCTGCCGTTACTTCCTCGATGCGGGTCCCCAGCATACGGAGTTCGTGACGCAGTTTCTCGGACCCAGTGAGTGCGGTAAATTTGATGTTCTCTGGGAGGAGTCCGATTGGACCGAGGACGTGACCGTGGCCGTCGCCTGGCTGCCCCGCGGCCAGCTGGCGGGCTTCGCCCTCTGGCAGGCCTTGGCCTTGGCTTTTTGGAACGTGAAGAAGGAAGGCGAGCATTGGGAGAGCGCGGGTTGCATCGAGATCATCGAGCGGCCAGACACCTTGGTCGAGGCGGACGCTTTCCGGGCGGTCTTGGCCACCGTCTGGCCCGAAGATCTCACCGACGAATAATCAGGGCGACTTGCCTTGGGGCGGGTTGCGGTCATCATCATTTCATGCGTCTCATCGCCCTGACCCTGACTCTTCTCATGACCTCTCTGCTCGCTCAAGACAAGCCCCCTGGACTCCTCGGCGTCCCGGTCAACGACACCGACGGCAAGGCGACCACGCTGGGCGCGGTCCAAGGCGGCAAGGTTTGGCTCGTCGTCAACGTCGCCAGCCGCTGCGGCTACACCCGCCAATATGATGGTCTCCAGGCGCTTTACAAAAAATACCAGGAGCAGGGCCTCGTGGTCGCTGGTTTCCCGTGCAATGATTTCGGCGGACAGGAGCCCGGCACGGAAAAAGAAATCCTGAAATTCTGCCAGACGAACTTCAACGTGACCTTCCCGATCTACGCCAAGGTGGCCATCCGGGGGAACGACCCTCATCCCTTGTTCGAGAAGTTGATGGGCAAGGATGCCGGCCACCCTGGCCCCGTGGACTGGAACTTCTCCAAATTTCTCATTGGCGCCGACGGCAAGCTGCTCGCCCGGTATGGTTCGGGCGTCGAGCCCGGCTCCGCGGAGCTTGCGAAGGCCATCGAGAAGGCCCTGAAGTAAGTCGCTTTGACTTTGGGGGCGGGCACCCTATCCAAAGATTATTCCCATGCGCTTTCTCGCCGCCCTGCTTGCTTGGATGAGCCCGCTATCGGCGGAGGGTTCCCATGATGTGTGCGTCTATGGCGGTACCGCCAGCGGGGTGATGGCGGCGTGCGCCGCTGCGAAGGAAGGCGCGAAGGTCATTATAATCGAGCCGAGCCGGTGGCTGGGTGGCATGACTGGCGGAGGCCTGATGCATATCGACTGGGGGCGCGAAGAGGCCGTGAGCGGCTCGACCCGTCCAATCCTGAAGAAGGACTACAACGATGCACAGTATCGCGCGGTCTTTGCCGAGATGCTTAAGTCCGCTGGTGTCACCGTGCTCTTCGAGCATCGGGTCAGCGCCGTCGAGAAGGCCGATGGCCGAATCCGTTCGATCAGCTTAGATCTGGCACCGTTCGATGAAACTGGCTGCCCGCCGGCGGCGCCCACGAAAGCCGGCGCCCGCGTCGTCGCGGCGAAGGTCTTTATCGATTGCTCTTACGAGGGTGACCTCATGGCCCGCTCTGGCGTCGCGTATACTTTCGGCCGCGAGGCAAAGTCGACGTACGGCGAAAACTTGGCTGGCGCGCAGCCGCCGATGTCGGTCTACGCGATTGATCCTTACGTGAAGGCTGGCGACCCGCAGAGCGGCCTGTTGCCAGGCCTGCAGTCGACTCCCGTTGCTCCGGTCGGCGAAGCGGATAAGCTTACCATGGGCTATGGCTTCCGCTGGCGCTTCGTCTTCAAGGGCGAGAGCCTGCCAATCGAGCCGCCGGCCAACTACGACCCGAAGCAGTTCGAGCTTTATCGTCGAGCCTTCCAGCAGGACGTGGATATTCTTTCTGGTCGCGTGTTGCGCGCCAAGTTAGATGGCTGGGAGAAGAGCGGTGGCCGGGTCTATTCCGGGGGGGCGGGTAACCTCGCGCGCGCCCTGTTCGCGCCGACGAACTACGGTCATAACGCCGGCTATCCCGACGGCGATTACGCGACCCGAGCCCGCATCTGGAAGGAGCAGCAGGATTTTGTCCGCGGCATGACTCACTTCTTGCGGACCGATCCGTCGGTGCCGGCGAAGCAGAAGGAAATCGCCCTCAGCGCTGGTCTGGAGAAGGGAGCCTTCGATGACACCAAGGGCTATCCGCACCAGCTCTACGTCCGCGAGGCGCGTCGGATGATCTCCGATTACGTCGTCACCCAAAAGGATATGGAAGGACGGACCAGTCCCGCCGACTCCGTCGGCCTGGCTTCCTATGGCGTCGACGAGTGGCCTTACGCCACCGTACCGCTCGACGGTAAGGTCGCCCTCATGGGCGGCTACTACTCCATGCTCTATCTCGAGGAAGAACATCGTGGAATCTACCGCATTCCTTATCGTTCAATTGTCCCCAACAAGGCGCAGTGTACGAATCTCTTTGTGCCCGTGTGTGCCTCCGCCAGCCACATCGCCATGACCTCCATCCGCATGGAGCCCGTCTGGATGATCCTCGGTGAATCGGCCGGCGTGGCGGCGGCGATGGCCGTGAAATCAGGGACGGCCATCCAAGATGTGCCTTACGCGGAAATTTATCCCAAGCTTCGGGCGCTGACCCAGAAGGTCGACATCCCGAAGAAAAAAGAGACTAAGCCGAAGTAGGCCCAGCGATACGGAGGTCGCCGACAATCTTCCCACCGACGAGATGCTCGGTGATGATGCGGTCGAGGTTCTCCGGGGTGCACTGGCCGTACCAAACGCCCTCAGGGTAGACCACGGCGACGGGACCGGCGACGCAGACGCGCAGGCAGTCCGCCTTGGTCCGCTGGATACCGCCTTGCTCCGCGAGCCCCAGCTGTTTGAGCCGCGACTTCAGGTGTTCCCAGGATTTCGCCGCGAGTTCGCCGCCGCAGCACGTCTGCTCGGTCGACTTCACACAGAGGAAGATATGCCGACGGGTGGCGTCCAATCCCAACGCTTTGGCGGCGCGGGCGGCTTCGGGGTTCATTCGAACCGCGGGATCAGGCCGTCCTGCTCGAGCTTCAGGAACAGCTCGCGGCTGAACCAAGCATCGTTGGCGGCGTATTGGATCTGACGTTCATCGAGCGGCTTGGCCCAGTTGGAGGTCTGGACCTTCTTCGATTTCTTCATCTGCAGGCGCAGGAAATGCGCGGCGAGGGCCTGGAGCCCCGTGTTCACGAGGCCCGTCTTCTTGGTGTGGTCGGCGATATCGATGAACGCGCGGTCATCGAACGGCGCGCGGGCGCGCAAGTTCTTGACGTCGTCGCGGACGGCGACGCCGACCTTAGCCTGGCGTTCGTTGCAGAGAACGGGGAAGGCGAGGGGGATGCCGCCGCAGTGGTCGAGCCGGAAGACGAAAATATGGTGCTGCCCCGCTAACTGCAGGATCGAGGGCAGGTTATATTCGCCGCGGGTATGGGACGGCTTGGTCTCGGTGTCGAAGCCCACGACGCGGTCGCGCGCGAGGGCGGCGATGGCCTTTTCGGCGTCCTTCTCGGACTCGATCAGCTCGATTGGGCCGTTCCACTGGCCCACCGGCAGGGACTCGATGAAATCTTTTTCGATACGGAGACCGCCCGGTGCCCGCCCGCCCGGGGTATCGGTCGGGGCTTCGGCGCCTTGTTCGGTCAGATCTGGCTGGTTTTCGGACTCTTCCACGAGGGCAAGGCAAAGCCGCCAACGCCTATTGGCAACCAGAGACTAGGCAGGGTGGGGAAAAAAGCGTTGACCGTAGCGGTGCGGGCACCTTTGTTTAACTTCCCATTTAACGGGGCCTTAGCTCAGTTGGTAGAGCGCTTGCATGGCATGCAAGAGGTCGTCGGTTCAAGCCCGATAGGCTCCACCATTGCAAACCGGCCGTCTTCCTTCGAGAAGGCGGCCGGACTCTTGCTGTAGCCCCGGGGAGGCTCAGCGCAGCACCAAGGCCAGCAGCGTCCGGCAATCTGACTGCAGGCGGGCCTCGACGGCGTTGTTCTCGCGGTTGACCTTGGCGAGGGACTCGGCGCAATTCTCGAGGGCCTTCTTGAGGACGACCAACTCGGTCTTGGAGGCTGCGGCCTGAGGCTGCACGGATAGATCTCCGCATAACTTGGCGTATTTCTCCAACATGGCCAACATCGTCCCACGGTCAGCGGTGGCCCGCCGCAGCATCATCCAGACCGGCTTGCCCCGGGTGCCACCTTCGGCGAGCATGCGCAGGTAGCCGAGGCTGTTATAGGGGCGGGAGTCTCCTTCATGGCTCTTCCGTGCAGCGGACTCGGCGGCGGTGCTCGCGGCCGTCCGGACCTTGGTCTTCGTCGTCGACTTACCTTGTGCCTTGGTCTTGGAGTTGGCGTCCTTGTTTTCCTCGGCGGCGTCTTCGGTGCGGGCCGAGGGTTCCGCCTTGCCGGAAAGGAGGCTGGCTTGTTTGAGTTCGTCGAAGGCGAGCCAGAAAAGATTTTCGTCGAGCTGGAACTCGTAGCAGACCACCTCGACCCGGTTGGCGGATAGCGACATGCCCTTCAGTCCATCCTGCAGCGAAATCAGCAAGTTCTTCACCATGGACTTGTTATCCGTGGCGGCGGTTCCTTGGGCGAAGGGATCTACTTCGGCCTCTTTCTTCGACATCTTCTTTAAGCTTTTGGCCTCAGCCAGCAGTTGCTGGCGTTCGGCCCAGAGCTTGGGGTTGTTCTTGCTGACCCAATCGAGGTCGAGGTCTTCCCACTTGTAGTTCAGCACGGCGTCCGAATCGAGGCGCTTCACCATGATGGCTTCTTCGTCCAGGGTGATATATTCGAAGGTGATGATGGTGGCGTTACCCGGGCGACGTAGCTGGACGGTTTCACCCCAGACCGGGAGGGCGGTCAGGATAAAGGATAGAAGGAGTAGGGCGCGGTGGGCGGGCACGGCAGTGAGCGTGGGGAGGACTGGAGGGTTCGGCAAATCTAGAACACCTCTTCGAGGGCGGGGTTGCGACCTTGACCAAATAAAGGACCGCCTTGGGGGCGGTCGTGCTCGAGTCGAAGGGAGTATGTCCTTACTTACCCTTCGCTTCGAACTTCGGGTGCAGGTAGTTGGCGCAGGAGTCGAGGGAGGCCAGCTGGACGTAATCGGCTTCAGGTACCTCGATGCCGTGCTTTTTCCGAAGCTCCATGACGATATCCAGGAAGTCCATGGAATCCAGGGAGAGCTGGTCGCGGAGGCGGACTTCCGGTTTGACGGCGGTCAGATTCTCATCCGGGGCGATGTCCGCGATGATGCCCAAAACCACCTGTTTGATGTCGTCTTTAGTCATATTTGCAGGGTTTGTTTCAAACATCCTTCCCCTGTCAGGCAACCTCATATTTCTTCACGATGAGGGCGGAATTGATGCCGAGCATGCCGAAGGAATTATTAAGGATGGCGTCGACCCGGGGTACCTTGATCGGGTGGTTGATTACGAGGCCCGGTAAGGCGCATTCGGGGTCTAATTCGTCGATATTTATGGTCGGATGTACCCAATTATCGATGAAAGAGGGTAGATTACCGGCTAGTTCCAAGGCGCCGGCCGCTCCCATGCAGTGACCGATGAAGCTCTTGGTGTTGTTAATCCTCGTGTCGGGGCAGTCGGCGAAGACCGTGCGTAGGGCGGTGCACTCCTGGATATCGCCCAAGGCCGTGGCCGTGGCATGGGTGGAGACGATTTGGATGTCCTGAGGCTTCATCCCGGCCCGCTGTAGAGCCATGCGGACGCATTCGGTCTGTCTTTCGGGGTTGGGCAGGACGGCATCGGTGGCGTCGGAGTTGATGCACCAACCGGCGATTTCCGCGATGATCCGGGCGCCCCGGGCGAGGGCGTCGTCGAGCCGCTCCAAGACATAGATGGCGCCACCTTCAGAGATGACGATGCCGTTGCGGTTCTTGTCGAATGGACGGGAGGCCTTGGTCGGGTCCTCGTGGGCTCCGAGGGCGCCTTGGTTTTTGAACCCGGCGAAGATGCCGAAGGTATGGATGGATTCGGAGACGCCTCCGGCGAAGGCGATATCCACCTCGCCCAGCTGCAGCATCTGGGCCGCCTGGATGAGGCCGGCGTTACCAGCGGCGCAGGCCGCGCCGATGGTGTAATGCGGGCCGGTGATGCCCATGTTCATCGTGACCTCGCCCGCCGGGTTATTCGCCACGGTCCGCGGGTTATGATGGTGGGTCCAGTACTTGGTGTCGTTCCCAAACTGGGAGAGATTGTGGACCTCGTTCTCGGTCTCGACGTTGCCGTGTTCGGTGATCCCGAGGTAGACACCGACGCGGGACTTATCGACTTTTTCCCACGACAGGCCGGAGTCGCCGAGCGCCTCTCGGGCGCAGAAGATGGAGATGGAGCCGACGCGGGTACCATTACGGATTTCTTTCCGCTTCTGCCACTTAGTCACGTCGAAGTCGCAGACGCCGGCGGGGTGCTTGCCCATGTGGCGCACATCGATCACGGCAATCCGGGCCTTACCGGCGAGCAGGTTGGCCCGGAACTCGCCCAGCGAATTCCCGTTGGGGGCGGTGAGACCGAGGCCGGTGATGACGATGCGTGGCTTGGAGGACATCAGGCGTCCTCCTATCAAGGGACTGGTGGGCATGAAGTCAAACCCCGCTCCCCGCTTGCCCTTGCCAATTGGACGCCTGACCATTCTCTGGAGGTAGATGTCCCAGCCACTCAAGTGTTCGCTCTGCGAGGAGGCCGCCACGGTCCACCTCTCTCAGGTCGTCCACGGCAAGGTCACGAAGGTGCACCTCTGCGAGGCTTGCGCCCAAAAGGGAGGGGCCATGGACCCGGCCGTCTTTCAGCTGGCCGACGCCCTGACGACCGCTTCCCCGGCGCCGACCCTTATCTGTCCGCAGTGCGGGTTCACCGACATCGATTTCCGCAAGCGCGGGCGCCTGGGCTGTCCGTCTTGCTGGGAGACTTTCGGCGACGTCCTCGGCGGCCTGCTCCGTAAGGTCCAGCATGAGCCCTCCCATGTCGGCCGCACGCCTGCCGGCGCTTCGCCGGTCGGCCGGCTGCGTCGCCGCCTCGACGACGCCCGTCGGGAGATGGAGAAAGCCATCACGGGCGAAGACTACGAGGTCGCCGCCCGCCTCCGCGACGAGATCGCCGTCATCGAGCAGCAGCTCGCAACCTCCTGACCATGTCCGTCGAAGACATCCTCGCCGCCGAGAACGAGCTCACGCACCTTTTGGGAGCGCAGCAAGCGGTCGTGCTCAGTACCCGTATCCGCTTAGCGCGTAATCTCGAAGGCCTGCCTTTCCCCGGCTGGGCCAAGATTCCGCAGCGCAAGGAGATTGCCGACCAGTGCGTGGGCGCGCTCGAAGCCCTGCCCAAGTTCCGCCGCGCCCACGTCGTCCGCATGAGCGAACTCGGCGACCGCGACCGCGCGGTGCTGGTCGAACGCCACCTCGTCTCTAAGGAGCTCGCCGCCGGCAAGAGCGGCGCCGCCGTCATCAGCCGGGACCAGACCTGCTCGGTCATGGTCAACGAGGAGGACCATCTCCGTATCCAAGTCGTAAAGGCGGGCTGGCATCTCCGCGGTACCTGGCACATCGCCGAACAGCTCGACGACGCCCTCGGCGGTTCGCTCAAACTGGCCTTCTCGGATCGCCTCGGCTTCCTTACCGCCTGCCCCACCAACGTCGGCACGGGCCTGCGTGCTTCCGCGATGGTGCATCTGCCGGGCCTCTGCCTGGCGGGCCATATGGATAAGGTTTCCCGTGCGCTCAACCAAGACGGCCTCGCGGTCCGCGGCTGGCTGGGCGAGGGGACCGAGGCCGCCGGCAATGTCTTCCAGATCTCCAACCAGCAGACGCTCGGCCTTTCCGAGGAGGCGATCCTCAAGCACCTCGGTGGCTGGATTAAGAACGTGGTCGAGCAGGAATGGAACGCCCGCCGCAAGCTCGCGCAGGAAGAGGGCGAGAAGTTCGTTGACCGGCTCTCCCGTTCGCTTGGCCTGCTGCGCTCGGCCCGTTTGCTCACCAGTTCCGAGGCGATGAACATGCTCTCGCACCTCCGGCTCGCCTGCGACATGGGTTGCCTCCCGGAGGAGCGTCGCCACCTCGTTGACCGGCTGATGATCGAAGGTCAGCCCGCCCACGTGCAGGCGCGCGCTGGTCAAGAGCTCGACAGCGATGGCCGCGATCGCCGGCGTGCTGCGGTGGTCCGCGAGGCGCTCAAGGATTTCCCCGACCTCGTGCCGCCGTCGGCTTAGTCGGCCGGAGGCTTCGGCGTCCGGTCCTTGCGGTCTAACTCGTCCAGCAAGGCCTGGACGCGGGCCACGCCGCCGGTGACATCGTCTTCCGTAAAGAGGATGTCGGGCGTGTGCTTCATCTGCAGGATGCCGCCGACCGTCGCGCGGAGCTCGGTGCGCACCCGCTTCAGGAAGGCGCGGGCCCGCTTACGCTCCGCGTCGTCGCCGGACACGGCGTAGCCGACGCGGCATTGGCGGAGATCGGGGGAAGCGCTCGCGAGGGTGATCGTGATCAGCGCGGCCTCGGTGGGCCAGTTCTGACGCAGCGCGGTGGAGACTTCGCGCTGGACCAGTTCGGCCACCCGGAGCTGACGTTGCGACATGGGGCTTAGAGCGACGGGCGCGTCTGCAGCATCTCGATGGCTTCGATGATGTCGCCAGGCTGATACTCGTCGTAGCCGCCGAGCTTGATGCCGCATTCGAAGCCGGCCTTAACCTCGGAGGCGTCGTCCTTGAAGCGGCGCAGGGTCTCGACTGGTCCGTGGTGGATGATCTTGCCGGCGCGCACCACGCGCGCCTTGGCGGCGCGACGGATTAGGCCCTCGGTGACCATGCAACCTGCGACCTTGTGCTCCTTGCCCAGCGGGAAGACGGCGCGTACTTCGGCCGCGCCGAGCTTATTCTCGCGGACTTCCGGGTCCAGGAGTTCGGTCATGGCTTCCTTCACGAGCGTGATCAGCTCGTAGATAATATCATGAGTGATGAGGCGGACGCCGGTGCGCTTGAGCTGCGGCTGGACGCCGGTCTCGAGCTTGGTGTCGAAGGCCACAATCAGGGCCTTGGAGGCTTCGGCCAGGGCCACATCGCCTTGGGTGACGGGTCCGACCGTGCCGCCGACGACCTCGAGGCGCACCTTGCTGGACTTGATTTCGACAAGGCAGCCCTCGAGCGCTTCCAGCGTGCCGTTGACGTCGGCCTTGAGCAGCACGCGCAGGACTTTCTCCTTGTCCTGGACCAACGCGGCCATGAGGCGCTCGAGGTCCGACATGCCCGGACGGGCGCCCGTGTTCGGGGCCTGCTGGGCCGCTTCGGCGGCCTTACGGGCGGCGAGGGCGGCCTCTTCGGCAATCTCGCGGGCCTCGCGGTCGTTCTTGACGGTCTTGAACTTCGTGCCGGGAGCGGGGACAGCGTCCCAGCCGAGGATGAGCGCCGGAGCCCCCGGGGTGGCGGACGGCATACGGTTGCCGCGCTCGTCCACGAGCGCGCGCACCTTGCACCAGGTCTCACCGCAGACGAACGAGTCGCCGGGCTTGAGGGTGCCTTTCTGGACGATGACGGTCGCGGTCGGACCGCGGCCAGTCTCCATTTGGGATTCGATGACGACGCCTTGCGCGGGGCACTTGGCGTTGGCCTTGAGGTCGAGGACTTCGGCTTGCAGTAGGATGGATTCGAGGAGCTCGGTCATGCCGGTCCCCTTGAGCGCGGACACGGGACTCGTGATGGTCTCGCCGCCCCAGTCTTCAGGGGTGATGCTGCGCTGCTGCATCTGCTGCTTCACGCGGTCGATGTTGGCGCCCTTGGAGTCGACTTTGTTGATTGCGGCCACGATGGCGCTGGCGTGCTTCTGGGCAAACTTGAGGGCCTCCTCGGTCTGCGGCATGAAGCCGTCGTCTGCCGCCACCACGAGCACGGCGATGTCGGTGACGGAGGCGCCGCGCTCGCGCATCTTGGCGAAGGCGGCATGGCCGGGCGTATCGAGGAAGGTGACAGTCTTGCCCTTATATTCGGCCTTCTCGCCCTGGTAGGTGACAGAGTAGGCGCCGATGTGCTGGGTGATGCCGCCGGCTTCGCCCGAGACCACGTTGGTCTTGCGGAAGAAGTCGAGGAGGGTGGTCTTGCCGTGGTCGACGTGGCCGAGTACGCAGACGACGGGCGGGCGGCCGGTCATGAGCGCAGGATCGTCTTCGACGGGCTTCTCGATCTTCTTGACGGGCTGGGCGCCTTCGCCGCGGTGGCGGATTTCCAGCGTGAAGCCGTGACGTTCGGCGACAGTGCGGGCATCGGCTTCTTCGATGACGGAGGAGACGCTGACGACTTTGTTCAGCTCCATCAGGTTGCCGATGACTTGGAAGGGCTTCAGGTTGAGCGCGATCGCGAAGTCGCGCACGACGATTGGCGGCCGCACGGTGATCGCCCCTTTGCTGCCTGGGGCGGCTTGGCTGCCGGTGGCGGCGGGGCGGTTGACGATCGGGGCTAGGGGCGGTCGGGCGACCGGCGGGACGTTGGCTGGCCGGCTGGGTAAGGGCGGAGGTGCGTTGCTGATGACGATGGGGGGCAGGTCAGCCTTGCCCGTCGTCGGGGTGATCGTCGGGCGCGGGATGGCAGGGCTGGCCGGCGGCTTGGTGGTCGGGGTGATCAGCGGACGCGGCGGCATGCTGACAGGCAGCGGAGAGCTGGCCTTGGCGATTGAAGCAGCGGGGACGACCGGGGGCTTGACCGGCTCAGGGGCCTTGGGGGCTTCGACAACGGGCTCTGGAGCGGGTTCGGGCTTCTTCGGGAGCTTGTCGGCGGCGAAGGCCAGAAACTCCTCGCGGTAGGTCTTGCCGAAGTTACTCGAGGCGGCGGGCTTCTTTCCTTCGGTGTAGACGTAGTCCTTGAAGTCGGGCCGGGCCAGCACGAACTCGTCGACCAATGCAATCAGCGCCTTGACCTCGATGCCGAGATCCTTCGCCACATCGCTGAAGCGCTGCGTGACCGCTGGCTTTTTGGCTTCAGGTTTCTTCTTCTCGGTCATGTGTGCGTGCGAAGGGGTCGGCGGTGGAAGGGAAGATTAAGCGCGGCGGCCCTTGGCGTAGGCGGCGAGGACGGCTTCGACCTCTTCGGTCGGAATGCCGCTTTCTTTGAAATCCTCCACGGTCGCGCCTTCGAGGGCTTCGACGCTCGAGATGCCGAGGCCCACGAACTTAGCAACCAACTCAGCTGGGAGGCCGAGCTGATCGGCGATGCGAACGGCGGCGTCGCCGGCCTTGGCTTCGAAACTTTCGGCGGCGTGCGTGGCCTTCTGGATGTTGAGGCCCCAGCCCATGAGCTTGGAGGTCAGGCGGGCGTTGCGTCCCTTGCTGCCGATGGCGATGCGCATGTCGTCTTCGTCCACTTCGAAGAAAATGGAGCGGCTGCGCTCGTCGATCCGGACATTCCGCGGCTTGGCCGGGCGGATGGCCTCCTCGAGCAGCTTGAGTGGCTCAGCATGGTAGCGGATGATGTCGATCTTCTCGCCGCCAAGTTCCTTGACGATATTACGGACGCGAGCGCCGCGGGCGCCAACGCAGGCGCCGACGGGGTCGACCTTGGGGTCGCGGGAGTCGACGGCGATTTTGGTGCGGTAGCCCGGGTCGCGGGCCATGGCGGCAATCGTGACGGTCTTGTCGGCGATTTCGGCGACCTCGAGTTCGAGGAGGCGGCGGACGAACGCGGGGTTGGCGCGGGAGAGCACGAACTCGCGGCCGCGCTGCGGGTCTTCGCGGATCTCGAGGAGGAGGCAGCGGATGCGGTCGCCGGTGCGGAATTCGTCCCCGTGACAGCGTTCTTTGTGGGTGAGGATGGCTTCGGCGGTGCCGAGCTCAATGACGACGTTGCCGCGCTCGGTGCGCCGGACGGTACCGGTGACGATGTCGCCGACCTTGTCCTTATATTCCAGGAAGACCTGGTCCTTCTCGATCTTGCGGAAGCGCTGGTTGAGCAGCTGCTGGGTGGTCTTGGCGGCGATGCGGCCGAGGTCGGCCACGTTGATGGGTTTGCGGACTTCCTGGCCGACCTTGGCCTCTTCATCGATCAGACAGGCGGCGACAGGGTTGATCTCCTGCAAGGGGTCCGAGACGGAGTCGGTCACGCGCAGGACGACGAAGGCTTCCAGCTTGCCGGAGACAGGGTCGGCGTTGATCTCCACATTCTGGCCAGCCATGACCGATTTCTCGACGGAGGACTTGATGGCCTCCACGATGAGGGCGCAGGCCTCCTCTTTCTTGATGTTCTTCTCCTTTTCGAGATATTGGAGGAAGGGTTTGATATCGACGCTCATGATGGTGGGTGCGGGTTGGCGGTGAAATGATTTGGGGACAAAAAAAGCGGGTCCGGCAGGACCCACCTCGGTAAAGGTGAACTGAGGCTTACCTTGGATACCCCCACCCGGATGTCAAGTGCGCTCGGAGCCCTGGTCGCGAGGGTTCCGCTTGCCCCCCGGGGGTCTTCCCGAAACCTTCCCCTATGGCTGACGAAAAAGTAATCTTCACGATGACGGGGGTGACGAAGTCCTTCGAAAAGAAACCCGTTTTCCGCGATATTTCTCTATCCTATTACTACGGCGCCAAGATCGGCGTCCTCGGCCTCAACGGCTCCGGTAAATCCACGTTGCTTAAAATCATGTCCGGTGAGGACCAAGAATTCGACGGCGCGATTAGCCAGGTGCCTGGCTACACGCTAGGCTACCTCGCCCAAGAGCCGCGCCTCGACGAGCACCTCACGGTGCAGGCCTGCGTGATGCAGGCCGCGGGTCCGATGAAGGCCTTGCTCGAGGAGTATGACGAGACGTTCGTCAAGGTCTCGGAGACCGATGACGCGAAGGAGCAAGAGCGCATCCTGGCTCGCCAAGGCGAGATCCAGACCATCCTCGATACGCGCGGCGGCTGGGACCTCGACGCCCGCATCGAGATGGCGATGGAGGCCCTGCGTTGCCCGCCCGGCGATGCGGTGGTCTCCGCGCTCTCCGGCGGCGAGAAGCGTCGCGTGGCGCTCTGTCGCCTCCTCCTGATGGAGCCGGACATCCTCCTGCTCGACGAACCGACCAACCACCTCGACGCCGATACGGTGGCCTGGCTCGAGCGGCATCTCCAGAGTTATAAGGGCACGGTCATTGCGATCACGCACGACCGCTACTTTCTCGACAACGTCGCCGGCTGGATTCTTGAGCTCGATCGCGGGCGCGGCATCCCCTGGAAAGGCAACTACTCCTCGTGGCTCCAGCAGAAGCAGCAGCGCCTCGAGATGGAGGAGAAGCAGTCCGCTGCCCGTTCCCGCTCCATGGAGCGCGAGCGCGAGTGGGCTGCGGCCTCGCCCAAGGCCCGCGTGGCCAAGAACAAGGCCCGCCTCCGCGCCTATGAGCAGATGCTCACGCAGGACCAGAATTTGCAGGAAAAGACGGCGGAGATTTGGATTCCGCCCGGACCGCGTCTCGGCGGCGCGGTCATCGAAGCCCGCGGCCTCTCCAAAGGCTATGGTGACCGCATCCTGATGGAAGACGTAAACTTCACCCTTCCGGCCGGTGGCATCGTGGGCGTGGTCGGCCCCAATGGCGCGGGAAAGACGACGCTCTTCCGCATGATCACCGGACAGGAGAAGCCCGACAAGGGTACACTCACCGTCGGCGACTCGGTCAAGCTCGCCTACGTCGACCAGTCCCGCGATTCGCTTCCCGCGGACGCGCCCCTCTGGTCCGCGATTTCCGACGGGCAGGACATGGTTCACCTTGGCAAGATCATGGTGCCGGCCCGCGCCTATGCGGCGCGCTTTGGCTTCACGGGCGACGTGCAGCAACGCAAGGTCGGGGTGATGTCTGGCGGTGAACGAAATCGCATTCACCTCGCTCGCCTGATCAAGGCCGGTGCAAACGTGCTCCTGCTCGACGAGCCGACCAACGATCTCGACGTAAACACGATCCGCGCGCTGGAGGACGCCCTCGAGGGCTTCGCCGGCTGCGCGGTGATTGTCACGCACGACCGCTGGTTCCTGGATCGCGTCGCCACGCATATCCTCGCCTTCGAGGACAACAGCACCGTGGTGTGGCACGAGGGTAACTACGGCGACTACCTTGAAGACCGGCGTAAGCGCCTCGGCCTTGAGTCCGATACGCCCCGCCGCCCGAAATACCGCCGGCTTACGCGCTGAGCCGGTGTGCGGCCTTGAGCCGCTGTCGCCATGCGCCCGCGGCCGCCGCAAGCGTGGTCAGCTGCAGGTCGCTCATGCGCCAGGCCCAGTTACCCTGAGGATCGCCAGGCGTATTGAAGCGGGCCTCGGCTCCTAGTCCGAGTAGGTCCTGGACGGGAATAAAGGCGGCGATGCCCGGCGAGGCCAGCGCGGCTTCGGATAGCGTGATATGCGGCGTCTCCATCGGGCCGAAGGCGGCTTCGACGCGCGTGCGTTCCTCGGTGGAGGCCTGCGCATACCAGCCGACGACGGTGTCGTTGTCATGCGTGCCAGTGTAAACGACGCGGTCGGGCGTGATGTTCGCCGGAAAGTGCGGATTACCTGCGGATGGTCCGCCGAAGCCGAACTGCATCACCGACATGCCGGGCAGGCCTGAGGCCGTGCGGAGCACATCGACGCCGGGCGAGAGCAGGCCGAGATCTTCGGCGACGAGCGGGAGCCCGGCCAGCGCGCTAGTGAAGGCGAGCCCTGGGCCATCGAACCATTGGCCTTCGCGGGCATTGGGCGCCCCGGCGGGCACGCTCCAGAAGTCGTGGATGCCGCGGAAGTGGTCGATGCGGATCGCATCGAAGAGTTCGAGGTCGTGATGCACGCGCGCCTTCCACCAGGCAAAGCCGTCGGCGGCGTGCCGCTCCCATGCGTAAAGCGGGTTACCCCAGAGTTGACCGTCCGCGGCGAAGTAATCGGGCGGCACGCCGGCGACGACGAGCGGGCGTCCGACTTCGTCGAGCTGAAAGAGTTCGGGACGCGTCTTAGCGTCGCAGCCGTCGGCCGCGACGTAGATGGGTTCGTCGCCAAAGAAGCGGATGCCTTTGCCCAGCGCGTATTCGCGAAGGGATCGCCATTGCTCGGCGAAAAGGAACTGCAGCACCTCGGCCTCGGCGACGAGACCGGCGGGGGCTTCGTTGATCGTCCACCGATTCGGCGCGGTGAAGCCGTTCGCCTCGCGCAGCGCGGAGAATCGGCACCAGGCCCCGAGCCACTCCGCCTGTTTTTCGCGAAAGCGGGCGAACGCGGCGTTCTGCCTCAGGGTTAAGGCGCCGCGGCGGGCAGCGAGCTGGAGCGCGGGGCGTAGTTGGTTCCAGAGGCGCCCATAGTCCGTGCGCTCGTCGCGGCCGCGCCGGAGTAAGACGAGCTCGTCCGGCGTCAGGAGCTTGCGCGCGACGAGGTCGGCGAGGTCCAGCAGGTAGGGGTTGCCGGCGTAGACGGAGAGGGCCTGGTAGGGTGAATCACCATAGCCGGTCGGACCAAGCGGGCAGACCTGCCACCAGGAGAACCCGGCGGTGGCGAGGATATCGACGAAGCGACGGGCTTCGGCGCCGAGCGAGCCGACGGGGCCATCGCCCGGCAGGGCGGTAGGATGGAGGAGTACGCCCGCGCAACGACGCGGGAATGCGCGGCAGGCGAAAGGTTCGGCGGTCGTCGTATCGGTCACCGAGACGCCGGGAGGGGCGCTCATCTCAGCGGACTTGTATCAGGTGTTTGGCGCGGAGGTCATCGATCCAACGATCGACGGCAATCTTCATGTTTACCTGCCGAACCTTGACTTCGATCTCCGCCATGACCTCCGGGTCATCGAGGGTGGCGAAGCCTTGCGGGCGGTCGGCTTCCCGACTGACGATCACGTAGATTGGTGCGGCGCCGACATCGAATTTCAAGGGGTCGGAGACTTCGCCTATTTTCAAGGCCTTGAGCGCGGTGGTGACGGTCTGGTTGAGGTCGCCGAGTTCGCGCCAGCCGGCATCGCCGCCTTTGCCCGCTAAGTCATCGGAGCTTACGCGGGCGGCGACATCGGCGAAGGTGGGCGTCCCGCTGATCGGCTTACCAGCAACCTTAAATCGTTCCAGGGTGGCGGCGATTTTCGCCGGATGGCGCAGGGCGTCGACCAAGGCGGCGGCGCGGGCAGCGGTCTCCGCGGGCGTCTCGGCCGCTCCTTGTGTGATCGTGATCTGCCGAAACTTGACCTGCTCCTTACGAGCGAAGTCAGCCTTATTCTTTTCGTAGTATTCGAGAATCTTCCCTGGGTTGACGTCCCCCGCAGTGCGGCGGACCTGCTCGAGCATGTAATTGAAGATGATTTGCTCTTCGATACGCTTACGGTAGGCGAGAGGCGTGGTGCCCGAGGCACGTAACGAGGCTACGAAGCGGTTGCGGTCGCCGCCGAAATCACGGCGGATGGTCTGCTCGATATCGGCGTCGATGAAGGAGTCGGGCAGCCGGCCGGAAGCGCGGAATTCGGCGATGATGAGCAGGCGGTTGGCGATGGTTATCAAGGCTTCGGTGGCGAGGTCGTTGACGGCCTTGGAAAACTCGGCATCGGTCCGGGTGCTGGTGCGAATCTGCCCGACGATCGGGTCGATCTGGCGGCGGATGTCCGAAGTGGTGATGCCGTTGCCGTCGGCGTCCGCGGCGATGCGGTCGACGCGTTCCTCGGACCAGCGCTTGGCGGCGGCTTCTTCCAGCGTGGTTTGCTTGTCTTGGGCGTTCGTGGCGGTCGCGGTCAGGACGAGCAGGCAGGAGCGGAGGAAAGATTTCATCGGGCGGTGGGAGCGGGTAGTCGGGAGAGGAAACCTCGGATTTCCTTCAGTTTCCGCAGAGGGTCTCGCACGGTCAAGCGGGGAAACCGGTTGCCGACCAGAATCGGCGCGGGCGCGCGGCCATCGGCGGCGGAGAGACAACGGATGACGGCGCCATCAGTCGTCACCGAAATGACGTTTTTCTCTTCCGCCAGGCAGCGGATCTCCGCGAGGCTGAGCAGGGCCTCCGCTTCGGGAGGGAGCTTCCCATAGCGGTCTTTGAGCGAGGCGCGGAGCTCGGCCACCTCGGCGGCGTCCAGCGCCAGCGCGACGCGGCGGAAAGCCTCGATACGTAGGCGGGTTTCGGGAATCCAGTCGGCCGGCAGGGTGGCGGTGAGCAGCGGGACTTCGCCATCGCTACTATTCGTCTGTTCGGTACCGAGCGCCGCTTGGGTATGGTCGATGAAGTCGAGCTGCACTTCGCAGCGGTCGATGACCGCTCCCTTGTCGCCGCGGAGCTTGGCGACGCTGCGCCGCAGGAGCTGGCAGTAGAGGTCGAAGCCGACGGTCGCGACGTGGCCGCTTTGGGCCGCGCCGAGGATATTGCCCGCGCCGCGCAGCTCGAGATCGCGCATGGCGATGCGGAACCCGGCCCCGAGCTGGTTGTGCTGCCGGATAGCCGATAGGCGCCGGTGTGCCGTGCCGACGAGCGCGGCATGACGATGCAGGAAGAGGTAGGCGTAGGCTTGGCGATTGAACCGGCCGACGCGGCCGCGCAGCTGGTAGAGCTGCGCGAGGCCGAAACGGTCGGCCCCTTCGATAATCAAGGTGTTGCAGTTAGGAATATCCAGGCCGGTCTCGATGATGGTCGTGCACACGAGCACGTCATATTCGCCGGCGACGAACGCCGCCATGACCTCCTCGAGCTGTCCGGCGGGCATTTGGCCGTGGCCGACAATGATGCGCGCCTTGGGCAGGAGGGCGGCGAGGCGTTCGGCGACGGCCTGGATTGTCTCGACGCGGTTGTGCAGATAGAAGACCTGGCCGCCGCGGGCGAGCTCGGCCTTCACGGCGTCCCGCACGAGTTTTTCATCGTAACTGCGCACGACGGTGCGAATCGGCAGGCGTTCGCGCGGCGGTGTCTCGATGACACTGAGGTCGCGGGCGCCGACGAGCGCGAGGTACAGCGTGCGCGGGATGGGCGTGGCGCTCATGGCGAGGACGTCGACCTCGGTCCGCAGCTGTTTGAGTCGCTCTTTGTGGCGCACGCCGAAGCGGTGCTCTTCATCGATGATCACGAGGCCGAGCCGGCCGAAGCTCGTGCCGTCCGAGAGTAGGGCATGCGTACCGACGACGACGTCGACCGTACCCGCCGCGGCGCGCGCCCGGACGTCGGCCTTCTGCTTAGCGGTACGGTAGCTGCTGAGGAGTTCGACGGAGACGGGCCAGCGGGCGAGGCGCTCTTTGAAGCTCTCGAAGTGCTGCTGCGCGAGGACCGTCGTGGGCGCGAGGATCGCCACCTGCCGACCGCCGAGCACGCACTTGAAGGCGGCGCGCAAGGCAACTTCGGTCTTGCCGAAGCCGACGTCTCCGCTGACGAGCCGGTCCATCGGCGCGGGCCTTTCCATGTCGGTCTTCACGTTGATGATCGCGCGCGCTTGGTCGGGGGTCTCGCGATGCGGAAAGGAGCGCTCGAACTCCCCCATCCACGCGTTATCCGCGTCCTTGGGATGCGTGATGCCGGGCTGGGTCGAGCGGGTAGCCTGCATGGCCAGCAACTGTGCGGCCAGGTCGACCGTCGCTTTCTCGGCGGCCTTGCGCGATTTCTCCCACCCGCCTCCGCCAAGTTTGGAGAGCTTCGGGTGCGCACGGCCAATGCCGATGTAGCGCGTGAGCAGGTGCGACTCCCGCACGGGGAGGTGCAGCATCGATTTGTCTCTAAACTCGAGCCCGATGAAATCCTCGGTCCGTCCATCGTGCTCGTGGGCCTTGATGCCTCGGAAGAGGCAGATGCCTTGCGTCGCGTGGACAAGGGCATCGCCATCGGCGAGCTCGCCGAAATCAAGTGCGCGGCCGACGGCGGCGCGGGTAGCGGTCCGCCGGCGGGGTAGGACGGCGAGCGGACGTTTGCGGCGTCCGAAGAGCTCGCGCTCCGTGAGTAACAGCAGTCCGTCCTTAAGGAGTCCCGGCAGTTTACTGGGGGCGAGGAGCACGCCACCGCCGAAGCGGCCGTGAATCACGCGCGGCGCGAAGCCGCGAATCTTTGCGCCAGCGACGTCGGCGTTCAGACGGTCGACGGAGCCGTCGGTATCGCCCGCGAGCAGGCACGGGCGGCCGTCCTTCGCCAGCGAGGCGGCGGCCCGTAATAGGGCAGGGCGCGTCTCGGCGCTATCTGTGGCGGAGCCGATGAGCAGGGATTCGGCGGGCGTGGATTCAAGGGCGAGGGCGGCGTAGCCGAGCGGAGCGTCATCGGTCTCTTCGAGGATGAGTTCGTCGACCTTGGCCGAAGCCAGCTCGGCGCAAAGCACGTCTTCATGGCAGCGGTCGACCGAGACGATGAGCGCGTCGGACGGCAGGTGGCGGAAGAAGGGGGCTTCGGGCGCCGATCCGGAATCATCGCGCGGCGCGCAGATGACGAGTCCGTCGACTTCGCCTTCGCTGCGTTGTGTCGCCGGATCGAAAGGGCGGAGCGACTCGACCGTATCGCCGAAGAGGTCGATGCGCACGGGCATCTGGGCGTTCAGTGGATAGACGTCGAGGATGCCGCCGCGGAGCGCATATTCCCCCGGTTGCTCGCAGAGCGCTTCGTGCGCGTAGCCGAAATCCTCGGCGAGGCGTCGCGCGAAATCCCGTAGCGTAAGTTTCTCGCCCTTACGGACGATCATCTCGGCCTTGGCTGTAGCTTCTGGCGCGGGCGAGCTTCGGGAGAGTGAGCCAGGCGTGCAGGCGATGAGCAGCGGCCGGCGCGCGTTGTGACCACCATGACGCAGCAGCGAGAGCACGCCAAGCAGGTCGCAATCGGCCTCGAAGGCGGGGACGGCCGCATCGGCTTCAGTCAGCGTGCGGGCGACCGGGTGGGCGGCGTTGAGCAACGTCAGGAGTTGCGCGGTCTCTTCGGCAAAAGTCTCCGCCGCGCCGAGGTTCGAGGCCAGGAAGACGATCACGCTGCGCTCGGCGCCTTCCGAGCAGGCGCAGACGGCCCAGGCGTGCGGGGGCACGCCGGTCAGGGCACGGCGTGGCTGGGCGGACATGTCGCTATCGAGGCGGGAAGACCGGAAGCGTCAAACCCAACCCCTCACCGGAGGACCACTTCGGCGATTTCGTCCCAGAGTTCGTCGACCTGTGATAGTTTCTTCACCGGCCGGCCGGCTTCGGCGAACCAGTAGCGGGCGTTGCCGAGGTCGCCTTCGATGAGGTGGAGGAGGGCGTGGAGCCAGGCGCCGGTCGGGGTCTCGATAGCTTGGGCGATATCATGGGCCGCTTCCCAGTCGCCCTTCTTGATGAACCAGAGTGACTGCGCTTCGCGCGATAACCCGAGGGGTGGCTGCGCGTCGGCTTCGGCCGAAGCCTTCAACTGGGCAGGGGTCATGCGTCAACGCGAAGCGCGGAGCATCGTCAAAGCGTCCGCCGCTTCGGTGGGCAGTTTGTCGTAGATTTTCTTGGCCTCTGCCTGAGCGGTCCGAATTTCCGAGGGCTTCATCTTTTTCTCCAGCCCCGTGAGGGCTTCGTCGTCCTTGGGCTTTCGTTCCAGTTCGACCAGGACCAGCCGCCAGACGTATGCTTGGGTGAGGTCGACGTCGAGTCGTTCGCCTGTTTCATAACGGTCGGCAAGGCGGCGGATCGAAATGTTGTCACGCAGCATCGCCGCGCGGATAAGGTATTCCTGCGCCAGCCGGTAGTTGCGGGGCATGCCGGGAACTCCCTTCTCATGGCCTTCGGACATCATGCGAAGCGCAACCCGGTCGCCGCGGGCGGACCCATCTTCGTAATGCGCGTAGGCTTCTTTCATCGCCTTTTCATATTCGACGAGCTTGTGCTTGTAGCGGGCGTCCTCCGGCGCTGGCTTTTGGTCCTCGGCTGCCTTTTTCGCGAGGTCGCCGAGCATGCGGTAACCCATGGACTGACCTTTTTTCACGGACTTCTCCGCCCAGTCCCTGGCTTTGGCGACATCCTTCGAGGTGCCATCACCGCGGAAGTAATACAAGGACGCCACGGCCATGGCCCGCGAGTGACCGCCCTCCGCTGCTTTCAGGGTCCATTTGAAGGCGTTCACTTTGTCCTCATTGATCTGGAGGTCAACCGGTGCGTAAGGGGTGTGCCGGAGCGCGTAGACATACTGGGCCATGCTGTTCCCACCCTCGGCGAGCTTCAGCAGTTCCGCGGGGGAGGCTTTGGGATTCACGCGCACAATCCACCGTTCATAAATCTCCGCCGGCAGGCGTCGCACCTCGACATTCCACTCGTTCGACCAGTTCACCGTCAGGATGACGGCCAGGAAGGTTCCGTAAAAATAAGGACGCAGCCGGAGGAATGTGCGGAGCATGGGGCTAACTCATCCAACCCCGCCGGCCGACGATGGCAAGGGGAGTCCGCGCGGGCGAAGCAAGCCGCGCCTCGACGTAGCCTTGATTCCGGCTGGTCCGCAGACATGGGTATTTCCATGACCCGTCTCACGCACTTTCTCGCCCTTCTGGCCTGCCTGCAGTCATTTGCCCAGGATAACCGCGACGCCCTCGGCCACGGCCCCGCCCGCTATTCCCTCGACCTCCAATGGGCCAAGGCCGATCCGGCGGTGGCTCCAGTGGTGAACTCGCACGCGCTCGCCGAGGATAAGGCCGGTCGTATCTATCTCGTCACCGACCACCCAAAGAACGACTTCATCGTCTTCGAGAAGGACGGCCGCTATGTCCGCTCAATCAGCGCCGGCCTCGGTGGCGGTCACGGCCTGGAGATCTTCGAGAAAGACGGCGTAGAGTATCTCGTGCACGTCGACTCTGGCTGGCATATGGCCGCCGAAGGATGGAATGCCTCCGCGGTTGAAGGTCGGGTTACGCTGCTGACCACCGACGGCAAGGTCGTGCGCAAGTTCCCGACGCCGAAGGAGCTAGGCCTCAGCGACGGCAAGTTCATGCCTTGCGACGTGGCCTGGACCCCGGCCGGCACATTGCTCATCGCCGACGGCTACGGCTCGAATTTAATCTATGAGTTCTCGCTCGAGGGTAAACTGATCAAGAAGTGGGGCGGGCCCACGAAGGACGCCGCGAGTCTCAGCAATGCGCACGGCATCTCGATTGATGCCGTCGACCTGCGCGGTCCGCTCGTTTGGGTGCCCTCGCGGAGTCAGAATCAGCTCAAGGCTTTCACTTTGGACGGCAAACATGTCGACACCCTTGAGCTGCCCGGCGCTTTCGCCGGCCAGCTCTTCTTCCGCGGTGACAAGATCTACACCGCCGTCTGCTGGAGCAAAGATGCCAAGGGCAAGCGCCTCGCGCAGTCGGGCTTCCTGCTCGTGCTGGATCGGATCACAAAGAAGGTCCTCAGCGCGCCCGGCGGCAACGAGCCCAAATATGTCGACGGTAAGCTCCAGCCGCTTAGCCAGGCCCAGCCGGTCTTCAAGCACGGCCATGATCTCTTCGTGGATTCCGTAGGCGACATCTACCTCGGCGAATGGAACGCCGACCGCCGTTACCCTTCCAAGCTGACCTTGGTCAAGTAACTCAGCTGATCAACAGCAGCCGCGGTGAGTCAGGGCGGTTTTCCGGCGCGCGGTGAATGCAGGGCGGAACCGGGCTGCCAGGCCAGCGCGTGGCGATGCGCCATAGCGCGAATGTTCCGAAAGAGTAGGGCGTTGCACCGGGCTTAGGGGCATAGTGCGAGTCGTAGCTATGTTCGTGCAGGAACTCGGCGAACCCCGCGTCGTCCGCACCTCCGTATTCCTTGACCAGTACCGCGCGGATCTCGGGGACCTCGACCTTGAGTACGGCATCCTCGTTGCGGAGGCCTTCGCTACAGGCGCCGTGGTAGGTGCAGAGCCAGGTATCGACCTCGACGGGCGCGCTGTCGACATGGAAGGAGGTGACGTCCGTCGGCACTGTGCCTGCGTCGGGTCCGCGCACGCAGTCGTAGACGCAGTTGAGGGACGGCGCGAGGTCGTGGTCGCGCAGGAGTTGCTGGTCCGCTAGCATCACTTCCGCGGCGAGCCGGCCAGCTGGGCTGAGTTCGAGCGCACGGATGCGTTCGTCGTCGAGCGGCACGATGCCTTCACCGGGCCCAAGCTTCGTAATGACCTCGGCGTAATCGCCAGGCAGCGTGCGTTCCCAGCAGAGCGCGTTGACGCCGTCGGCGAAGCGCATGGACCTGAGTTCTTCGAAACTCCGGACCTGGCGGACGCGCGGCTGGCCGGCCGCGCTCACTTCAGCGCAAAGCGCTTGGCGAACTCCTTGGCCAGCGCGTCGTAGGCGACGGCGCCCGGGGAGTGGATGTCGTACTGGAAGATTGTCTGGCCGTGGCTCGGGCACTCGGAGAGCCGGACGGTGCGCGGAATCATGGCGTCCATCACCAGGGCGGTAAAGTGGGTCTTCACTTCTTCGACGACCTGGCGGGAGAGCTTCGTGCGGCTGTCATGCATCGTCATCACGATCGCGCCGACGGTCAGCTTATCGCTCGCGCCGGCGGCCTTGAGCTGGTCGACCACGCCGAGGATTTGGCCGAGGCCTTCCATCGCCAGGTATTCCGTCTGGAGGGCGACGATGAGGTGGTCCGACGCGCTGAGCGCGTTCATCGAGAGCATGCCGAGCGCCGGCGGGCAGTCGATGAGGATGGCCTTGTATTTGCCGGAGGCGATGATCGGTG